>JAJDCN010000001.1 GCA_029260815.1 Planctomycetota bacterium
TCCGCGGTCAAGCCACCTTCCCGGTCGTATTTCGGGATCGATTCGGGCCAGTGGCGGTAAGCCTGGGTTTCTCGGAGGGCTTCCCGCCGGCCGGCATCGGGCACACGAGAATTGCGATGGAGTCCCCAACTTCCCCCGGCAAACGCGGAGAATCGGTTGCTCGAATAGGTGCCGATCCCCCAGAACTCCGGCTCCATCAACCCCTTCTGGACCATGTCCAGGTTATTGGTATTCCGCATGCTGATTCGCTTGTCAAAGGCATGTGCGGGTCGTATGCCTACTACCCTGGGGCCCAGCTCGCCGAAGCCGGTTGCGGGATTGAAATACCAAGCGTTTAAGTCGTCGCGGACTGGGTTGTTCAGATCCATCGATCGACCGTTAAACCGGATGTAGAAACGCAACGCCCAACTGAAGACGTCTTGGCCGGGACCCGCCATTTGAGCCTGGGTCACCTCCCGGGTCGGCAGGGCCAACTGGCCATCATAGATCGCCGCGGGGCTCTTGTAGAACTGGGAAATTGTCTGATCCTGCGTCAAGCCTTTCGTGCTGGGAACCCGAAAACTTGTTGTACCGTTACGAACCCAGCGCCAGACCTTTTCACTTGTGGGACTGATACGGTCTAACGGCTGGGGCCGATCATAGGCCATTTGGTAGTCGCTGGTCCAGGACGTGGGGTCAAATTCAGGATAGGACCTCAGCCGCGGCGGACTACCGACACTGTCGGTATCTCGGGAATGCAGCGCGCGGTTGTAGGCGAAATCGTTGTCCGGGTGGGCGCCCACGTCCTTGCTATTGGGAACACCCTCAAAATCGCGCTGGCTATTGAGCCGCTTCATGGAGAAAAACCGCACGACCGAGCGGATCGTCTTCGTAGACTCGATTTCTAAGCGGCTCGCACCGGCCTTTCCCACGGTTTCAACGTGGTAAGTCCCAGACGGCTCGAAGATCAACTCCGTCGTATGCGTCGGGAATCCGCCGTAATCGAACAGGCCGTTGCCGTTGACATCCTCATATTCGTACTCGAACGATTCGTCGTCGCGCGGATCGAAGATACCGTCACCGTCGTCAACCCACCGCTCACCGGGGGTGAACAGGTCAAGCTTGTCGATGTTGCGGGGCACCATTTGGACCGTTCCTGCAGGCGTTGTAGGGATATCCACCTGTACTGCACCGTTTACCTCAGGGTCATCTAGATCCCCCGTGTTGTCATACGAGATGAATTGGTCCAGTGCCGGATTCATGAACCGGCGGTTGTAACTGGCGAAAGAAGCATTGGGGTTAAACCGCAGGAGGTCGGAATTCGGGTTGGCGTTGGCGAAGACCAAGTCCACTTTTAGATCCGCCAGCAATCGACGCTGGATGGAGAACTGGTCTGCGTCGCTCAGCCCGTCATTGAGCTGATCTAGGAAGACCCGATATTTGACGCAGTCCAGGAAGATCATGAACTGCTCCCAGCTCTTAAACCGGTTCGGCCCGCTGAGGGCACGATAGACAGTGCCCGGGATCAACTCCAGGCTGTCCGGCTCGCCGGCGGTGTAGTGGTAGTCCTCATTGTAATCCAGCCGTCCGTTGTTTTCTCCGCCCAATTCATCGCTATCCGGCCCACCGGGCACGCCATTGAGCCCCACGTCAGCGAAGGTACCCCAACCCTTACGGTAATTGACAATCGCCTTGGCCAGCTCGTGGGCTTCCAGAGGATAGATTACCACCGACGGCGTCATCTCGATCGTCGGATTCAGCCGGTACCAGTCCTGGGCGATATCGATCCCAAGGCTGGCAATCGGATTCACAATATAGTGTCGGGTTTGGTTCTCGGTCGCATCACCAATCCAATCCCACTCTGGTAGTTGATACCGCCGCATGCGTCCATTTTCTTCGGTGCCTCTTTTTGTGCTTACAAATTCCGAACGCGGCCAATAGTTGGTATGATAATCTTCGTGCCACTGGTAGAGATACGGGCGCACCATACCGAGTTCCATTTCGGCATCGGTCCGATCTTCAAAGCGAATATCTTCAGTCAGGTCCTCCATGCCGGCAGCGGCTTCGCCTTCAGCTCGAAACAAACTGCGAGACAAGATCGGTTTGAGCAGATCGCGGTTGGGCCATAGGTTGTTCTGTGCGTCGGTGACGTAGGAGGCCTCCAGGCCCATGAACACTGCCTCTAGCACCGCCGCCGGTGCCGCATTCAGATTGATCGGCGCACGCTTCTCCGGTACGACGCCGAATAGGTTGTCCGATTCCGTGTCCTTGTCGAACCCCGCGTCCCAGCGACCCGGAATCAGCGGGAAAGCCCGGTCGATTTGCTTGAACCCCGCGGTGGTCGTCACCGCCGCGTTGCCCGCCGGTTGGAACTCGACAAAAGAAGATCGCGGCGCGCGCGCGGAGCCGAGAAAGGAGCGGGAGACGGCAAGACCGCCCAGGTGGGAGCCCTGATCGCGCCGGTGGACCTGCCAGGGGTCGCCGTTGGAAAAGAGGCGGAACGGATCGGGTTCTGGTGCGTACCTGGGCACCGAGAGACTCACGTCGATGTCGTGTCGCCGAACATCGGAGTCGTTAAAAAAATCATGTGTCATGAACTGCCCGTCGTGGAAGAACGCCTCCGCGTCGTCGTTGAAGGCAGGGTCCCAGAACTTGGCGCCCGTAAGAGTCGTCTCGTCCACCCAGGCGTGTATCGTCATGAAGTCACGGAGCAGTTCGAAGTGCTCGTTGGTCATTCCCGTCGGGTACGTCGTGTTGTTCACCAGCGCAGCTCGGATCTGTTCCATGGAGGTAAAGGCCTTCCGTTCCTGCCCGGACCCGCCCTGACTGGCTAAGATCAAGATGTCGCCCAAGC
>JAJDCN010000002.1 GCA_029260815.1 Planctomycetota bacterium
GAGCAACCTCGACAGAGCTGGCCCTGTAAAACTCCCGATCGGTGATGTCCAGCTTTGGACTAGAAACTTTTTCGAATAGCGTCAATGTGGGTGGATCCAACCGCAGACGAGCTGGTTGCTCTTCGGTCCCGATCTCGGCAGGAAGTGACAGGTTGCTTATTGGAAGACACTTTTGGGCATCTTCGCCGTTGTAATTTTTCGGATCCGCGCGAGCCCCCAGATGTGTGATCAGCCCCCCGCCCGCTTCGACAAAGCTGGCGATCTTTCCCCAGCCAGCGGGCGTGATTTCCGGTACGTCGAGCAAGACGATTACATCATTTTCCGCCAACTGCTGTCCAGTAAACCCGGCCAGTTCATCCGGTGCAATCAGCTTGGTATCTACCACCTGACGAGAAGACTCGCTGTAAGGCGAATAGATAAGGCGTGCAACCCGAGTTCTAAAATCAAAGGAGTCGGCACTTTTGTGTGGCGCAATCATCAGCACGCGGGTAACGTCGCTTATGTGTAGTGTAAAATAAACGGCATTGTCGATCGACAGGCTGTCTGAGTCGGTAATCCGTAGCGCTCCGCTGACCACGCCGGGTTGTTTAAAAACGTGCTCGAATCGAAGTTGCTTCGGCTTCTCCATATTTCCGGGAACGAAGCTTTCTCGAGCCACCGGCTTGCCTTCGATATCAAGAGCTACCTCCACCACGCCCTGTCCGGAACCGGCCGAGGCGCTCAACTTGGCCTGGAGAAACACGGGGCTATTTACGCCAAATCGCTCCGGCTCGAGAGAAAATTCTTCCAGATACAGGTTGTGGCTTTCATCTTCGCCAACGTCATGGATGAAGAGCGCTACGTTTTCCTGAAGCCGGGCCGGACCGGCAACGCTCCAAGGTCCAATGAGGTCGGTGATCACAAATATATCGCGTATGAGATTTGGGGATACTTGATTGTTGGGGTGGTCAAAAAAATCCGAGGCCCGAGTTACGGCACGCGCCAGATTCGAAGATCGATGGGTCAAAGAGATTGCATCCACCTGCTCGGCGGCCTGATCCTGGCTCTTTGTAAACTCTTCTGGCGGACTCGATGCGGCCAGAATGCAGATCCGGCTTCCCGGGGCAAGACCGCGGACAATCTGTTTGGCCTCTTCCTTTGCCCGATCGAACAAAACATCCGTTGCACCGCGAAACCCCATCGTATAAGAGTCGTCGATGATAATAATCGTATCGCTGAGCGCGCTGTCGGTCGAAGCAAAGATCCCGTGGCTCATTCGTGGAGAAGCCAGGGCAAGGGCGAGCAAGCCGATCGCAAGCACGCGCAGAGAGAGCAGGATAAAGTGCTTGAGCTTGGACCGGGTTGCGGACACTTTCACCGATTTCCGGATAAAGCGGATGGTGGGAAACTCGACCTGCTGCGGTTTTTCGCGGCTGATCAGGTGAATGAGAATCGGTATCCCGCCACCCAGCACACCCCACAGCAACCCAACCACCGCAAAGCTCAGGCCCACCTCAACCCCTCCTCATGCGGCGGGAGAGGAAGGAAATCAGGGCCTTGTCGAAGGAGACGGAAGTGTCGATCAAAACGTAATCGATCTGCGCCTGCGTGCACTGCTCTTCATAACCGTCGAGAAAAACCTTCATTTGTTTCAGGTAATTGTCGCGGATCGCGTCGGGACTGACGCGAACCTTGGAACCGGTTTCCATGTCTTCGAACTCGACAATGCCGTTAAACGGCATTTTCAGTTCGGCCACATCGAGAATGTGAAAGACGATCACATCATGCCCTTTGAAGCGCAGGTGATGAAAAGCATCAATCACCTCCCGCGTATCCGCCAGCAGGTCGGAGAACAAGACGACCAATCCGCGTCCCCGGATCAATTCGGCAACCCTATGGATGCTGTCGGCAAGGTTCGTCTGGCCCTTGGGGTCCGTTTTGGCCAGTTCCGAAAGGATCTGTGTCAAGTGCGACCGCTTGCTTTTCGGTGGAATGACCGCGCGAATTTTCTCATCGAAAGTCACCAAGCCGACCGGGTCCTGTTGATGAATCATCATGTAACCCATGGACGCGGCCAAAGAGATCGCGTAGTCGAGTTTGTTAAGGCCATCACCATAGGAAAAGGCCATGGACCGGCTCATATCGACCACGAGATGGCAGGTCATATTCGTTTCGGCTTGGAATTTCTTGACGTAATAGCGGTCGGTCTTGGCAAACACGTTCCAGTCGATTGTATTGAGCTCGTCGCCGGGTTCGTACTTGCGATGCTCGCTGAACTCGACGGAGAAGCCTTGGAATGGAGAACCGTGCAGGCCCGAGATAAAGCCTTCGACGATGAACTTTGCCCGAAGGTCCAGGCGCTTGACCTGGTCGATGACCTCCGGCTTCAGATATTTTCCAACCGAACTGCTCATAGGGACGTCCCGGACTGCTTACGCTTCCTTGGGGTCGGGCTGTACAACAGCGGTCTGTGCCCGTTCGTATTTCTCGACATCCGGCTCCTGAACGGTGGCCAAAAGCCGTGCGACGACTTCCACCGAATCAATGCCTTCGGCCTGGGCCTGAAAGTTCGTCGCGATCCTGTGCCGAAATACCGGCACGGCAACGTCACGGATGTCCTGAGCCGCGACGTTGAACCGCCCATCCATGGCGGCTAAAGCCTTGGCCCCACGAATTAAAAACTGACCCGCTCGCGGGCCTGCGCCCCAGTCCACCAGTTCCTTTACGAAGTCGGGGGCCTCCGGTTGTTTGGGACGGGTGGCGCGAACCAGATTCGCGGTATATTCGATCAGGTACTTGCTGATAGCGATCTTCTCGGAGAGGGTTTGCATATTAACGATATCCTTCGCGGTCATGATCGCCTTAATATCCGGCGCCCCTCCACCGGTGGTGAAACTGAGGATTTGTTCCTCTTCTTCCTTCGTCGGGTAGTCCACTTGGATGTTGAACATGAATCGATCCAACTGCGCCTCGGGCAATGGATAGGTGCCCTCCTGCTCGATCGGGTTTTGGGTGGCGATCACAAAAAACGGATTGGGCAGCGGATAGCTTTCCTGCGCAACCGTCACCTGTCGTTCCTGCATCGCCTCCAACAGAGCCGCCTGAGTTTTGGGCGGTGTTCGGTTGATCTCATCGGCCAGAACGATATGGGCAAACAGCGGGCCGGTCACAAAACGGAACTGTCGCCGACCATGCTCGTCCTCATCGATAATGTTCGTGCCGGTGATGTCTGAGGGCATCAAGTCCGGGGTAAACTGGATCCGCTTAAAGGTCAAGGCCATGACGCGCGCCAGTGAACTCACGGTAAGCGTCTTGGCAAGACCAGGGACGCCCACCAACAGGCAGTGGCCTCTTGAAAAGATGGAGGCAAGAATCAGGTCCAACACCGAGCGCTGGCCAATGATGACCTTACCAACCTCCTCCACCATGGCTTCTCGTTTTCGTTGGAAGTCTGCCAGGAACTCTGAAAACTTTTCTCTGCTCATTCCCTCTCCAGTAGCAATACGCCGCGGCCAAAAATACCGAAAACGGAGATTATAACGCAAACCCCGTACCCCGGCAACCTAATCCCAACTCTTGGAATGACAAAGTGTTGTGTCATGCCCGTCC
>JAJDCN010000011.1 GCA_029260815.1 Planctomycetota bacterium
CGGTCAATCAGTGGTGTTGCGGTGTTCATAAGGATCACCGAGTAGCTGACACCTTCCGGGTAGCCGGCGTAGATACGAATGACCGCGGTAAAGAACCCGCAGCCAATGCCGAAGATGAACTGGCCCTTCTTGGTCATCGGGCAGGAGACCATGTCGGTGGCGATAAAGAACGCGCCCAGGACCAACCCTCCGGTGAGGCAATCGAAGAGGATGTCGCCCGCTCCCCACAACAGCTCCGACTGATCGCCCAGACCTAGCCGGACCGGGAGCAGCCATCCGAAAAATAGGGCCGAGGCGAGCATGGCCGCGGGCAGTTGCCATTTGATATAGCCTTTGATCAGCAAAAAGATCCCGCCCAGGACCAGGCCGATGATACACGTCTCGCCGATCGAGCCGCCCCGAGTGCCCACGAGGAGGTTCAACAAGCCGGGGTTGTGTCGCTCGCGAATGACCGTCAGGGTTTCCCGCGCCGAGGTGCCTTCAGGGATGACGTCGGTCATTTTGCCGGCGCGGGCCTTGTCGATTTCCTCGCGGATATTCTTGCGCGGTGTGGAGCCGGTGACGGCGGCCGCTTGGAATTCGGATGGCGGTTGGCTAACAAACTTGTTCTCTATGCCGTACTCCGCAGCCGGCCCCCATCCCCCGAACCACAGGGCAACGGTCATAAACGGCCAAGCGGCCAGGGCGAAGGCACGGGCGGCCATGGCCGGGTTCCAGATATTGTTACCCAGCCCGCCGAACAATTGTTTGACCACGGCGATTGCGAAGAACGAACAGATGATCGGGATGTACCAGTCGACCCTGGGCGACATGCTGTAGGCGAATAGCAGGCCTGTCACTACCGCGGAGCCGTCTTTGACGGTGACCTTTTGGCCGGTCCACTTCTGGATTGCGGCTTCGGTTACCACGGCGGTGAGGACACTCAGCAAAATCACCTTCAAGGCGCCGACGCCGAAGACCCATACGCCCACGATTCCCGGAAGGATCAGGCACGCGTTGACCGTCCACATGATCTTCTCCACTGATTCCGCATTGTGGATATGCGGCGAGGTGGCGACGGTCAGTTTTTCGAACAGCGGTTTTTTTTCGTCCTTGGGTGCCGGTTTCGGCTTGGGTTGCGCCCCTTGCTCGGTTCCCTGGCTCAATTGCGGTCTCCTGTATCGTGCGGCATCGTTGCCTTCAACGGGGTGGGTTCCTCGTTTGAAATCAGTGTTTCGGCGCGTTCTTGGCCAGCGCCTTGTTGAGTTTAATCAGGTGGACGATGGGGCGGTTGGAGGGACAGACATAGCTGCACACACCGCACTCAAAACAATCCATCATATCAAATCCATCGCGAGCCTGTTCCCAGTCCCTTGATTCGCCGAGGATCGAAAGGGTGCTCGGGTCTAATCCCATGGGACAACCAAACACGCACTCGCCGCAGCGGATGCAGTTGCGGAACTCGTCGGTGGGGTTTTCTTTTAGCAGCAAGATGCCCGCTGTTCCCTTGGCGATCACGATATCGGCGGAATATTGGGCCAACCCCATCATGGGGCCGCCCAGGACCAGTCGGTTGACGCCCGGATGTACACCGGTAATGTTCAGCAAATGCTCCAGCGGCGTGCCGATGCGTCCGACGAAGTTGGCCGGATTCACGACACCCTCGCCCGTGACGGTCAGGGCTCGCTCGATCAAGGGCCGGTTCCACTCGACCGCTTCATATATTGCATAGGCGCTGGCCACGTTGGAACAGACTACGCCCACTTCCATAGGCAATCCGCCCGCGGGCACGTCGCGGTCGTGGATAGCCTTGATAACCTGCTTCTCGGCGCCCATGGGGTATTTGACCGTCAGGGTATGAACGTCAATGTTGGGCAGGTGCGCCGTGGCGGCCGTCATTGCCTCGATCGCTTCGGGTTTGTTCGCCTCGATGCCGATGTCGCCGCGTTTCGCATTGACGCTACGCATGATTAACTGGATGCCTTTGACGATGCCCTCGCAGCGCTCGAGCATCAGGCGGAAGTCGGTGGTCAGGTAAGGTTCGCACTCCACGCCGTTGATAACGACACAATCGATCGGCTTTTCCGGCGGCGGCGAGAGCTTGACATGGGTGGGGAACGTCGCCCCTCCCATGCCGACGATTCCGCTGTCACGGACTTTTTGCCGGATTTGTTCGGGCGTGATTTCGGAGGTGTCACTCTGGATGTTGCAGCCCTCCGCCCACTGTTCGGCTCCGTCGTTTTCGATAACGATGGCCGGAACTTTGCGGCCGAAAATGTGCACGACTTCGTCGATCGCTGTCACTTTTCCAGAGACCGGCGCGTGGATGGGGGCGGAGATAAATCCGCCCGCCTCTCCGATGACCTGTCCCTTTTTGACCTCGTCGCCCTTTTTCACTGCCGGGGTGCAGGGGGCTCCGATATGTTGAGACAGCGGAACAGTGATGACTTCGGGAACTGGGGCTATTTGAATGGCACACTCCCGGCTCATCTCTTTCTTTTCCGGCGGGTGGATGCCGCCGAGTTTATAGTTTTTTATGGCAGTGGCTGTCATATCGTTGCCCACTCCTTGGCGTTTCGATTAATGCTCTCGTGTGATCGCCGCTTCCTGTCGCAGCCGCTCGAAGCAGATGCTCTTCTGATCGAGGGTCAGACGTCGGGCGGCGATCCGCTTGTTGATTTCATCTTCCATTTTGGCATAAGCGGTCTTTTGCTCAAGCCGATGTTCAAGTTTCTTGATGATGTGGTAACCGGCCTCTGTTCGGACGGCCTTGCTCACCTCGCCCACCTTCAGGGCAAAGGCGGCTTTGTGAAAGGCCTCGTCAAAAAGACCTGTGCGAAATTTCCAATCCCCCCTGCAAAACTCCGGCAACCGCCCACCCTTGGCATGGGTCAGGTAGTCGATCGATTGACGCCGGGCCAATACGTCGAAGCTGGCTCCCTGCTGAATTTTTTCCAGTGCCTTCGTCGCGTCTTCTTCAGTCGCCAGAAGGATGTGTTGGACGCGGACCTGTTCGCGGGTCATGTTGTAGTAATGAGCCAGCCGATTGACTACGAGCTCCATCTCGATCTCGTCGCGGCGGGCCTCGGAGCGCTTCCGCAACTCTTCGGTGTGATCTTTCAACGTGGTCCGGTGATATCGCGCGTAATAGTCCTCCAGGGTAGCGTCTTCTCCATATTGT
>JAJDCN010000101.1 GCA_029260815.1 Planctomycetota bacterium
CCCTGCGTGGCAGGGCAAGAATTTGCGACTAGCAAATTCGCCAGCCCGTGAACGCGCGCTCGCCGGATGGCGAGCAAGGACTAAATAAACAGGAAGACGGGATTGATGCAGCCGGCCCTCTGCTCCCGCCTTCCCTTTCCGCCCAACCCTCGTCCAGGGTGAAGGCCGGGGTTCTCGAGACGATATGACATAAATGTCATAACATGATATATATATCATGGATTGTTTTGTCCAGTAACTGGACAAACATTTTATGGATTTAAAATGTAAAATTGGAATAGCCATCCACAAGAGACGCACGGAAATCGGGATGTCTCAAGAAGAGTTGGGGCTATTGATCGGCCTCGATCAGGGTTATGTCAGCCGGATCGAGAAGGGCAAGATGAACCTCACCCTCGATACCATTGAAGCAATCTGCAAGGCGCTGGATTGTGAGGTAGGGGAGTTGTTTTGAGGGGAGAAAGCAATAACTTCTGTTCGCATTTGAGATGACTACAAGATTGGAATTCGCTGTGTAGACAACGAACGCTTGAGACACATGGAGCGTGGTAATAATGTAACTAAAGACAATAACAGACCCAATCTCAGCAAATAATAAAGGAAATTTGCATTGGCACTTCGTCAAACAGAGGTTTCTGATCTAATACTATTCGAACTTTACTGGATGACCGCCGATCCAGACGCTCCCGATGACATTCCACCCTGGGATTTGTCTGATTTAATAGAAATGTCCGAAACCTATCGTTTTTCTGTCAGGTTTTATCAACTCGCACTTGACGATGTGTCATCTCGAGAGATGGTAGAAAAAACCGGCGTACTTCCTGATCATATGAGCATCACAGATACAGGAATTCGATATGTTGAAACTCAATTAGATAATTCAGAAAGCTTTATTTTTTCGCTTCAACAGAATCGTGATTCTGGACTCCAAACCAATGTGCCGGCTTCTGATCGATATGTTGCGTTGGATCATAATCAAACCGAATATAAAGAAGCGCTTAATGCAATGGATGAATTGCTGAACTCAATAAAGCAGAGCAATTCATATCCCGGTGATGACATATTAGACTGTAAAGCCCCCTTGTTATGGGCCATTTCTTGATAGAGTTTCGGGGACTGGTGGGCGCATGTTGAGTGCCTGATGCGGCCTGACGTGATTGTACTGTTTAAGCCATTGATTGATGACAATTTGAGCCTGTTTGATGGTGGTGAACCATTCGGCATTCAGGACTTCTTTACGCAGCGTTCCATTGAAGCGTTCGTTGTATCCATTCTCCCAGGGTGAGCCCGGATAAATCTGGATGGGCTTGATGCCAACCTTTATCAGCCATTCCTGCAATGCAGCTGCAATGAACTCCGGACCATTGTCGGATCGGATGTGTTCTGGTTTTCCATGTTTGATAATGAGTGGGTACAGTTCTTCCAGAACTTCTGCTGCCCCCATCCTGGCCTTCACCCCCACGCACAGTGCCTGTCGGGTGTATTCATCCAGAACAGTGAGCATTTTGTATGTTCTGCCATTGCTCAGCTTGTCGTGAACAAAATCGATGCTCCAGATGTGATTTGGATATTGTGGTCGCAGCCGGATGATGGAACTATCTTTGTGATAAAGCCGTTTGCGCTTCCTGTGGCGCTGAGGGAGTTGCAATCCCTCTTCACGCCATATCCGTTCTACCCGTTTGTGATTGATCTTCCAACCTTCGATCCGCAACAGTTCTGCAATCTTGCGATAGCCGTACCGGCCATATTGCTTGGCCAGCCGGATTAATGCCAGGCGCAGAGCCTCATCATCGTGTCTGTTTATGGCTTTGTACTGCTGGGTGGAACGGGAAACGCCAACGATCAGGCACGTGCGCCGCTCAGAAGTGCCGAGCTTCTGTCTGACATGTATTACCGCTTGACGAAGATCATCAACTGTCAGGCTCTTGGTTTTAAAAAATCCAGGCTTTCCTTCAGGATCAGCTTGTCCAGCTCAAGATCAGCCACAATCCTCTTCAGTCGCCCATTCTCTTTCTCCAGAGCCTTAAACTCAGACAATTGCGACCGACCCATTCCGCCGTAGCGTTTGCGCCAATTATAATACGTCGCATCACTGATCCCAACGGATCGACAAGCACTGGAGATATCGCTGCCAGAGGACAAGTGAACCTCCATCTCACGCAACAGCTTTAGAATATCCTCGTCCGAGTAGCGCTTCCTCGCCATAACTAAACTCCCAATCCTTACTAGAGAAAGTCAATTTAACTGGCACAGTTATAAGGGGGAAGGACAAGACCGTGAACGTCGGATAAGTGAATTGGAAGCCGGTAGACGATTGCTTGAAGAAAAGCGGATTGATCCACGAAATGTGCGAGCGGTCATTTACGGCACCTTGGCATATCTCGCGACCGCATTTGCGAATGAGCCAATAGGTGAATTGGCAAAGATCGCTTGGGAAGCCTTGAAAAAGATAATCGGATTTTGAAAAACTTCTTCGATTAAGTTTCCCCTAGCTTGCCCCTGTTCTTGGCTCTTCGCCTTGTAAATCGATTGCGAGGACTAGGCTTGTTGCCGGAACCAGTCTCTAAGAGAAAGATGCAGGCGTAACTCTTCATCTTCGGCCAAAGGTGTACAGTGCGCAATTGCAGCCCTCAGCGTGTTTAAATTATTCAGTATCCGCTCAACTGCCCGTATGTCTGTGAAGATATCTGCAAAATCATCCCAATTTGCTTTGATTATCTCGCCAAGTTCACCAAAATTTGTATAGTCAAGCATTTCGCTAGACCGCGGTGTGACACCCGAAGCCAGTTCCTTCTTGCGGTTTTTGTTTGCATTGTCTCTGACAGGCTTGGGTACTAACCCATCTTTCCCCCACCAATCGCTTCCATACTTTTTCATAACGTCTGAAATCAATTCTCGTATGGAATTCTCAAGGCTGTAGAAGATTGTATAGTTTTTTGCCATTCTCTCCGCCTCACTTCGAACACGAAATGAAAATTGCGGGTAAAACTTAGTTTCTATCCCTTTTTGGTCTTGATGGCTCGGACCCAAGTCAATCTCAAGCTCTTTGGCAACTTGCCTCACACCAGTCTCGATACTGAGATTGTTCAGCATAAAGTAACGAACACTATGTTTATCCATCTGATCGCTTGAGGATGTTGTTGTTTAGAGATTGAAAAATCGCATCAAATACCTTTATGTCGTCGGTTTCAGGAAGATGCAGATTGATAGAATAGGCTAGTGTTAATGGAGTACCCTCTTGAGGGTGACGTGTCTGCATCTCTTGACGTTTTGGATCTTGAGACACGGATATGTTCGCATCATTAGAGGTTGTATTGTCCGTCTCAACTTTTTCTTCACCCAGCGTGACGTCGAAATCGGCATATTCTCTAAGATTCATAAATGTTGAAGCTGTGTAATTATCTGCAGCATTACCTTTCTCATTTCCGGAGATTTCATTGATCATCTCTAAGATTTTTGGCTTCGTAAGTTCGTGGGCGTATTCATTTCGATCAAACAACTCCTTGTAGCCGTGCCGGATTGCTTGGGCCATCGCATCTCCCGAAGTATCTGTGTTTCTGAACTTCCGATAGAGTTCGGTAGGGCTCCCATCCTGCTGGAGCATCCCGATTCGCTTCAACAGTGGGATGACGGCACGAGCACTGCCACCTTTTGCACCGAGCTTCGTTTCCAAGAAATCTTGTGTGAACCGCTCAGGAGTCCGTGCCTCGATTACTTTGTCTAGCACCGTTTTTATTGTACCGGGCGAAGCAAGGTATGGGAGCTTAGCGGTCATTTTACATGCCCTCGAAAAGTATTTGCATGAACATATCAGCCAATACTCTAACCTGCAAATATCAAGAAACTTCAAGTATTTGAATTTTAGTAAGCTCACATCCCCGGTCTACCCGTTTTCTTGTTTCGCTTCCGCCTGTTTGACGCTTTCGCATCTTGGCCGTCTTCGTAAGAACCCGTGCCGATTTTGTTTCTCTTGATTAGCCTTGGCGACCCATCCGGGTCGCCGCCCGTTGACGCAGTGGCGGTTCTGCTAGTCGCAGAACCTTCTGCTGCCACGGAGGCGGGAGTGCCATCCTTTGAATTCTCACCTTGGTTGGCTTCGCTCTTATTTGATCCGCCGTCGCGCCTTACA
>JAJDCN010000102.1 GCA_029260815.1 Planctomycetota bacterium
AAGAATACCGAACGGTATCTTGAACAGGCCGCCTGCGTACTAAATCGGGACACGCTTCAGGTGACCTACAACGGAGAGTGGTTCGAGAAGATCCCCTTCCGAGAAGTGATCGAGCTGAGCTCCAAGCTAACCGTGGCCCGCATGCTCGAACGCGACATGTTCGAAAAGCGCTACAAGGCCGGCCTCCCGATCCACCTGCACGAATTCCTGTATCCGATGATGCAAGCCTACGACTCCGTCATGATCAAAGCGGATATTGAATTGGGCGGGACGGATCAAACCTTCAACTTGCTCACCGCGCGAGAGATGCAACGGGACTTCGGGCAAGAACCCCAGGTCTGTATCACAACCCCCCTGTTGGTCGGCCTGGACGGCACGCAGAAAATGAGCAAGTCCTACGGAAATTTTATTGGCGTCGAAGATCCGCCCGCAGAAATGTTCGGCAAGGTCATGTCCATCCCAGACACCCTGATGCGCGACTGGTTTACCCTGTTGACCGATCTGCCTTCCGACGAGATCGGCCGATGCTGCTCGGCCCAAACCCACCCCCGGGAAGCCAAGGCCCGTCTCGCCTCCCTCATCACCGCCCAGTTCCACAATCCAGCCGCGGCCCTGGATGCGGCGGACCAATTCGACAAGGTATTCCGCGACAAAAAGCAGCCCGACGAAATTCCCCAAGTCACGATATCACCGGAGGATCTGGAAAACGGAAAAATCTGGATCGTGAAACTCATTACCCAATGCGGCTTTGCCAAAAGCAACCGCGAGGCCCGGACTCTGGTCGAACAAGGCGGCGTCAGCCTGGACGACAAAAAAATCACCGATCCCAAAGCCACCCTGGCCATCCCCTCCGGCACCGTGCTCAAGGTCGGCAAACGCCACTTCGCGCAACTGAAAACCGAAGAGATCTGAAAATTCGTGTGCAGAAGCCAATTTCAACCGCCGACCTCCGCCGGTTCAAAACAGCGGCAGCGACCGATACAGACCAAACCCCACCGGCGCACATGCTTTCGACACCGCTCCAGTCAACACCACAGCCCACATCACCGACACACCAGCGATCCACCACGGGCACACCCATACCCACACTGGTGCCCACACTACCGCCCACGCCACCGCCCCACCGCCGACACACCAGCGAAGCGCCACCACCCACACCGCAGCCCTCGCTACCGCCCCACCAGCGCCCAATCCAGCGGCGCAAAACCTCTTTACTTTTGAGCTTGAGCCATGCACCCCCAAGACACAGCGCGTGCACGTTTGCGCACGATTCGGACGCGTTCAGGCGCGTTTTGGGCACGCTTTGTAAAGAAAAAACCTCCCGATAACAACCCTACCCGACATGATGCAACGACAGGCCCGACCACAGGCCTGGGACAGACATTGCCCCAGAGGCGACGACCCCATGCCAACAGAATCTCTCATAACGGTTGGTATCAAATTCGGGAAGCCGGCATCCCCATTCAACACACACAGCGTATTTTCTCCTATTTTGAAGCGAATCATAAACAACAGGTTATTACAGGCTTATTAAAATAAAAATATCAAGAATTTTGCCCAGAAAATTCTCGACGTAGCGATTTGTAGAATATACCATTTGGCTGTCCTTACCGAGGCTTGTCGCTTAATAGAATTTGTTGAATGTAGCGGGGTTGGGATGACATGATTCTAGCGTCTCCGAGTGACTTATTCTTCGAGCACAAGCGATCGCTTGCGTCAGCTGTCTAAAATCACGCCTTGCACATTCCATTCTTTCTTCCAGTGGCGTCTAGTGATTTTATCGCTCTACGTTTTCGTCGTTACATCAACGCCGAGAGAGATAAGATTTTTGTTTCACCTGCTTGGTTGGGGTTGTTGGAGAAGCCGACACTCTCGAATGCTAGGGCTTAGTTAAGGCAAGGGCTTTCTTGCATGAGCAGATCTCTTAACGAAACAGAGAACACGAAGAATAGTGGACGACGATTGTTCATTGTCAGCTTTGTCATGAGCGCTGTCGTATTGATCCCTTCTTTGCTATTTCTTCAAGGCCACTTGACTGATGACAAGAAGCCGCCTTCAGATAACAGGAAAACAGACAGCGTTCAACCGAAAAATAAGACAAACGTGAGCCAGAATTCTGTCGCCACCATGACCGAAAGGCTGGCCAAGCAGGAAAGCATAACGGAGGCTAACAAGCTGACCCAGAACGGTCACTACAAGCAAGCCATTAAAGTGGTTGAGACGCTGATTCACGACTGGCCGAATGATATGGATTTGCTGGCAAAATTAGGCTCGTTACAATGGCTCAGCGGAGACAAAAAGGGAGCTGAGAGCTCGTTTCTTACCATCACAAAAAGTAATCCCGAGCACGGCCCCGCTCACTATGGTCTCGGTTTAATCTATAAAGAGAAAATACCCTATCAGTTTGGGCCCGCGATTCGCGAATTTAGGGCAGCGATTCAAGGAAAGCCCCTTGTGGTCGATTCTTTTTACGAGCTGGGCATGCTATACGTGAAAACTCGGCGATTCGATAATGCACTTAAGCAATTCAAACAATTGCTAGAAGAAGATCCTGGTTACATACTGGCACATCACGGGATCGGTCTTGTCTGGATGCGTCAGAAAAACATGGCCGAGCCATCGGAGCCTTTCGACAAGCTTTAGAGGCCGAGCCCACGCTTGTGGACACCGCGGCGCAATTGGCGGTTGCGTACTATCAACTTGGGTATCATGGGCCAGCAATCCAGACACTAGAAAAATGCCATAGACTTCGTCCTGAAAATACAGCGATTGGCTACCAATTGGCCTTGATGTACCTGGAGAAAAACTCGTTAGACAAAGCGGAGAAGCTGTTCCTTGAGGTCGCACAAAAAGCTCAGCGCCGACGCGTGGACTGCTATTACGGGCTTGCCCAGGTTTTCTCCGAACGGGGAGATGCGAAGAAGTCAATCTATCATTTACAGATGGCAATGAAACACGGCTTCCGCGATTTAGTTCGTATCAAGAAAGATAAGCACATGGGAACACTTCGGAAGTCCCCGGGCTATAAGAACTTAATATTAAACTAGCGCTAAAGAGGAGTGCCGTAATGAAAACGAGATGGAAGTCTCTGGGCCTGGGACTAATGGCAGGCGGCTTGTTTAGCGTTATCGTCCTCGTCGTTACGGCAGAGTTTTTTCAGAGCGGGGAGACGAAAGATGGCCCCGAGAAATCTATGACATCTAAGACAAGCGTCAACCCTCAACATTCAAATGAGGAGACGCCTGATCTCTCAGGTTTAAAGCCGAGCCAAGCATCAAAACCTTCGGCCAGCACACCTGTTTTATCTGAGAACCTCCCCAGGCAGAAGCCTTTGTTGAAGGCTTCCGAACCAATGACATCTGTAGCCGCCGCCACGCTGCAAACGCCAGAGGAAATTTACCAAAGCGGCCTGGAAGCCGCCTACTGGGAAGTCAAAAACCTCAACAGCGGGATCGGCATCCAGGACGGGACCGTCGTGCAGGCTGGACAAAGTACGACCACAAGGGGGTTCCAAGGGGTGCCTGGCGAGACGACGGAACCCGTGACTGCAGAGCAGACCGATGAACAACAATTGACATTCGCCGCTGGCCTGAGCATCGCAGAGAAAACCGACTCTACCCGCCAAAAGCTGATTGAAGAATTAGACTATGCCGTGGCTCACCCAGCGACGGTGAGTGTGCTCCTCGGTGCGGGCAAGGTTGCAGCCCCTCCATTGGAAGTCTATTGGCTGCACCGCTGGGCCCATAACATACCCAGCTGGGAGCCTCCCCAAACAACCATCCAAATCTTGAGATCTCGCCCTTCAATGCGAAGCGCCTTGCTGCTTCGGTTGATCGCTGAAGACCGAAACGTAGATGTTGTGACGCGCAGGTTCTCTGTAATCAGCTTGCGCCGAATGATGGAGCCCAGTTCGGGCGGCTCATCAATTGGGACCTTTGTCCAAGACTCCCTGGACGCGCTTTCCGCAGAGTCCTCTGAGGACTCTGATAGCTTTAAAGATTTTGTGGCGCGACAGAAGGCCAAGCTATGAGCGAAAGCGATTCAGGCCATCGGGATGCGTGATATGAGAAAAGTAACGTTTGTCCAGAAGGAAAATAGGAGCGGCACGATGGAATGCGACAGAAGCCTTAAGCTTATTCTAGCCAGCTTTTTCCTAGTTATACTTTTGCCTTCCTCTACAGCCATAGCCGATCTCTTTGACTTCAACGAGAGCGTCTATACCGTTGGGGCTTTCTGGCAAAACGATGCAGTGACCTTTACAGAAGTATTTGTTCAAAACCCAACCAGCGATCTGTTGGATGTGACCATCCAGTGGAGAAACTACGATGGAAAGCTGGCCGCGGAGGAAACGATCTCCTTAATGCCGAATGCGTTAACAGCCTTCCGTTCGGATACTGCGCAGGACGGTGCCTGGGTGATGCCAGCGTTGTCTCCTGCGGCCGGGGGGCAATTCCGGGTTTCTGCGGTTCTTTCTGGAACCACTCAAGCGATGCCCGTGCGCATGTTGGGATCCTATCTTTCGGGCAATGTTGGCCCTTTTGATATGTTTAAAGGTCCTATGGCGCGCATCGGCAATCAAAATTTTCGAAGAAAATCTGGCCCGGGAGAAACACATCGCGCTGTTTGGAGGCAATCGGGCACCCGTAATGGCAACTTGGCTAAAAGCGGGAGTGAAGCTCCATTCTATGTGGCAGATATATATGGCTTTGTTTCCGTGGCCAGTTTAGAAGAGACCGATGTGCAAAATGTATCAGGCACGGCCGCTTCGGGTCAGAAAGATGTGACCATTGACGATGCATCGAAATTCCAGGTTGGCGACGAAGTGCGACTCACTGGGACCACAGCGCCCGCATCCACGATGGTGTCCGGGACGGCAGACGCGGGGCAGTTGGATGTTGTTGTGAGCAATTCTTCGATTTTTAGTGTCGGCGATCAAGTGCGATTGTCCAGCCCCAGCGGACTAAACCATGAAATTAAAACGATCGACGCGATCGACGGTGGGACTAAAACGCTCACCATGTCCGCAAACCTAACTTTCAATTATAGTGACAACGACACGGATCCGGCAGACACGGTTTCAATGCTGCCGGGCGAGGTTGCGGTAATCGCTTCGAAAAGTGGGAACACGCTCACGATGACGGAAAACCTGACAGACAGCTACACCAGTAGTGATAAAGTGAGAATTATAAATCCATTTGGTGTCACAGTGGAATGGAAAGACGGGTACGGCGGTCTCCTGGGTGCTGAGAGTCGCTCCGTAGAGGCGGGGAGTATCCAAACATTCTACTCCGCCACCGTTATTGGACGTGACCCAGCCGAGGATAATGAATCGACAGATACATGGCTAGGGCTATCGATGGCTGGCATCTGCGAGGTTACGCATGATGCTAGCAATAGAACCGGCGGCGTTTGGGGTGCAGTCGTAGACAGTGAAGAAGGGGATACAAGAGGG
>JAJDCN010000103.1 GCA_029260815.1 Planctomycetota bacterium
GCAACACTTTCGCGTCGTCTTCCTTCCCCCGGAAGCGGTTCTGAAAAAAGCCTTTTCCCACATTCTCAATTTCGCAAAACAAAACGCTTGAAATGAGGCTCATTCAATTGACCACCGGCGAAGAGACGTCGGTACTGGGACGGATCAACGAGGACGGCCACATTGCCGACCTGACTGCCGCCGGCGGTCCCGCGACCGTGCACGAATTGATCGTCCAATCGCGCTCGCTGGAAGACATGCTCTTTCGCCTTCAGGCGCTGGCATCCTCCGCCAAAGCCATAAACGATGTTGCCTATGACACCTTAATCGAGCAGGGCTTTTCGGAGCATCACCGCATCAGCCTACCGACCCAACCGTCTGAAGTCTGGGGATTCGACGGCACTTACGAAACCATCGAAGCGGTCAATGAGACGGGCGGTCCAGCCTTGCATACCTTCCCTGACGGGCCACCGGAACCCGGACGTCCTACGATCTTTTTCAAAGCGACCGCCTCTCGCTGTGCTGCCGCCCGAGAAGCGATCAGCATCCGATCCGACTCGACGACAACCCTCCCGTTGCCGCATTTGGCGGCGGTGCTTGGCCACGGCGGAGAAATTGTCGGCTACACGATCGCCTGCGATCTGACCGCGCGGGATTTGGAAAGACAGAACCCCCTGTTCCAACCCCAAGCCAAGGTCTTCATCGCGAGTTGTGCGCTTGGACCGGTCGTAATTACGCCCGACGAGATTGGAGACCCGCGGAAATTGAAAATTTCCATGCAGATCTTGAGGAAACGAAAGATTCTGTTCGATGGTTCTGAGCACACCGCGCGCCTGCGACTCACAACTCAGGAACTCACGAAGTTTTTGATGCGCGACAACTTGATTCCGCCAGGCAGCGTGGCCCTGACCGGCCCGGCGATGGCTCCCCCAGACGCCGCGGCTCTGCAACATGGAGACGAGGTCCAGATTACCATCGATACGATCGGCACACTCTCCAACCCCGTGCAAAAACTGCTCAGCGATTGATTGTCCGCTCTACTGTCGCGCGATCGTCACGCTGTGGACGGTCGGAGTGGTCCGGGTGCTCTTAGATATCAAGCGAATACGATACTGGATGTAGCGTCCCGCCGGGGAGGCGATGAGGTTCGTCTGGTTGGGGTCGAGGAATGCGGAGCCGTCCACTGGCGCCCAGGGCTCTGCGCTCAAATCGGGGGCATTGCCGCTTCGGGTCTGGACGATCGTACCGGATCCTTCCACCCCGGTGGCGTCCCAGGTGATCGTATCCCAGGTGGAGGTCTGCCCGGTATCGAACACACGGGAGATCAGCTCACCTTCGTTGTTGTTGCGCAAGATCTCCACCTCGGCAAGGCTCATGAAGAACAGATCTTCCGGGTCGACCTGGCCGTTTCCGTTGTCGTCCCATTGAGCCAGTTGCGTAGCGACGATCCGAACGTAACGGGTGTTGGAGTTCGGAATCCGCCAAGCTCGCCAGGTGTTGGGCGGCTGTACATTGCCGGTCACCGTTTGAACCGTGGACCAGGCCACGCCATTATTGCTGGTTTGAATTTCAAAATCGATCGGCGTAAAAGTCGCCTCCCCCCCGATAGTCGAACCCGAAAAGTTGAGTGGACCCGAATGCAGACGCACTCCGTAAATCGGGTTCATGTGCCCCATGTCAAGAGTCAGCGACTCGTTCACCAACGGAGAAACGCCCACCGAGGCCCATAGCGTTGTGGTACCGGCGTCCGTTGCCTTGCCCGGATCGCCGAATTGCGGATCGATATGGTTGCTACTGGCGGCCGTGCCCTGATCAGCAAAATCCTTCACCTGGATCTCCCCGAAGGTGATGTGATAGTTCTCTCCCGGATCCGGAATGCTGTCGCCGTTCCCATCGCCAAAGGTCATGTTTGTCGCCTGTATTTGAACGTAACGACCGGTGGTTGGCGTAAACTGGAATTCGTACCAAGTAGATTTCGGGGGAACAAACCCGATCACTGTTTTTACCGTAGTCCACGCCACGCTGTCGTCGCTAACGCGGATATTGAAATCAATCGGAGCAAAGGTTTCGGCTCCGTTACCGGTCACACCGGAGAAATCATTGTCCCCGGTGTTGACTCGAACGCTGGAGATGTCCTGAATCCCGCCCAAGTCCACTGTGATGTGCTCCGTCACCATGGGATTTGCTCCCGCCGAGCCCCACAGCGTCGAGGTGTCACCGTCGGTCGCCAACGCCCCTTCGAAGCTGGATGAGAAATTCCCACTGGTTTCGGTCGCCGAGCCGGTTCCGGCTTGGTAGATCTCGACCTCCGCAACCCCTGCGTGGTATTCCTCGCCGACTGGATCCTGCACGTTGTTTTGGTTCCCATCGTACCAGGTCATTTCTGTAGCATAGATTCGCACGTACTGCGCGCTCGTCTTTGGAAAGGAGAACGTGGACCACTTCTGTCCGGGCGCCACAAAGCCAGTCTTGGTCACCTGGATGGTCCAGTTCGCGTTGTCCGGGCTGGTCTCAATCCGAAATCCGGTTGGAATAAAGGTCGGATTGCCGTTACCCGTAAGGGAGCTCCAGTCCATGCTCCCCGGATGCAGAGCGACCCGATCGAAGGGTTGCGCGCTCCCCAGTTCGATGGTGATGAATTGATCTGCCGGCGGATCGGCTCCCGCCGAGGCCCACAGTGTCGTGAGGTCGGCGTCGTAGATTTTCTCTTTCAACGAGTTTGGCGGAATCTCGCTGCTGGCAGCCAAGACCGTGGCAGGCAAGGTCGTCACCGTACCGGCCCGGATGTCGCCGCTGCCGGCTCCGTCCGCGTCGAGGATCTCGATATTGGTCGCCGATGCGGCCAGGTTAAACTCGGCCACGGTGGTGTCAACGAACTGATTTTCCTCCGCGAATCCACCGGAAAACACGAGTGCAAACGGCTGCGGCCCCTGGGGAACCGTCGGCGCCGACAGGGTGATCGTATAGACTCCGAGCACCGGGTTGGTAACGAAGACGCCCTCTACATTGTTAATCGCGTCGGTGGTATCGTCGAAGGGTGCGGAGAAATCGTTGCCATTCAACTGATTGCCATTGGGGTCGGTCACAACCATATTGATGTCGTTGACGAGGTTGGCACTTGCAGCCAAAGTACTGGCAAAATCGGTCCACACCAAGGTAAAACGAAGCGGCACCGAAGTGTCGACTACCTGTACCGGATAACTGATCTGCTCGCCCTGGTTCAATCCCGTGGTGTTATCCCGGAACCGAATGACCGTCGGGGCATCGGGGATCAGAGCTTGCTTGAGGTTCGCACGACCCCAGCCTTCGTCGGCGTTAGGGATGGGACCGGTGCCCGCGGCATCGTCGAGGTTTTCGGTGCCGTTGATCAGGGTCGCCTTGATCAACGCCGCGCTCGGGGTGATCTGCACGCTGTCGACGTAAGCCTGACGCACCAGTGCGGCCATGCCCGAGACGGCCGGCGTGGCCATGCTGGTACCCCCATTGTAGGCGTAGTGCGCATCAAAGGAGCCCCAGCCGAAACCGCCCGGGGCCAGGCTCGACAGGGTGGAGAGAACCCACGTGCCGGGCACAACAAGGTCGGGTTTGATCCGGCCATCCGCGGTCAAACCGCGAGATGAGAAGCTGGCGAGCTGATCGGGATTGTCGGCGAGGCTTCCCTTTTCCGGCCGGAGGTTCTCCGAGGCGCCGACCGTAATGCAATTTTTGGCTGTCCCTGGTGTGGTCACCGTCCCGGCCCCGGAACCATCATTGCCGGCGGCGAAAACAACCAGGAAGTTCGGGTTGCTCCACATGTAGCTGTCGACCTGTTGGGATCGGATGCTGTAGGTGTAATTCCCGCCGGCCCCCCAACTATTGTTGTGGATCCAGGCGTTGTTGTTTTTCGCATCGTCGAACAAGGTGGAGAGGTTGGCTGGCAAAAAGATGGACGTCGTGCCGGCATCGTCTCCCAAACCCTGAAAAACGATACTTGCGTCGGGCGCCATGCCGCGGTACTGGAACGTGTTGGCTCCGTTGCCGGCGAGGGTTCCGGTGACGTGCGTTCCGTGCCCATTGAAGTCGTTCGGGCTGCTGCCGTGGTAGTTGAAGAAGGTGGTTCGATTGTCGAAATCCAAGTGGAGATCGCCGTTGACGCCCGGGTTGTCGACGCCGGTGTCCAATCCGGTATCGGCCACGGCCACGGTCTGCCCTGTACCCGTCATACCCAAGGCATTGTGGACGTCGTTAACATGAACGGTGCCGCGAATCACGTCGTTCATCGCTCGGTAATCGGGATCGCTCTCGACCCATTCCAGCTCCGCGATCCCTCCGATTTGCTCCACAACGTCCGCCGGCACTACAGCCCGAACATAGCGACCGGCAACTTCAATCTGGCGCCCACCGAGCGCCGCAATGGACTGTCCCACCACGGGTGCATCGACGAACGTGACAGCGATAATTCGTATCTCTCCCGGAACAGCCTGTGCCGCCTGCGACAGCTTGGGACAAATCCGATCGCGAGCCATTAACGGCCCTGCCCACCGAACGCCCGGAAGGTTTCGCAGAACAACAGGCTGGTCGGCCCGGACGATCACGCACTGACTGGAGATTGTACGAACCGGTACGGCTCCGCGCAGACGAAGCGCCTCACGCAGACCGGGATTCAACGGTTGATTTGTCTGGAGGATACAATACCGACTGGCAGACAATCGGGCGCGGGCGCGTTCGGTTGTCGCAAAGCCGGGGTGCAGGGGATCAAAAGACTCGCGACGCAAGGCAATGCGCAGACCCGGTTGCCGATCCGCCTGCGCAACGCTCACCGGATCCGCATGTACAAATAGCGGGCAGAGAAGGACAATCCAGAAAATTCTCTGGAGTTTGGTTCGCCAACAATGCATATTCACCAGTTCACCGCGCCAGATCGTCTGTACGTAGAGCGCCCCAGACTTGCCATAGGTATTACAATTATATCATCTTTTAGTGAAAAAATCAAGAGCAGGGCGTACCGGCACAGATGGCTTGAAACCGGCACGGACGCTTGGCCCCCTCCACCCGATGAAAGTCGCCGTTCGCGATGCCCTCTACCAAAGCTCCAAGCCGCTCACGCACAGCCGTGGCCTCCGGGCCGATCTGGGGAAAATTCACGCACACGCCTGGTGTGAGATACGCCAACGTCGCTGCGACCGACCCGGTACCCAGTAGTTCCGCCGCGGCAAGTTGGTAGATCTGGATCTGCCATCGGTAAGCGGCGCTGTGGGACTCCACTCCGTCGGGTTTTACCGCATCGGTTTTGTAATCGATCACATGAAGCCCACCGTCTGGCAACTCCACCAGCGCGTCCATCACGCCCTCAATCAGACGTCCTCCCGCATTAAGCAAGAACGGAACCTCGCGGCGGACGTTTGCTGCCGTTCGAATCATCTCGCAGGCCGGCATCGATTGTAAACGCTTCAAGCAGGCCATGATCTGTTCCAGGTACAAATCCCGCGCGTCGGCCAGCTCGGGCCTTTGATCGATTCCCTGCCGCGCGAGCTGCTGCGCCTGCGCCAGGTCGTCGAAGCTCCATTTCTCGAGGACCTCATGGACGAGCGTTCCCAAGACCGGTCCAGAAACTCGCGCGCGGCCGTCGGACGGCGGCTGCGCATCGTGCGGCAACTGCAGCACCCGAGCGAAGTGGTAATAGGCAGGACAGGTCTGGTAGTCACCTAGCTCGGTGGCCCGAAAGCTGTGGTGCGCCTTGGTGGTACTGCGGACCGGCTCGATCATCGCCGCGATAGGCTCCGGGTCGATCGCCTCGATTTCCTCGTCCCCGGCCTTCGGCTCCGCCACACGCTCCCCGCCGAGAACCCCCTGGCGCACAGCCTGTAGCTCGGCCGTCTCCCGTTGCGCCGAGGGAGCCGGGAGAGAACTGCCTGCGAGGATTTGGATCTTCGTCACAGAACAGTGTTTGATCTGGTCGGACTCCAGAGCCTCCAGGGCGACGACATGGTTTTGCTCAAGAATCCAAGCCAACCAGCTATTCTTTTCCGGCCCGCTACGCTGGGTCTGTGACGAAATGATTAACCGCCGCTCCGCGCGGGTCATGGCCACGTAAAGCAAACGCTTGCTTTCGGCCAGGTCTCTTGCGGCCTCCTCGCGCTGGATCAGATAACGTGCGGTCGTCGAGCAGTCGACCCCGTCGATTTCCAGTTTCGATCCGAAACCGAATTCCGGATGCAAGCCGATGGCATCGGTCTGTCCGTGGCGGGCTTCAAAGGAGCAATCCGGTATGATCACGACCGGAAACTCACGCCCTTTCGATCCATGAACGGTCATGATACGGACGGCGTTGTCCTGGTCCGTGGCGGCGACGGCCTGCGGCTCGTATGGATTTTGTTCCGTGTAGAGGGTCAAGTAGCGGACGAAGTCCGCAAGGGTAAACACCCCACCGGCGTCGAAGGCGCGGGCGGTGTCGAACAATTTCCGAACATTCAGAACCATCTGCTGGCCCATCCGCCGTGTGGCCAGAACCGCCTCGAAGCCGGTAGCGTCGAGAACCCGGTGGATCAGCTCGGCGACGGACAGCCGGTGCCGCTGCTGGACGAGCGCCGCGAGGCAGTCTCGCGCGGTGACTAGCTTGGCTTGTTCCGCGTCGCTCAAGTTGGCCAGGGCCGCGGGCTCCTGCATCTGCTCCCACAGGGCACGGCCGCCACGTTCGTAGGCCAGCCAAAAGATCGACTCGTCGGAGAGAGCCACCATCGGAGACCGCAGCACACCCACGAGCGACAAATCGTCGAGGCGATTGTTGAGAACTTTGAGTACGTTGGTGACGTCGCGCACTTCCTGCCGACGATAGAAACCACGACCGCTTTCCACCTGGTAGGGAATGCCCGCGTTGTCCAGCGCCTCTTCATACAGATACGAGCTGCCGGTCCGCCGGAACAGCATCGCAATCTCACGACATTCAACGCCCGACCCTTCGACGAGCTTTTGGATCTCCTCCGCAATCCGGGCCGCTTCGTGCCGGCGGCGATCCTCCACGCACAGGTCGTCCTCGATGGCCAGGATGTGTAACGCGGCGGCCGGGACGTCCGCCTCGGGCGCACTCGGATCATTCGGTAATGGATGCAACGGAGCATAGCGCGTTTCGTAGGCACTCAGCGATGCTCCCGCCATCGGCGCCATCAGCGGCTCGAAGAACCCGTTGACAAAGGCCAACAGCGAACCCGTGGACCGGAAGTTGGTTTTCAGACGGATCGGCTTTTCATCGACTCCGACCAGGCGCTCGGTGCGCGTGAAGACCGAAACATCGGCGCCGCGAAATCTGTAGATGGACTGTTTCCCATCCCCCACGAAAAAGACCCCAGCCGAGTCCGACGCTTTGCGAAATGCCGAGTCTCCCGTCTGCTGGATTTCGGTCAGTGCGAAGATGATATCCCGCTGGACCGGATCGGTGTCCTGAAACTCATCGACCATTAAGTGCAGGGTCGATCGACGAAACGCGACGACGACCTGTTTCGTGTCCGTGGTCAATCGGCGAGCCTTGAGCAGGAGATCTTCGAAATCCAACACGCCCATCGCCTGCTTGATCCCATCATATTGATCGCACGCCAGACTCGCCAGGTGGGCCAGCCCACGGCCGATACGATAGGCCGCCGGGTCGTTGGACGCGTCCAGGAGAAACCCCGACTTCTCGATTTCTTTGAACGACTCCCGGATAGAAACCATGGCGCTCCGCACCCGCGCAAGAAAATCCCCATCCCAGTTCTTCCGGGAACCAACCGCACCGGCCCTGCTCAGGACCTCGCGCCCCGCCGCTGCCGTGTTGCATGCCTCCAGAACATCGCCAGCCCCCTCAAATGTTTGGAGTAAAGGAACCAACGCGGCTCGCGCGATTTCGGCCTTGTCGGATGGATCGTTCGACCGCAGGGTCTGTACTTCTTCGCAAGCGGCAAGAAATGAAGCGGACCCGCGAAGGTCTCGGACCTCGCAGAGGATCTGTTCTTCGGCAGCCGAGCGCCAACAGGCAAGGACTTCTGCTTCGCTTTGATCGTACAGCGCGCAGGCACTCGCAAGCGGGCCGCGCCGGCCCAATCCGCGAACCAGGAATTCCAGGATCGCCCGGGAGCCCAACCGGGCGACGGTCTGGATCGCGCGCTCCCGAGCTTCGGACGCGCCCGATTCAAGCCACTGCTCCAAGATCTCTTGAGCGACCCGGGCGCGCAAGATGAGCGCTTGCGCCTCTTCCAGTTGGGTAAACTGCGGGTCCACCGTCGCCTCAACCGGATGACTTCGCAACAGTCCGGCGCAGAAGGCGTGGATCGTGCCGATCCGGGCGGATTCCAATGCGACGTGTTGCCGCCGCCAAAAGGCCTCGTGGGGTGTGCCCGACGCCGCTTGAGCCTTCTCCAGACAGCGCGCGCGGATCCGGCCCTTCATTTCCGCGGCCGCTTTCTCGGTAAATGTCAGTGCGGCGATTTGGCCCGCATCCGCCTGCTGGGTCTCCAGCAGGTGAACGAACCGGTCTACCAATACGCGGGTCTTTCCGGTTCCCGCGCCAGCCGATACGAAGACCACCTTCTCCGTGGACGTGACCGCGGCGAGCTGCTCGGGCGTGAGGCCATTATATTGTGTCTCTTGCTTATTCATCAAATCCGTTTTCAGGCATCTTCATTGAGATATCATACGCCCGTGCCAGATGAACGCCAATCGAATTTCACTTGGAAATCACGGGGCCAATTGTTTATATTTCTGTTGATGGGCAACACAACCTCGCGATCACAGCCTCCTGCAACGACTGCAAAGGATCACCCGCAACTGACTCGGGGCTCGGAGTTGGGACACGTGGCCACGTTTGGTGGGCCGCTGGTCATCGGGATGATGCTGCACACATTCTTCAACCTGATCGACTTCTATATCTGCGCGCGGCTCGGCACGGACGCCATCAACGCGGTGGGCATCTGCGACATCATCATGATGGTTCCCGCCGTGGTGGCCAACGGTCTATGTACCGCGTCCATCGCCGTAATCGCGCGAAACTACGGCCTGAAGAAATTCTACCGGGCTTCCCTGGCCACCTGGCACGCCTTCATCCTCATGCTCGTTCTGGGGGCTTTGACGGCCGCGGTTGGGTACATTTTCGGCGACACGATGCTTCGGGCCTTCGTCCGGACGCCCCGGGAGATGGAGTGGGCTCACGACTACCTCATGTACTCGGCCGGCGGCAGCGTGGCCATGTTCCTGATGCTGCAGGTAACCTCGGTATTGCGCGCGAGCGGTGAGTCCATGTGGCCCATGATCATTTTTTTCATGAGTACGTTCCTTAACGTCCTGGGCGACATCCTGTTGGTCTTCGGATACGCACCGCTCGGGATTGCGGCGATGGGCGTACCGGGGGCGGCGCTCGCATCGGTGTTGGCTCGCTTGATCGGCGTGGGTGCAGGCGCCTACCTGTTGTTCAAGGGGCGGCAGAGTGACCGGATCACATTGCGACGACTGCGGATTTCGCTCGGACAGTTCTGGCTGCTGATCAAGATTGGTTTGCCCAGCTCTGCCCAGATGGTGTCTCGCGTGGTGGCGGTCTACATCCTGGCCTCGATCGTCGATTCGGTGGACTTTCAGGCGCGGCCCGGCTATATCATTTGCGTCCGCCTCGACATGCTGGCGATGTTTTGGTGCATCGGTTGGGGGGCTGGGGCCTCCACACTGGTGGGACAGAACCTGGGGGCTGGACATCGGCTTCGTGCCGCGCGCAGCGCCTGGTACTCCGTGTTGCTCGGAGGGGTCATGATGCTCGCGGTCTCGCTCGTATTTCTCCAATGGAGCGATGAGCTGATCGGATTTTTCGCGGAATCAAGCGAAGGGATTGAAACACCGGAAGCGCCGGGCGCGCAAGAGGTAGAGTATGCCAAAGCCGTGGGCCGCTCCTACCTGGGATATGTCGCGCCCACCTACTTCTTTGTCGCAGTTTCGATTATCCTGGCCCTCTCCCTGAACGGCGCCGGTAGCACCAGAACACCCTTATTGATCGATTCGATGTTGCTGCTCGGGATCATGATTCCCGCGGCTTTTATGGCAAAAGAAAACGGACCTGAAACGCTCTGGATGGTCATCGCGGGTGCGAATGTGGTGCTGGCCTTGCCCTACGCCATCTGGTTCCGCTTTGGTCACTGGTACAACAAAAAGATCTAAGCGGCTCTCTTTACTCCATCGCTGTCTCGGGCGCATCTACTATCTTCCAGGCGATCAAAAATCGCTTGTGGTTCATTTTGTGCCCGGCGTTGGCCTTGACCCGGCGCTCACCGGTAAGGCTCCGCAAGGCTGCGACCTTTTCGGAAAATACCCAGTTAATCGATTCCTTCTCCAGAGACTCGGCAAGGCGCCGGACGGCGATCGTCTGGGCCCCACCGTTCGCGGTAAACAGGCGAGAGCCGTAGGAGTGCAGGTGATTGGCGGCACGCCAGCGGGTCGAGGGGTTTGGACTATTGAGTTGTTCGATCGCACGCCAGCTTTTCTCCAGCACGATCTTGCGCTCCAGGTCTTCGATCCAGCCGATCTGGTGGGTCCGGGCCAAGGCATTACGCGCGGCGGAGCGGATCTCTCGATCGCTGTGGTGCGTTGCGATAACCAATACTGGAGAGCCGGCCATGCCGCCACCAGCCGCGAGGGTCCGAATCGCTTCGCGAGCGGCCAAGCGATCTCCCCGCACTATAATTGTGGCCAGTCTCGCCATTCGCTTGTCCGGCTCAGATCGCAGGCCGCGTTGATCGAGCTCGGCCAGGATCTGGGCTTCGATTGCCGCGCGGGTGAAGGTGCGGATCGAGGCCTGAGAAACAAAGGCGGCTTCGCCCGTGGTCAAAAACAGATCGGAGACCTCCGGTGAGCGCTGCAGAGACCACAACCCTGCCTCGCCAACCCGCAACTCGGTTTGATATGGGGCACCAAAGAAATCGATCTGTTTGTGATCGAAAGATCCCTTGATACTCCGCCCAACACGAATCCTTGCGAGCGTGTACTCCTCCGGGCCAAATCGCAATTTTCGATCGACCGACACCACAGTACCGACAAAAATGTGCGTCGCCTGTTCAAAAGGGACCGGGAGATAGGGCACGACACCCGGAATGTGATCGTGGGCAGTATCGCCCGCAGAAGTTGGCGAGACCGGCTCCGCACGCAGATCGCTAACCCCAGGGTAAGCCAAGAGCAGGATGGTTAGAACCAGTAGGATCGGTCGCATCGGACAATTCTCCACATAAGGGTATCGGGACACGCGTCTCCACCGGGCGACAGTAAGACGCATGGCAGGAGAATGTAAGAACGCGACCTCTCGGACGAAATAAGAACCCCCTAACATACTTTGGTTATTGCAATTAAAAAGTAACCTTCGTCGTGTGTATAGCGCGCGCCTCCTAGCTATATCGGGCAAATCTCGCTTGGACTACATTCCAACCGCT
>JAJDCN010000104.1 GCA_029260815.1 Planctomycetota bacterium
TCCTTCGCCTACGGCGATGTCTGCGTCATACTCGCCCGGCGCGCGCAACACGCCCAGGGAGATGGGATCAACCACCGGGATCAGCAGGGCTCCCGCGTCGTGCGCGATCTGCGAGAGTGGTTCGCCGTCCTCCACACCGCCCAGGAAGTTGGGCGTCTGGAAAACTGCCGCGGCGACCTGGTCGTTTGCCGCGGCACTCAAGGCATCGCGATCGGTCACGCCGTCTCGGATGGGAACTTCCACCAACTCCGCGTTAAGGTTCGCCAGGTACGTGGCCAGGACCGCGCGGTATTCCGGGTGGACCGCCCGGCTCACCAGGACCGTGCGCCGCCGGGTGATGCTGAGCGCCATCAGCACCGCCTCCACCATAGCGGTTGCGCCGTCGGAGTGGGAGGCGTTGGAGATCTCCATGCCGGTTAGCTCCGCCACGTGGGTCTGGAATTCGAAGATGATTTGGAGCATCCCCTGGCTGGCTTCCGGTTGGTAAGGCGTGTAGGCAGTGTAAAACTCCGACCGCCCGGACAGATGATCTACCAGGGTGGGGACGAAGTGGTCGTAGGCTCCGGCACCCAGGAAGTTGATGCCCGACCCGTTGGCCGCGGCCAATTCTCCCATGTGCCGCGCCAGTTCCAGCTCGGACAGGCCCGCGGGGATCTTCAGCGGCTCGGTCAGCCGGATGTCGGCCGGCAGTGCTTCAAACAGCTCATCGATCGAGTTCTTCCCGATCGCCTTGAGCATGGCCGCGCGATCGGCGTCTGTATTTTGAATGTACGGCAAATCTCGTCTCCGCTTTTAGTGATCTTCCGATTCGTTGTGGGCCTGGTAGGCGTCGGCGTTAAGCAACGGGTCGACCTGGCTTGGATTGCTCATTTGCACGCGGATCATCCAGCCGGCGCCGAACGGGTCGCCGGTGACCTGTTCCAGGTTGTCGGACAGTCCGGCGTTGACCTCGACGATCTCGCCGTCCACCGGTGCGTTGAGGTCCGCCACGGCCTTGACCGATTCCACCTCGCCGAAGCCGCTGCCCGCGGTCACACCGTCGCCCACGTCCGGCAGGTCGATGTAGACCAGGTCGCTGAGGTGTTCCACCGCGAAATCCGTGATGCCGATCGTTGCAATGTCGCCTTCCACTTTGACCCATTCGTGAGTTTTGGTGTATTTCAGGTCTTCCGGTGCCATCGTTCGCTTCCTCCAGGCGGTTGGGGGCCAATAAAAAAAGGACACGGCCCGTGGGGGGCCATGTCCTCTGTCTCGATCGCAATTCAGAGGTCCGTCCGGCGGCGGTCTTTTTGCCTGAGAGTTTCTCCGCGTCTTCGGCGGATTGCCCCTTCGGCGGTCGGTGGGACGCTTTCCCGTCGCCATCATCCGGTGTGCAAGGCGGAATCCTAACAGAGGTCGGCGGGAGGGTCAATCAAAATCTGCTCCATCCACCTGACGCGGTGTGCTATGATTTCGCGCTTTCGTACCCGATACGTATGTTAGGAGAGCCCGATGAAATGGATCGCCCTGTGGACCCTTGCCCTGACCGGCTGCGCCGGTGGACTGGAGGCGGAGCGCGCGCTGATCGACCAGCGACGCCTGGACGAAGCCTACGAGGCCCTTCAAGCGATCGGTCCCGGCGAGGCCGACTACGCCCTGGCCCTGGCCTACCGCGCGCGCATTCATTCCATTCGAGAACAATACGATCTGCAAGTCGGCACCGCACGCCGCTCCATCGATACCGATTGGCGTGTCGATGACGCCAACGCCTTCAATTACTTATGGGCCGGCCTGCTGCGCGGCACGCCGCATCGTGACGCGGCACGGGCCTTAATCCTGGAAGAGGCCGAGGCTCTCCTGGTTGCGCATCCGGAGGAGATGCTCGCCTACGCCGTCGCCGCAAGCGCCGCGAGCGTGGCCGAAGACGAAGAGCGTGTGCGCGCGATCGAGTTGGAGCTGTTCCAAAAATTCCCTGCGAGCAAAGAGGCCAAAGACCGGGTCTACGGCTATTGGGCCGAGGTGGAGGCGGAGAAAGACGCGGCCAAGCGCCTGGAACTGATGGACGCGGTCGCCGACATCCTGCCGCACGTCTACTGGCGCAACAAGTTTCTGTCCTACCGAATTCGGACGATCGCGAAACTGCGAGGGCCCGAGGCCGCCGTCGCCGCGTGCGACGAATGGATGGCGCGCGAACCGAAAAGCCACTACGCCGTGTACGTCGCGTCCTTGACCGATAGCAATCCCAAGGAGCTTGCGCGCGCCACGCGGCTGGCCACCCGCGCGGAGCAGATGGTGCGCGCCGCCCTGGCCAACGCTACGCCGGAGGAACGGGAGGAACTTCTCCCGCTGCGGATCGCCTACCTGTGGCAGCGGGCGGAGAGTCTGTTGGGCGAAAACAAGACCGCCGAGGCAGTTGCCGCCGTCACCGAAGCGCTGGAACAAGGCAAACAACTAACCCAGCCGACCACAACCGTGGCCGCGCTCGTTTTCATGAACGGGCTTTCCGCCAATTCGCACTGGCTCCTGGGCCTTGCCTACGAGAAGCTCGGAGACACGTATGGAGCCATGGACAACTACGCACTGGCCGCCGCCAAAAGCGACTCGCGCAATCAAATCGCTGCGAAAGCAGAGAAGGCTCTGCTCCGCCTGTATGGGAAGAGGAAAAAAACGCTCCAAGATCTCCAGAGGATGTACTCGGAACCGGCTGCTGTATTCATTCGCTTCGAAGACGTGACGGAAGCCTGGGGGCTCAAGGACGTAAAGTCCAGCGGCGTGTCGGTGGGGGATTACAACGGCGACGGTTTCGCCGACGTCTCCGTCGGGGGGCGCCTATGGCGCAACGACGGCGGCAAAGGCCTGATGGACGTGACCGCCGAGACCGGTTTTTCTGGCGGTACCTGGGCCGACCTGGACAACGACGGCGACCTGGACGCGGTCACGGGCGATTACAAGGCCCACCTCAACGATGGACATGGGAAATTCAAGGCGATCGGTCTGGGAATCCCGGACTGGGCCTTTGAACCGGACGATCGGATGTCCGAGGAGAAGCGCAAGAAACAGAACTGGTACTCCGGTGCTATTGCCTGCCTGGATTTCGACGGCGATGGTCTGTTGGATATCTACTTCGCCAACGTACCCGCCGGGATTCATACCGGCCACGGGTTCTTTCCGCAACGGGCACCGGACTTCTTCTATCGCAACCTGGGCGGCGGGCGATTCGAGGAGGTCTCGCAACAAGTGGGTATTACCAAAGACCAGACCCGCTGGTGCGGCTATGGCCTGGCCTGCGCCGACTACGACAACGACGGGGATACGGATATCTTCGTCTCCAATTACTCTCTGCATCCGAATGTGCTGTGGCGCAACGACGGCAAGGGTCGTTTCGTCAACGTGAGTCATCAGCTCGACCTGGACGGCACGGAGCAGCAGGGCTACTGGGGCCACACGATCGGTTCGGTCTGGGGCGACATCGACAACGACGGCGACCTGGACCTGGTTTGTTCCAACCTGGCGCATCCGCGATACATCGAAGTCTCCGACGCCACACGAGTGTATCGCAACGGCGGCGGTTCGGACCCGGAATTCAAAGACGTGACGGCGCAGTCCGGCGTGGCCTACGACGAAACCCACTCGGACGTTTCCCTGATGGACGTAGACAACGACGGGGACCTGGATTTGTTCCTGACGCAGATCTACGACCCGCGCCGGACGATGTTGTATGAAAACGATGGGGCCGGACACTTCCGCGATATCACCTGGTACGCCGGCGTGCGGCACTTCGACGCCTGGCAACATGCTTGGGCGGACCTGGACCACGACGGCAAGATGGACTTGATCGTCGCCAGCAACAATTCCGGCGTGCGACTCTACCATAACAGAAGCAGCCAGTCGGGGCCCTGGCTCAAAGTCCGCGCGAAAGGTACCCATTGCAACGCTGGCGGCGTCGGCGCGCGAGTGACCGTGGAATCCGATTTGTTGGGCGAACAGATCCGCGAGATCGTCGCTACCCGGGGCAACGGCCCCCAAGACGAAGCCGGCGCCCACTTCGGCCTGCGCGAGGGCCGCGCTCCGCTTACCGTCACCGTCCGCTTCCCCTGTGGCGCGACCATCACCCGTGAAGACGTAAAGGCGAATCAAGTTCTCCTTATTGAAGAAGGGGAATAAGGGCCACGCAAGGCCGGCGCACTAACGTTCTTGATTTTCCATGGATTCTTGTTAATGTATACTGATCTTGAACGAGCGGTGATTCTAGAGATTCGGCATCGGCTCGAATCGGGCCACGAATCGATTCTACTTACACTATAGGAGGGCGTGACGATGAAGATGACGCGATGGATAGGAATGCTGATTCTCGTGTTGGTTACAACCATCGGCTTGTCCAGTGCCCTGGCGGAGCGAGGGGGACGGAACAAGGACAAGGACAACGCCAAGGCCGAGAAACGGGCTGAAAAGGCAGAGTCGAAAGCAGAAAAGAAAGCCGAGAAGGCCGATCGGAAGGCAGGTAAGGAAGCCGCCAAGGCGGATCGTAAGGCTCGGCGAGAAGCCGCCAAGGAAAAGCGCAAGGCTCACCGGGAAGCGCGTCAAGAGAAACAGAAACGGCGTTTCCAGGCGGTACTCAAGCGACTGCCGGAAGCCAAGCAAGAAGAGTTTCAGGACCGCCTGGGAGATCTTCGCAAGCGACGCGAGGCGCTCCGGGAGGACCACAAGAAGCTCATCGGCGATATTCGCGCAGCTGTCAAGGAGGCCAAAAAGGGGGAAGAGTAGCGGAAGCTGAGTACTGATGCTTTCGCGAACTCTCTTTAGAGGAGAAGAACAATGATGAGCTATCCGACGTTTACACGGCTTCTCGCCGTGGGCGCGCTGGTTCCCCTTCTGACACTCGCCGCGGGATGCGGCGATTCTGAAAAGCCGGAAGACCCGCCAGCGACGAAAGGTTCGGTCGAATCCCGGATCAACGAAGTCCAGGAGGGCGGTGTGGAAGTCGATGGGCTGGGCGAAGACCTGGATCGATTGAACGAGCGTGTCCAGGAAGGCTTGGAACCATCCAAAGCTGCTGAAGAGCTGGAGGTCATCGAGTGGCTGAATGAGGAGTCCCAAGCCGTCGACGAAGAGATCGACCCCTTCCTCGACGACGAACTCGACCTGCTCGAAGAGGAAATCGCGGAATAAGTTCTGTCTCCGCAGAAACTCTGGCCGCGATTCGCTTCTGAGCGGTTGTACTCTTCGTAAAGCAGCTTTACTGTT
>JAJDCN010000105.1 GCA_029260815.1 Planctomycetota bacterium
CAGCTTGTCAATTCATTTAGCGCTGACCATGATAGCTTGTTAAAAAGTGATGCTGCATATCGGGTTGAAGGTGGAACCCATAAAATAATTGAGGCTTTAAAAGAACGTTTAGCAGAAAAAGGTGTTGAGTTTCATACTGGAGCAAAACTTGAAAACTTAAGCAAGAAAGATGATAAATTTAATTTAGGTTTTGCAGAAGGTGGAAACCATTTGCCAAATGAGTTTGATAGGGTCTCCTTTGATCACTTCGGAGACTTTGATCCGCCCACCGCCCAGGTACTCGCCGACGACAATGAAGTCCGACCTTTCGGCCTCCCGTCCAAGCCGAAGGTGTGGTAACATGTCGGCAACTGCTTGAGAACTGGACAGCATGCCGAGTACGATTGCCAATCCAAGGGTTCTTTTCATGTCACAATTCCTTTTCAGGAACGAATTTCGATATAGAGATCGACGTCACCCTCTTGTTAGACGCGCCGGGACGCCAAGAGTGCCCTAAATTTTCAGAAAAATCCAGACTTTTGGATGGACCTTCCTCTGGAGATCGGGAAGCTGCAAAACGCTTCTTTGCTCCGTGCCTCAGGCCTGGTTGGGACAACATCCAAGAAAGGATCGATGGAGCGTGCAGCGCGATGCGCAGGGACACGCCCAAGATGGAGATTCAGAAGCGAGAAGCGATTGAAGGCTCCCGCTTAGACGTGTGAGCTGTGCTTCAGTTGCTTGGCGTCGATCTCTAGCTTCTTGATCTTGTAACGGATCGAACGGAAGCTCATGCCCAACAGTTTGCCGGCGTTGGAAATGTGACCGCCGGTCATCTCCAAGGACCGCACGATGTAGTCGCGCTCGATATCTTCCAGCATGATCTCGATGTCAACGCCTTCCCGCGGAATGTACGTCGGATGCGGGTCGAGCTCGGGCGAGAGGTGCGGGTCGGACCGGAGGTCCAGGCCGAGTCCCTGGATGATCTCCGAAGTGGAGAGGGTGACGGCGCGCTGCACGGTGTTTTGCAACTCGCGCACGTTGCCCGGCCAGTGGTAGCTGACCAGCAGATCCATGGCCGCGTCGGAAAATCCTGTGACGTTACGGCCGATTGTGTGAGTGTACTTGGCGAGGAAGTGCCCGGCCAATAGCGGGACGTCTTCGGTACGGTCGCGCAGCGGTGGGATGTCCACGTGAATGACATCGAGGCGATAATACAAGTCTTCCCGAAACTTTCCCCCATCCACCATTGCCTTAAGATCGCGGTTCGTGGCGGTGACAAAGCGGACATCCACGTGCTTGGTCTCTGTGGAGCCAACCGGTTTGAACTCCTGGTTCTCCAGGGCGCGCAGGACTTTTACCTGCGTTTGATGCGCCATGTCTCCGATCTCGTCGAGGAACAAGGTCCCTTTGTCGGCGACCTCGAACAGACCTTTCTTGTCGGAGATGGCTCCGGTAAAGGCGCCTTTTACGTGACCGAACAGTTCGCTTTCCAGAAGCGTCTCGGTGAACGCGCCACAATTGACTTTGACAAAGGGGCCGTCTTGCCGGAGAGATCCGTGATGGATCGCCGAGGCCACCAGCTCCTTGCCGGTGCCGCTCTCGCCGGTGATGAGCACGGTGGAGTCGGTGGGGGCCACTTGTTTGATCAGTTCGTAAGTATGGCGCATGCACTCGGAGGTACCCACGATGGAGGCGAGGGCGGCATTGGCTTTGGTATTGGAGCCATCCAGCTTCCGTGAAAGACGGCGCCATTCCAGTGCGCGATTCAAGATCGCGCGAATGTTATCGGTGTCGAACGGCTTCTTGATATAGCCGTAAGCGCCGGCTCGCATGGCCTGGACGGCGGTGTCCCACGTGGAAAAGGCGGTGATCAAAATCACCGGGATCTTGGGCGCGCGCTCCTTGATGTTCTTCAACAAGGTCAAGCCGTCCATGCCCGGCATTTTGAGGTCTTGGATCACGACGTCGACGTCATGCTGCTCTAGTTGCTCCAGTCCCTCTTTGCCGCATCCGGCGGTAGCAACCTGGAAACCATCCTTTCTGAGCATGATGCTCAGAAATCGCTGCATGCTTTCTTCGTCGTCAATCACCAAAATCGTGGTGTTTTCTTTGCTCATCGGTTTCCTATTCCCCTCTGTGCGTTTTTTCCAAACTTGCAATAAAGCGGTTTTCGTCTTGTTGTTCAGCGAGAATCAACGGCCCCTCTTCCTGTGTTGGGTTTTCTTCCAAAATTGCCGATTCTTTGTTCGGTCGGTCGGGAATCCAGATTGTAAAGGTCGTCCCGCCTGCGACATTGTGATCGACATAGACGGCACCGCCGTGGGCCGACACAATCTTTTGCACGACGGACAATCCCATCCCGGTGCCGTTTTTCTTTGTCGTGAAAAACGGCGTGAAAAGGTGGTCCACAGCTTCCTTAGCGATACCTTCGCCCGTATCGGACACGCGTAGTTGCACGCCCCCGGAGCCCGAGGCGACCATGCGTCGGTCTTGCGTCTCATCCCATGTGCTGGTCGGGGCTGCCAAACGCCCGGCCTCCACGGTCAGCAGCCCGCCCTTCTCCATGGCTTCCAGTCCGTTGATGGCGAGGTTTAGCAATAATTGCTTGAGTTGTTCCCGGTCGCCCGTGCAGGGCAGGTGCTTGGGAAACTTTCCTTCTACGGTGATCTGCGGCGTCCGTGTACCGGTTTGCTTTTCCATCAGCGTGACGACGTCGCTCAGCACGTCCGACAGATCGCAGGAAACGGGCTCAGTGGGGCGCATGCGTGTGAACTGGAGGAAATCAGAGATGATGCGGTCCAGTCGGTCGGATTCGGTGAGGATAATCTTCAGCAGGTCCTGTTGATCCTCGTCGAGGCACTCCACATGGCCCAGCTCCTGAACGGAGCCCCGCATGGAGGCCAGCGGGTTGCGGATCTCGTGTGCGATGCCGGCGGCCATTTCTTCGATGCCTGCGAGTGTTTCTGCCTGGCGTCGCGCCTCGATCATTTGTCGCTTCTCCGTCAGGTCCGTCAGAAGAGCGATGATACCGACCTCACGCCCTTTGGGGTCTTTAAGAACGCGCGTCTTCATTTCGACATAGAGATCGCCCTTCTTGCGGGGGAAGCAAAAGTCCCGCTCGGTCTCTTCGAACTTCTGGAGTGTATTGCGCAGGGGCAAGTCTCCCTTTCGGCGGAAGGTCTGCCCGATGGATTGTCCGATCAACTTGGCGCGCTCGTCGAAGCCGAGCATGTCGCGGGCCGCGTCGTTGAGGTACTGCAATCGCCCATTAAGGTCCGAGACGATCACGCCACTGGCCATGTGCTTGAGGATCGAGTCGGTCAGCGAGCTGAGTCGCCCGATTCGCGTGGCCAGCGATCCGCTCAACAAGGCGACCAGATGCAACGCCAAGCCTTGGGCCAACAAGTAGCCCAGGGCAAAGGAAAGATTCTGCGACGCCCGGCCGATAGATTCGGCCTCGGTAAACGGCAGCCCTTGCTGGTAATGATTGGCCAGCAGCCGGGCGAGGGTGATTCCCGAAAGGCAAACGGTAGCGGTCGATGCGAACAACAGGCTGGCCTTTCCGGAAACAAGAATGCTCGCACTGACGATGATCGCAAAGTAAAGATAGCTGTAATTGCTTTGATTGCCGCCGGTCAGGTGGATGAGCGCGGTGATCAGCGCGATATCCCCAAACAGCACGCAGAACGTCAGTACGCCGGGGCGGTCGATCCGTTTCGCGGCACTGAAGTAGATCACGCTGAGTGCACAGCCCAAAAGAAGCAGCCCGGCGGCATGGCCGCTCAAGGGAATGGCGCTTCCGCGCTGACTGAGCACGTGCGCGATCAGGCAGGCCAGACCCACCAGCAATCGAACAAGCAGAAGCAGGTTCAATTGCTTGCGCTGGGTTTCGACGTTATGACGACTCACGATGTGAACCATAATGCGCTCTCGTGCTCCCCTAGTGGCCCGCTGCTTATCCGGCTAACTGACTCTGGATCTTGAAGATCGGCATAAAGATGGCCAACACGATACCACCCACAACGCCGCCCATAACGCCGATGAGCAATGGCTCGATCATGGAGGTCAAGGACTTTACCGCCGCGGAGACCTGCTGGTCGTAGAACTCAGAAATCTTCGTCAACAGGTTCTCCAAAGAGCCGGACTTTTCGCCGATGCTGATCATGCGTGTGACCATGCCGGGAAACACGCCGGTTTGTGCAAGCGGAGCCGCAAGCGGGTCGCCTTGGCGGACTGACTCTTTTGCCTGGTTGACGGCGTCTTCGACGATTCGGTTCCCAGAAGTCGACGCGACAATCTCCAGGGCGCTCATGATCGGGACACCACTCTTGATCAGCGTTGAAAACGTCCGGCTGAATCGGGAGATGGCAACTTTCCGAAAGAGCGAACCAAAGACCGGTAGGCGTAGCATAAGCCAATCAAATTGCCACGAGCCACGGTCGGTCTTCTTGTATGCAACGATTGCCGTAATGAGGGCGGTCATTCCGCCAATCCACAAGAGCGCCTGCTCCTGCATGAAATTGCTGATCGTCAGTAGAACCTGGGTCGCCAACGGAAGTTCCAATGGCTTGTCAGGCGTGCCCAGAGACGTGAAGATGTCTGCGAACTGCGGAACGATATAGACCATGAGGAAGATCGTGATCCCGAAGATCAAGAACAGGCTCACGGCCGGATAGGTCAACGCGGCCTTGATTTCCCGGCGCAATTCCGCCATGGATTCGTAGTACTCCGCCAGTCGTTTGAGAATTTCGTCCAGTTCGCCAGAGGCCTCGCCGGCCTTGACCATGTTGACGAAGATGCGTGTAAAGATTTTTGGATGTGCGGCGAGAGACTCGCTTAAATCCCCGCCGGTCCGAACTTTTTCGATTACGTCGTTTAGAGATTCTTGGAAGAACTTGTTCTCCGACTGTTCGGACAGCACCTCCAGACATTCGAGTAACGGAATGCCGGCGGAGATCATGGTGGACAGCTGTCGCGTGAACATCACCAATTCGTCGGTCTTGACCTTCTTCAGAGTCGGGAGGTTGATGTTGATGCTCTTGCGCGCGGTGCCCGCTTGCATGACCGAGACGATGGTCAATTCCCGGCGTCTCAGTTCGGCGACGACTTCATGCTCAGCCTCGGCGGTCAATTGGCCGGCGACTGCCTTGCCGTCCGTGTTTTTGGCGGTGTACTTGAATTCAGGCATGTACCCTCTCCTGTGATACGTATGATTCCCTACGTGTGCGTACGTTCAGCCCTGTAATTTTCGGTTCGACCCATCCCGTGGTCATGGATTGGGGCTCGAGTTCAACTTGCTTGAATAGGGTTATCGAGTTTGGAGAATCAATTCGGTGAGATAAACGGACACTGACATTTATCGGCAATTTAGACCCCGCGGTGTAGGGAAAAACTGACAAATTTGAACCTGTTTGAGGGCCTTAGAAATCGACCATCGTCACGCGGAGCACCTCTTCCACGCTAGTCAGACCGCTGGCCACAGCGTCCAGACCAGCCTGGCGGAGGGTGGACATGCCTTCGGCCAGAGCTTGCTCCTTGATTTCTACCGCGGACTTTCCGGAGATAATCATGCGCTTGATTTCCGCGCTGACCCGCATAGTTTCCAGCAGGCCAAACCGGCCGCGATAGCCATTGGCGCAACTGGCGCAGCCCACGGGGCGATAGAGGGTCAGGTTTTGGCACTCTGCCTCGTTGAAGCCTAGTTCCAGTAGCGGTTCGATCGGCGTCTCGTAGGCTTCCCGGCAGTTGAGACATAGCCGGCGTGCCAGTCGTTGTGCGACGACCATGCAGGTGGAGGAGGCCACCATAAACGGATCGACCCCCATGTCAATCAATCGCGTGATCGAACTGGCCGCATCGTTGGTATGGAGGGTCGAGAGTACCAGGTGGCCGGTCAGTGCGGCTTTGATGGCAATTTGAGCCGTTTCGGTATCTCGAATTTCGCCGAGCAGGACGATGTCCGGGTCCTGTCGTAGAATCGAACGCAAGGCACTGGAAAAAGTAATTCCACGCTTCGGGTTGACTTGGACCTGGTTGACGCCGTCGAGCTGATACTCGACGGGATCCTCGACGGTCACGATGTTGTCCTCGACGTTCATGATTTCCCGAATGCAGGAGTACAGCGTTGTGCTCTTGCCGGAGCCGGTGGGGCCGGTGACAAGCATCATGCCATAGGGCCGGGTGACGGCCCACTTGAGATCTTGGGTCACCTTTTCGCCGAAGCCCGCGTCGTCGAGCTTGCCCAGAAGGCTGGAGGAGTCGAGAATTCGGATGACGACCTTTTCCCCGAAGATGACGGGCAGGATGGAAACGCGAAAGTCGATCGGTCGACCGTCGGCACGAATTCGGAACTTTCCGTCCTGGGGCTTTCGCTTTTCTGCGATGTCCAGATCGGCCATGATCTTGATCCGGGAGACGATGGCGCTCTGCAACTTTTTCGGCGGGGAGATGGTTTCGTACAGGACGCCGTCGCGGCGGTAGCGAATACGCACGCGTTGTTCAAATGGTTCGATGTGGATGTCGCTCACTCCGTCGCGGATCGCTTGCGCGACCAACAGGTTGACCAGTTTGACGATCGGGCTGCCGCCCTCGTCGTCGGTCAAATCAGAGACGTCGATATCCTCTTCCAGCTCGGCCTTGGAGAATTCCAGATTCGGCTCTTCCATGTCCTCGAAGAGCTGTTCCATCTTCTGTTCGCCGGGATTGTACGCCCGGCTGATCGCATCGAGGATATCGCGGACGGAGCAAACTACCCGCATGATGTCGCAACCGGTCAGAATGCGGAGGTCATCGAGCCTTAGCAGGTCAAAGGGGTTGCTGGTGGCCAGGGTCAGGACCCCACCGATTTTGGAAACCGGCAATACGCCGTAAGACCGAGCCGAGTCCTGGGGGAGACAGTCCAGGGCTTCCTGCGTGGGGCAGACTTTGGCCAGGTCGATTGGTGGGAGCTTCACTTCCCGAGCCACGAGGCTCAACATACTTCGCTCGTCGATGTATGCCGCGGCCTGGACCTTATCCCAGAGAGAGGCACCTTCTTCCTCGACAAGCTCGTGCATGAGCTTGTTTCCGACCTCCAGGGTCAGAATGTTATTCTTGACCAGTATGTTCTTCAGTCGTTTGTTGTAGCTTTCCATCTTCTTCGTTCGTTTCCGAGGTGCTGTTGAGCGAGTCATAGAAGTTGGCAATGGCCTGTCGGACGGCCGAAACGGTGCTGACAAACAGATAGACGTCGCAACCGGTAATGGCTCTGAGTTCATTCACCATTTCGTCAGTAATGGGTCCACACGTTGCGAATGTCATGGCGGTATCGATCTTGTCTAAGGGCACGATCTGATACTTGCTGAGGATCACCGGCGGGACCGATTCGATAACATCGCGCGTTAGGATATAGGTCTGGGCGTCGATAAACGGCAGGGAGAACTGTTTGGATACGATGCGGGCCACGTCGTACTCGGTCACAAAGCCGAGATTGACCATCGCTTCGCCGAACAGCTCGTTTTCGATCTGCTGGCGCATCAACGCCGCGGCGACCTGCTCGTCGTTGACGAGACCTTCCATGCGCAGAAGTTCACCTAGGCGTTTTTCCGATTTTTTTACGATCGGGCTTTCCACGTTGTGTTCCCCTTTTGACACTTTAATACGTACCACCCTTCATCAACATTCGCTTGAAATCATCAATATCCTGCGTGCGGTTCATGGCCTCCTCGCTGGTAATCTGGTTCGCCTGGACCAGCTCATAGAGGGACTGGTTGGCCGTCCGCATACCAAGCTTTCCGCCGGTCTGGATCTGCGATTGCATCTGGTGGACCTTGTCTTCGCGGATCAAGCTTCTGATCGCGGTGTTCGGAATCATGATCTCGGCAGCGAGGACCCGACCTTTTCCGGTGGCCTTCGGAATCAGCTGCTGGCAGAAGACCGCATGGAGCGTGAACGACAACTGCGTTCGGATTTGCGATTGCTGATAAGCGGGAAAAACATCGATGATTCGATTGATAGTTTGGACCGCATCGGAGGTATGCAGCGTGGCGAAGGTCAAGTGGCCCGTCTCGGAAATCGTCAGGGCCGCCTCGATGGTTTCCTGATCCCGCATTTCGCCGATGAGTACGACGTCGGGGTCCTGTCGCAACACCGTGCGCAGAGAGTTCGTAAAGCCGTGCGTATCCGTGCCCACCTCACGTTGATTGAACAGGCAGTTCTTGTTCGAATGGATGAACTCGATCGGATCTTCGATGGTGATGATGTGGTCCTGGCGGGTTTTGTTGATGAAGTCCATCATCGCCGCAAGGGTAGAGGATTTTCCGGATCCGGTCGCTCCGGTCACCAGGATCAGGCCTTTGCTGATGGTGCAGATCTGCTCACATACGGAGCGGGGCAAGCCCAATTCCTCAAACGACCAAATCTCGAATGGAATCAGACGCAACACGCCGCCGACGGAGCCGCGCTGCATCAGGACGTTCGTTCTGAATCGGCCCAACCCTTTGACGCCGAAAGAGATGTCGAGTTCCAGGCCTTTTTCAAACCGGGCGATCTGTTCGCTGTCCAGGATACTGTAGATGAGTTTTTGGGACGTCTCGCCCGTCAGGACGTCGAATTCTGTATCGATCAGTTGGCCGTCCACACGAATCTTGGGGCGTGCCCCGGCACTGAGGTGTAAGTCGCTTCCGCGGCGCTCTACCAGCGTTTGCAACAGTTCTTCCATGGTGATCATTTGATCGTTTCTCCTTTGCCTCAAACCAAACGGGGTTTACGCGCTGCGCACAAAGGGCACGCAGAGCGCACCGCGGGCCTGTTTCGAATCTGCGATTTAAAGGAAATTGGTTGGCCCTCAGGCGGCCGGGGGGGAGTGGCTACTCCTCCTCGGCGTGTCCCTTGAACTGGGCCCTGATCTGATCTGCGATTTTTGAGGGAACGACATCCAAACGAGAGAACGCCATCGTGTAGGAGCCCTCTCCGCCGGTGATCGACCGCAATTGCGACGAGTACGTCATGACCTCCGCCAGCGGGACCTGGGCCTTGATGATCTGGGCATCGCCCTCGGCCTCCACACCCATGATCCGGCCCCGGCGGGAGTTGACGTCACCGGTAATGTCACCCATATACTTGTTCGGTACCACGATCTCAATATCGACGATCGGTTCCAGCAGCACCGGGCCGGCCTCCAGCACGGCGGCTTGGAACGCCTTGGAACCGGCAATCTTGAATGCCGCTTCGGAGGAATCGACGGGGTGGTGCTTGCCATCATAGACCCGCACGCGTACGTCGATAAATTCATACCCTGCAATCACCCCGCGCCCCATGGCCTCACGAATTCCTTTTTCCACCGCCGGAAGATATTGCCCGGGGATGGCACCGCCGACCACCTCGTTGGCAAACTCGAATCCGGAACCCCGTTCCATGGGCTCAATCTTGATGTAGACCTCGCCGAATTGCCCGCGACCACCGGTCTGTTTCTTGTGCTTGTAGTGGGCCCCCGATGGCTTGTTGATCGTTTCCTTGTACGGCACCTTCGGCTGGGAGGTGGTGACCTCCACTTCAAAACGGCTCTTGAGCCGGCCCAGCATCGTCTCCAAATGCAAATCGCTCATCCCCGAGACCACCAACTGATTGATTTCCGCATCCCGGCGGACCTCAAAAGTGGGGTCCTCGTCGGCAAGCTTGGCCAGCGAGGGTGTGAGTTTCTGTTCGTCCTTGCGGCTCTTAGGCTCCACGGCCAAAGAGATCATCGGTTTTGGAAACGCAATTTCTGCGAGCACGGCCTTGGCGCCTGGCTGAGTAAAGGTGTCTGAGATTTGAACATTCTCGAGCTTGGGGATGGCGATAATATCCCCTGCGATGGCGGTATCGACGGTTTTTTGCTCCTTGCCCTGGAGCCGAAGGAGGATGCCGATCTTCTCGGTTTTCTCACTTCTCTGGTTATATATCGGCGTATCGTGGGTTAAAGTTCCGCAAAAAAGTCGCAAAAAGCTGAGCTTTCCGACGAAGGGATCGGTCACCATCTTGAAGACCTGGGCATACAGCTCGCCCTGGGCAGTCGGCTCGATGGGTTGACCCTCGCCTTCTTCGGCGGCGAGCCGGCGAATTTTGCCGTTTATGGGCGATGGGGCGAAATTTACGATGGCATCGAGTAATTGAGAGACGCCCAGATCCTTTTCGGCGGCGCAAAACAGGACCGGCACCACCCGGCCGCTGGCCACGGCCTTGGCGGTGACGCAGGACAACTGGCCTGCTTCGACCTCGCCGGTTTCCAGGTATTTTTCCATGACTTCGTCATCGGCTTCCACGACGGCCTCCACGAGCTGATCATGGGCGCTCTGCAGGTCGCCCACCACGTCGGCGGGAGACTCCGAAAGGGCCAAGACGTCTTCGACCCCGGCGAAATCGTGGGCTTGGCCTACCGGCAGATTTAAGGCGAGGCAGTTTTCGCTGAACTGCTCACGGATCTGGCCGAAGATTTTCTGAGTATCCACATTCTCATGGTCGGTTCGCGCCACCACGATCATCCGTGCCAGTCCCGCCCGGGTGGCTTCCTTCCACACACGGCGCGTGTTGACCTCGATCCCGGCGGCGGCGTTGATAACGATCACGGCTGTTTCCACCGCATCGAGCGCGCCGAAGATGCTTCCCACGTGGTCCGGATACCCCGGGGTGTCGATCAGGTTGATGTGCGTGCCCTTATGAGTTATGAAGGCGGGGGTGGCGTCGATACTGTGCTGCTTTTCCTTCTCATCCGGGTTAAAGTCGCAGACCGTGCTGCCTTCGGCGAGGGTACCGATCCGGTTGGTCATACCGCACGCGTGAATCATTCTCTCCGCCAAGATCGTTTTGCCGGATCCGCCATGGCCCAGAAGGGCGATATTGCGGATGTTTTTCGTCTCCAAGGCCGCCATCGAGTCCTCCAGAAGTCGTTGCAATCGGTTTCACGGTAGTCGTTTGTTCAGCCTAAAGCATCGAACCATCCAGTTTAGCAACCCGTTTGGGCCTTCTCAAGAAATTTTTCACGCCTTTGATTGGGTGCGCGTGGGCACAACCGCGCGTCGGGGTGCGGTGTGTTCTGCGTATCCCCGGAACCCTTTACAAGAGGTTCGGTTCTCGTATAATGAAATCGGGGATTATCTTTGTTCCAAGAGTAAATGAGGGCTTCTGTGGCCGAGAACGTACGTGTGGGTTCCGCACATGATCTGAGACCGGGCGACGGCATTCGGGTAGAGGTCGGCGGTCGGGTCCTTGCGGTGTTTCATGCGGGGGACGAATACTACGCGATCGACGGGATCTGCATCCATCGCGGCGTGAGCTTGGCCGATGGCTTTGTGAATGAGGCGGAACGAACGATTGCGTGTCCATTGCACGGTGCGCAATTCAGCCTGACTACCGGTGAGGCCATTACGGCCCCGGCCCAGGGTCGCGTGCGAACCTACCGGGTTTCGGTGAAAGACGACGAGTTGTTCGTCGAGATCGAGTAGGAACCCGAGACCCGGATTCGAATGACATCAAGGCGCCCCGGGCGCTGGAAGGGAGCTGGATGAAACGCAAAGACCTGTTTAACAAGCATTTCAACACGCTGGATCTCGCCCTGGAAGATTCTCACGGCCAGTGGTTCGAGCGCTGGAGTGCGACCGATGCGGTGGATTGGGCCCAACAGGCCAACGCCGACATGATCGATATGATGATCATCAACGAATGGGGCTTTGCGTACTTCCAAACCGACCACATGCCGCCTCATCCACAGTTGGACGGGACTGATCGCCTGGCCGAGCTCATCGATGTGGCCCACGACGCGGGCATCCTGGTCTCCGGCATGTGGGGCCCGTCGGCCAACCCGGTCGTCTGCAAAAAGCATCCGGACTGGGCCTCGATCCGGGCCGATGGAAGCCCCTACAAGTGGGGCTACCTGCACATCGCGCCCTGCGAGGTTGCCTGCGTTCGCAGTCCCTACGGCAAGGTCGTCCTGGATACGCTCAAGGATTTGTACAGCCGCTATGCCATCGACGCGGTCTGTTTTGATTTCCTGTTTACCAGTCCGTGCTTCTGTGGTTTCTGTCGAGACGCAGTGGAAAAAGAACTGGGCTTGGATATGGATCAGTTCGACGACTGGAATGCACTGACTCGAGCGACCTACGAAAGCTGGAAAACCGATTTCTTCGCGACTTTCATTCGCAAGTGTACAAACCTTTCGGAGCGAATGGGCCGGTTGCTTATCAATTGCCACGACTACTCCGCACACTATTACTTCTGCGAGCCCCATACCGGCGGACACATCAACATCCGAGACAAAGGCTACATCATGCGCCAGGAGGCGGCCGCCGCCCGGGCGCACGGGAAGGACACGGTCGTTTGTACGCCCTATGGACACCGGTACTATATCGGCCTGGCCAAGCCGCCGGCGCATATGCGGCAGGAATTCCGAGAGATCATGGCCTCTGGCGATTTCAAGCTGTGGCCGGTCGCCTGGGATTGGGAGTTGGTCAAGGATCCCTCCGGGCTCAAAGCCTTGGGCCAGGTCTTTGCCGAATCGCGCGCGCTGTCCCGCTTTACCCATGGCGCGCACGCGGTGCCGCACATTGCCTTGCTGAATTCATCTGAAACGCTTGCCGGCGGTGGCACACACGCAACGCTTCACGCGGATGGCATGAAGGGCGTCTATGACGTGCTTACCCGAGCCCACGTGCCCTGCGAGATTGTAGACTCCGTCGGCCTGAAGGCCTCGGATCTAAAGGGGCATAGCCTCCTGGTCCTGTCCAATGTAGCCCGCTTGTCCGATGACCAGGCGCAAGCGATCCGGCGGTTCGTCCGTTCCGGCGGCAACCTGGTGGCAACCTATCAGACGTCGATGTACGACGAAGTAGGCCGCACCCGCTACGACTTTGCCCTCTCTGATCTGTTCGGTTGCCACTTCAAGTCCCAGATCGACGAGCCGTGGACCTACATCGGGGCGATGGGCCGCGACGGGGTGGGCGCCGGATTTCCGAAGGACTACCTGCTGGTCCACGGCGACCACGATGCGGTGCGCGCCTATATTGAGGAGCGCAAAGAAGGGCGTAGCGATACGCTCACCGATTCGCCCGCCTATGCGAATGCTCAGTGCGTGGTAGAACCCTATGGCAAAGCCAGGTCAATTGCGGAAATCTTCAGCACCGACAAGCGCTACGGGACCTATTTCTTCAAGGACCAGACTCCGCCGCAACCGGGCCCGGCGACCGGTCGTCCCGCGGTGCTGGCCAACCGGTTCGGCAAAGGCACCGTCTACTATGTTGCCGGCCAGCCGGACCGCGTCTTCTACCGGGTCGGCCATCCCGATCACGAGCGGTTCGTGCGCAACCTGTTGGACCTGGCCGCGGGGGAAGCGTCCATCCAAGTCCAAGGCCCGACCACCGTAGAGACGACCTATTTCCAGAAGGGCCGCACAATCCTCGTCCATTTGCTCAACCACACGTACGACCAGATGTATCCCGCCCAGCACGGCACTATGGGGCCTTACGGCGACTTCACCCACGACGCGTTCCGCGCGGTGGGGGATATCATTCCGGTCAGTGGTCTGCGGCTGCAGGTTCGAGGCGCAGAGCAGATTACTTCGGTAGAAGACGCCCTGACCGGCAACAAATTCAAGGTCACGCGCAAAGAAAACCAGCAGGAAGTTCGCCTCCCGCAGCTTAAAGAGTATCAGGCTCTCGTTCTAAAGCTTGCTCCGCGTAAAGAGTGAGCATTGCGCGGAAAGGCCTTGCACGGCGGATCGGCGGCGTATACGATAGGGGCTCAAGCAAAGGCTGGCCTGAATATTGGGAAGAAGGAAGATGATTCACAAGCCAACCCTTCTACTCTGTTTCGTCGCATTGTTCTCCGTTCCGATCGCGGCACCCCGCGCGCAAGCTGATACATTCCATTACACCGTCACCGCTGACCCTCGTTGGGAAGATGCAACCTATGACGGCGTGCTCGCTGCCATGCAGACCCTGATCGGTGGGCAAGGCGTCTTTCAAATCTCTGTGGGCGATATCGATCCGCTCCAGCCGCTCCGAGATAAGGTGGACGCCCGGTTCGGCGCGAACGCCCTGTGGTATCCCGTTGTAGGAAACCACGAAGCCGAAACCTCCTCGGACATGACTTGGATCCGCGACGAATACACGACCGGCAACGGGCTCCGGACCCCGTTGAGCAACGCCACGAACCAGAATGGGCCCGCCGGCAGTGTGGAGACGACCTATTCCTGGGACCACGGAAATGCGCACTTCATCGTTCTAAACGAGTATTGGAACGGCGAAACCGCAGCCGGCAGCGACGTGGCGACCGACGGCGACATCGTGCAGGCGCTGTACGATTGGCTGGCCGCCGATCTCGCGGCCAACACTCAACCGTTTGTGTTCGTCTTTGGCCACGAGCCGGCGTTTCCCTTTCACCGGCACTTGGTCGACAGCCTAAACAAATACGAAGCGCGCCGCGACGCTTTCTGGAACCTGCTGGAAAGCTACGGCGTGCACGCGTACTTCTGTGGACATACACATTTTTATTCGAGACACCGGGAGCCGGGCGGCACCGCGTGGCAGATCGATGCGGCAACCGCGGGGTACGCTGCTTTTCCAGATTTCGGGGGTTTTCAGACGTTTGTCGATGTGGTTGTTGGCGACGTCGAGGTCCGCTACGACGTCTACAACAACGCCGGCGGCACGTGGCATATTCACGAGAGTTGGACGGAGCCGGCCGTGCCCATGCGCGTGCATACGCTGGGCGCTGAGGGTGTTTTCCGGCGCGTCCACCCGAACCCCATGCCGGCCAACCCAACGGTCGCGACGAAGGTCCATTTTGGAGCCACAACCAATGCGGACACCTTTTTCGCGGTAGACGTCTTAAACGAGAAGCACTATTTCTATGACGGCTCTTTCGGGAACGTGTTTACGATCACGCCCGGAACGCTTCAGCAAGTGGCCGGGTATGGAAATCTCACGGATTTGTGGTCCGACAATGTCGCCCGTGTTCCGGACTTTCTGATCGCATGGGACCCGGATGGGGACGGGGATGATGAGGTCTGGGCGTTTCTGGGATCGGACTATTACGTTTTCGATTGGAACGCGCAACAGTTCGGCCTTGCCCAGCCACTGTCGAATCTCGGCGCCAGCGGCTTGACGTTTCAAGCGATGGTAAAGTACGGAAGCAGTACAAGCATGGACAATCTCATCGCCTTCGATGGAGATTTGGTGTACGTGTATAACCCGACCAGCTTCCCGCTTGGTTTGACCTACCTGATCGGCGATGTTACCCCGGGGGGCTCAACGTTCGAGCCAGAACTTGCGGTGACCATCGACCGGAACCTGGACAACCTGGACGATCTGTATGCCATCGACTTGGAAACGAATGCGGTTTGGGATTGGAACCGCGCGACTGACCAGTTCGAACTCAACCCTTCGTCTTTTTCATCACATTGGCCGAATGAAACCGTTCCACTCGATCCATCTAACGGTGATTTTATCTTTTCCTTTAAATCACTGACCGGGCCTTCTCTTGCGAAGTTCTTCGCAATCCAACATCCCTAGAGGCGGGACAGCGCGCTAACTGAGTGCCTCCGGCAGTTGATTCAGGTCGGTAATCGGCTCGGAACAGGTGAAGTTGCGGCAGACAAAGACCGTGGTCTCGCCGGCGGTCGAGCGCTTGCCTTCGAGTAACGGGACAATCCGCGCGGTCAGGTCGTTCGGCCCGTCGGCGCCGCAGACGGCCAGCACTTTGTTCGGGTGAAAGCTCCGGTGAATCGCCGCTACGGCTTCTGCCGGATCGTCTCCAGCAACGGCGATCTGCGCCGTCGGATTCAGATGCCGATGCAGGGCCGCGATCATGTGCGTGAATCCGCCAGGCTGATTCATCATGGGTGCCAGGAACAGGCGCAAGGTTCCCTCGGCGACCTCCTGGTATTGGGCGTTTCCGGCGAGGGCCGCCAGGCGCAAAAGGGCGTGGACCGCGACGGAGTTTGCCGAAGGCGTCGCTGAGTCGTAGGGGTTTTTGTCCCGATGGAAAAGTTTTTCGTGGTCGTTGGCGGTAAAATAGAAGCCGCCGTTTTCCGGATCGTGAAAGCGCTCGATCATGTCGTCGGCCAAATCGGTCGCCCATTTTAAAATCGCGGCGTCAAAGGTGGCTTCGTACAGGTCGACCAGCGCGTGGGTCAAGTAGGCGTAGTCTTCATGATACGCATTGAGTTTGGAAACGCCGTCTTTGTGTGTTCGCAACAGTCGTCCGTTGTCGCGCATCTCGTTCAGGACGAAGTCCGCGGCAGCGGTCCCGGCGGCCACGTATTTCTGATCGCCCAGGACCTGGCCGCCGATGGCCATGGCGCTGATCATGAGACCGTTCCAGGCCGCCAGGATCTTTTCGTCGCGTCCGGGCTTGATCCGCTTCTCGCGAACGTCGAAGAGTTTCTGACGCATGGCGGCAAACTTCGGGTCCGGGTCCGCATCGGCCGAAAGATGCAGCGCGCTCGTGCCGTGCTCGAAGTTGCCATGTTTGTTGACGCCGTAGGTGTCGCAGAACGCGGCGGCGTCCGCGGCCCCAAGGACCGCTTCGATTTCCTGGGGCGTCCAGACGAAGAACTTGCCTTCCTCGCCTTCGGAATCTGCGTCCTGTGTGGAGTAGAAGCCGCCAGTGGGTGCGGTCATTTCCCGCAGTACGTAGTCCAGACTCTCGCGCGCGACGGTGGCGTAGCGCGGGTGCCCGGTCGCCTGATAGGCCTCCAGGTAGGTGGGCACGAGCAGCGCGTTGTCGTAGAGCATCTTCTCGAAGTGGGGGATCAGCCATTGGCCGTCCACCGAATAGCGATGGAAGCCGCCGCCCAGTTGGTCGTACATGCCACCCTCGGCCATGCGGTCCAGGGTGGTCCGGACCATCTGGAGCGACCGGTGCTCGCCCGTGTCCTTCCAGTGCCGCAGCAGGAGGCGCAGGGCCATGCTGGAGGGGAACTTGGGCGGACCGCCGAACCCGCCGAACACATCGTCAAAGGTCTGGGACAACTGTTCGAAGGCCAGCTCGACGGGCCGTCCGTCCAAGGCATCGCCCGCTGGCTCGAGCGCGGTCATTGTTTGAACCGCTTCGACCACAATCTTGGAATTCTTCGTAACTGCGTCGCGGCCCTCTTGGTATTGGCTGGAGACTGCACGCAGTACCTGCGGGAAGCCGGGCATGTTCATGCGCGGCTCCGGGGGAAAATAAGTTCCCCCGATAAACGGCTTGAGGTCCGGTGTCAAAAAGACCGTCATGGGCCATCCGCCATGACCGGTCATCATCTGGACGGCCATCATGTACAGGCCGTCAATGTCCGGTCGTTCCTCCCGATCCACCTTGATGTTGATAAACAGCTCGTTCATCAAGTTCGCAATGTCCGGGTTTTCAAACGACTCGTGGGCCATGACGTGACACCAGTGGCAGGCGGAATAGCCGATGCTCAGCAAAATTGGTTTGTCCTGCTCCCGCGATGCGGCCAGGGCCTCTTCGCCCCACGGATACCAATCCACCGGATTGTGTGCGTGTTGCAGCAGATAGGGGCTGGATTCGTGAATCAGGCGATTGACAAATGTATGTTCCTCGGTCATGGGACCGCTCCTTTGTTGCCGGTATGAAAATGGATTTCGGTATTTTACCGTGTTTGAGGCCCACCCACAAGAGACCGGTTAGGCCCTCGGGCCTGTCAGGACGGAATCCGCAGCGGTGTTACCACTCTCCACACAGGCGCCCAGGGAAATTCCGTTTAGGTAATTGCCCGCCAGGTGGATCCCCGGTGTCTTGCGCATCGACTGGTATAGTCTGGCGATTCGCTCCAGGTGTCCTAGATGATATTGCGGTATCGCGCGCGGCCAGGCGGTCACCGAACTGTATATCGGCTCGCCCGTATAGATGCCCAGGGTGGCATGCTCCCGCTGCAGCTCTTCCAAAAGTTGGTCGTCGGGCGTATCCACAGCTTCGGCATCGAACGCGCCGCCCATAAACGTGGTCAAGAGCGCTTCGCCCTCGCGCGAATGGTGGGGGAAGCAGGCGGTGTTGAAGATCGTTCCGAGATGCCGAATCTTTTCACCGCGCGGCACCAGGTAGCCAAAGCCGTCCATGGGGTGGGCTACCGCGGCGCGGGGAACGATCGAGTGGATCACCTTGACGGGCACGCTTGGGATGTCTCTCAGCTCCGCTGCCGCCGGTGCGTTGATCTCCTCCAGCAGTCGCATCGCCGCGTAGGCCGGTACCGCAAGGATCAAATGGTCGCAATCGTATTCGTGCGTCCCGGTGGTAACGAGGTAATGATCCTCTCGCCACTGAATCCGTTGTGCATAGGCGTTGAGAACGGTTTCTTCCTGCACCCGGCTGGCCAGATGCTTGGTGATTTGTCCGATCCCTCCGGCCACCGAGCACAATCTGGGGCGTTGGGCGCCGGCCTTCATGGCCTTGAATAAGGATCGGTGTTCTTGCTCCAGTCGATAGACTTGTGGAAAAGCCGCGGCGACGGAAAGCTTTGCCGGATCTCCGGCGAAGATGCCCGAAACAAAGGGTCCGGCGATCCGCTGGACGACCTGGCGCCCGAAGTGGCGCGCGACGAACCGTTCAAAGCTTTCGTCCGTGCCGGCCGATCGGCGTGCAACGACCGGCTCGAGGAGCAGTCGAAGCTTCGCCAGCGGCCCCAGCAGGCGCGTGGCGATCAGCTGCTTCGGCGTCGTCGGCAGGGCCACCAGACGTCGGTTTCGAAGGACGTAGCGTTTTTTCGCTTCCGGCGCGGCGAAGCGGATCTCGCCATGGAGGCCGAGTCGGTCGATCAATTCCATCAGCGGCGCGTAACTGCTCAGGAACGTGTTGGGCCCGTGTTCGAGGATATGGCCGTCCTGTTCGGACGAGATGACCTTGCCGCCGATGCGGTCTTCCGATTCCAATAGGAGGAATTCTTCGGACGCTTCATGCAGACGGAAGGCGGCGGTCAACCCGCTGATGCCGCCACCGAGGATGATCGTCTTAACGTGCACCGGACTGGGCCTCCGAGACGATCGCCGCAAGGGCGTCGATAAACGGGCGATACAGATTCAGGCCACACATTCGTACACACGACTCGATGCCCAGCGAGCGGGCCAGATCACCATAGAGCATGTCGATCTCATACAAAGTCTCGATGTGATCGCTGACGAATGACAAGGGACAGACCAGTACGCTCTTCACGCCGGTGTCCGCCAGACGGCGGATTTCGTCATTGGTATAGGGCGTGAGCCATTGCACCGGTCCGACCTTGCTTTGATAGGAGAGGGAATGACCGCCGATGCCCTCGAGCCCATCCACCAGCAAAGCGACACTGTGCTCGATCTGCTTGGGGTACGGATCGCCCGCCTCGGCGTAGCGCGTGGGGATCCCGTGGGCAGAGAACAAAAGATGCGGCGGCTGTTCGAACTGCTGGAGCGATTCCCGCAGGCGGCCTTGCAGCGCCTGGAGAAAGAGCGGGTGGTCGTACCAATGGTCGATCTTTTCGATCGGCACCTTCGGGTTGCTCCGAGCCGCGCGGTCGAGCTCTCGGAAGCTGCTGCCGGTGGAAGTGACCGAATAGTGAGGATAAAATGGCAGTGCGATGATCCGGTCTACTCCTGCATCCAGCAGCGCGGCGAATCCTTCCGCAATGGTGGGGGAGCTGTAGCGATAGCCGATACGGACCGGGAGGTCCGGCAGTTTCTTGTGCAGGGCATCCGCTTGCTGCTCGGTGGTTTCATTGATGGGGGAGCCGCCGCCGATCAAAGCATATTGTTTCTGCGCGCTCTTGCACCGGCGCGCGGCGATTAAGCGCGCAAGCGGGAACCGAATGAGCGCGGGCAATTGGATGACGTCGCCGTCGGAAAAGAGGCGGTACAGGAACGGCTTGACCTCTTGGAGGTTGCGCGGCCCGCCGAAGTTAAGCACAAGCAGGCCATCCATGTTTACGCCTCTGCCGCGGGCTCGGCACCCAGCCAGTCGTAGGGCTGGGTCAGGACTTCGTATAGCTTGGCCTCACGGGAGCCGGGCTCCGGCTGCCAGTTGTAGCGCCAATGCACCACCGGCGG
>JAJDCN010000106.1 GCA_029260815.1 Planctomycetota bacterium
CGCGCCCGCTGGCGAAATGACCCGCCACGTTGCGGTCCACCGTGCCCGGGTCCAACAGCGGGCAGTCCGCTGTGATCCGCAGCACCGTATCGGCCTTGCAGATCTCCGCGGCCACCGCGTAGCGCGTCAGGACGTCGTCCTCCGGCCCGCCAATGCACGGGATCCCGCGGGATTGGCAATAGGCTGCGATCGGCTCATCTTGCGGGCCCTCCGGGATCGCCACCGCCACCGCATCCAGGGACCGCGCGTGGGAGAGCTGATCCAGCAGGTAGCCCAACAGCGGCTTGCCCCGCACCTCGGCCAGAACCTTGCCCGCCAGTCGCTCCGAACCGAGCCGAGCCTGTACGATCGCAACGGTTTTTCCTGGGTCTGCGCTCATTGCATTCCGTTCCGAAAAATCACAAAACGTTCAAGCTCGTCTCTTTGGAAAAATCCTGTGATGGGGCTCATTCTACTGGAGCTGGGATTGTCAAGTCAAGGTATCGCTGCGCATCCAGCGTGATCCTGTACAGCGTGCCGCGCGGTGGTCCGGTGGTTGGGTGATACACCACACGCTCAAACAACAACGGGTATTCGAGAATAACGGGTCTTGCCTGTTTGACAACCCGCCGTCCGACCGCATCCACGATCAGGTAATCGACGCCGTGGCGCTCCAGCATTTTGCGGTAGGCCTTGGGATCGTTGGTATAAGGCACCTGAACCGCATGCACACCTGTCCACCAATAGGCCAGTCCCGGCTTGCGACACATTACCACGGGCTCTTCTTCACCACTGTACGCCGCGAAGTCCACCATCTCTCGAAAATTTATCCACCCCTTGCCCCAGCGCGCATCGTAGTTGCCGGTGTGAGTTAAAGCGATCCACCGGCCGGTTTCCACCGCCGAGCCCGCGACGATCGCCAGCAAGGCCAGCCCGGGAACCAGCCTGGGCAGGCGTACGACGCGACCCAGCCAGCCAAGAACGCCAAAGAAGTGGAACAGAAGCAGCGGCGCAATCGGTATCAAAAACCGGGCGTCATCCCAGGGCCACAAGAGCAGCGGTAGCAAGAACAGAAGTACGAACCAATCGGCCGCCTCGCGTTTGCGTACTAAACGCACCAGCAGATGCAACACAATTGCGCCCGCAATGGCGTAGCCCAGCAGATGTTCGAGTCCCGCCTTCGCGGCCAACCGCCCGGATTTCGGCAGGACAATGTCGCGAATGTTGCTCGCGTGGGTTTTCGTGTCATGCCAAAAACGGCGGATCAAGCCTTTCGTATCGAGAGTTCCTTTGCTTTCGTCCTGGGGGTCAGCCATCCGAAGCGAATCCATGTATGTCGCGGTCGGCTCAGTCGTTTCCTCACGGGCGCTTTGGCAACGGACCTGCCACGCGACCAGGGGCAGGGCGCACAGCGCGGCGAGCACAAGGCATTTCGTCAACCGGGTCTTGAGCGTCACACCCTTGGCGCCGGCTCCAAAGAGGATCGCGGCGGCAGCCGCGGGGGCCAGCGTCCAGCAGATCGTGCGGGTCATCCCAGCCGCAGCGATCGCCAGCGCGGCGCAGACCAATGCCGTCCAGTTCAATCGGTTGGCATGGCTGCAACGTTCGATCGCAATCAACCCCAGCATGCAGAACAAAACGGCGGGTACGTCGCTCATGACCGAATGGGCGTATTGATAATACAACGGGCAAACGACCAGAGCGATCGCCGAGAGCGTTGCGAGCCACGGTTGGTCGACGCGGCCGGCCCAGCTCAGATAGACTACCGCGGCCAGCAGACCGACCAAACCAACAAAGATTTTCGCAGCGACTACCGTCGCCTCCGGCCGGCCAAGTGCGGTCAGCGGTGCGAGCAGGAGTGGAAAGAGCGGCGGGTTTTGCAAGTGCGGCGGGGCGCCCGGCACCTCCAGGTTGCGGTAGGAGCCGTCTGTGGCGAGAGACCGGGCGAGAATCAGATAGGTCCCGTTGTCCCCGTAGTTGCCCAACTCGTCATTGATGCCCGCGCCGTAGAGCGCCACAAAGCCCAGGACCAGCGCGACGACAGCGAACGTTCCGATCTTCCTCGTTCGATTGGACATGCGGTTACATTATCATTGCCGGGCCCGGTTGGCAATTATTCAAATCGGAAACTCCGGACGATCTTTTCGAACTGTTCTCGCCGAGCGGAGAACGTCTCCGGCGAAGTCGCGCAGGTGAGACTCCAAGAGTGTCCGTCCCGTACCGCAATATAGTGAAGGGCTTGCAGCCGCACGTCCTGTATCGCGTAGGAATAAACGGTCCATTCAGCCTCTGCTCCGCTCAGGGTCATCCGGCCGCTCTCGTACTGTTCGAAGTCGATCAGTTCCTCGCGCAGGCCGTTGCGGTGACCCTCAGCAATTTGCTCGAACGACGCGTTGGATCGATACGTGTCATGGAAGATGCTGATGCTGAGGTTCTGGGCAGGATCCATGGCGATGACGCCGCCGTTGGGACCGCCTTCGTTCCTCTGCCAATGGCCTGGAAACCGAATAGAGTACCCATCCGCGTCGTTGTAGAATCGTCCGTCCTCCCGCGGAGTAGCCTCTTCGCACCCTGCAAGGACGGAGCTAAGTATAAATACAGCGACGAGGAGCTTACGCTTGTTCTGAATCGTCTGATTCCCTCAACCGTTTCGAAGCGACTTCGCCTTCTGCTGCGTCGGGCTGCTGAACCAGCGCGGCAAGCTCCGCCTCACCGATCTGGCGGAACGAGAAGCGATACCCTTCATAATTTGGGGCACATCATGGAGTCTGTTAAATCGCGTGTCAAGGTCATCTTGGAGGGATATGGCCCGGCTTGCAGATTTGTTGCACCCCGTAGGCCCCAATGAGGAGTCTAAGAACATAGGAATGACTTGCAAATAGGCTAAAATGGTGTGCGATGGATGCGCGTTGACAGCCGAGGCGGGCGCTGCTATACTCCGCCGAACGTAATGGTTTGAGGGAAATCCTGTGCGGATATTAGGGGTCGATCCCGGCACGTTGAAGGTCGGCTTCGGGGTTATCGAAGAGATCGGCGGCGAGCGGATACTGGTGGCCAGTGGCACGATCAAGGCGGCGCGATCTGCATCGATCGAGCAGCGGCTGAAGACCATCTACGACGGCCTGTCCGTCGTGATCCACCAACACAATCCGGATCAGGTGGCCGTAGAGGGCATCTTCGTGGCCAAGAACGTCGCCTCCACCGTCCGCATCGGCGAAGGCCGAGCCGTGGCCATGCTTGCCGCGGCCAACGCGGGGCTCCCGGTGGTTGAGTATTCGCCTCGGGAGGTCAAGAAGGCAGTCGTTGGCCAAGGTGGGGCGCACAAAACTCAAGTGGCCGCCATGGTCCGTGCGGCGCTGCGGCTGGAAGAGGAGCCCCAGCCCGACGAGGCGGACGCCATCGCAATCGGAATCGCCCACCTCAACCGCGGACCCGTTCGACAAGCAAAAGCTGCGATAGAAGGAAACGCAAAATGACCCAAAGCCAGCATGCGGCGATGACGCAATCCAATATTGAAGGCATGACCCTAGCCAGCCGCGGCAAAGTCCGGGACATGTACGATCTGGGCGACCACTTGCTGATCGTTGCTACCGATCGGATCTCGGCCTTCGACGTGGTTCTACCCAACGGCATCCCCAATAAAGGACGGGTCTTGACGGCCCTGAGTGAGTTCTGGTTCAATACCCTCGCTTCGGCGCGGCCCAATCACCTGATTACCACCGACACCGCCCAGATGCCCGAGCCGCTTCCGAAGATGCCCGAGATGGCCGGACGGACGATGCTGGTCCACAAAGCGGAAGTTTTCCCGGTAGAGTGCGTGGTGCGCGGCTATCTGGCTGGGTCCGGGTGGAAAGAATATGCAGCCTCCGGCGCGGTCTGCGGGATCCAACTGCCCGCCGGGCTGAAAAAAGGCGGCCGACTGCCGGAGCCGA
>JAJDCN010000107.1 GCA_029260815.1 Planctomycetota bacterium
GTATTGGCCGGGCCGTGCGCCTCGCTCCAAAAGATATTCCGCAATTTGTTTATCTCCTTGCTTCGCAGCAATCGATAACGCCTCATTAAAGTAAACCTGGGTTGTTGGAGAATCTGGCGATGAGTGGCTTAGCCAGTGATCTACCAGAAGTTGCACAATCTCCAGTTTGCCTTGAGCCGTGGCGTGCATTAAAGCCGTTCCCTTGACGCCAATGGGGTCTTCCATCGGGCTGCTGTTCTTGAGGAGTGCATTGGCGCCATGATTTAGGAGAGCCTTGACGGTTTCCTTCGACCCTGCTCTTGCAGCCATGATGAGCGGTGTCTCTCCGTACGTGTACGGGGTCTTTGCAAGTCCCCCGGGTGGATCAGTTCTGACGAGGGGCCCTCGATCCCGAAAGATCATCGGGCGTTCGAAAGAAGGTGCAAGAGGATCCATGGGGTTTGCCAGGGCGGGGTTTGCCTCGAGCATTGCTTTGGCCGTATCCCACTGTTGCGATTCCAAAATCGCTGCAAAACGCGCCGCTTCAGAAAGGGGTACTGTGCCATGCTTTTCTGATTCTTCCTGGTTCTGGGCCTCTGGGGCGGGCGCATTTTTTCGGGTGGTGGCCTGTAGCAACAGATCTACAACTTTGCTGTGTCCCTCACGGATTGCCATTTCGAGCGGAGTTTGTTTCTCGTCATTCTTCGCGTTGGGATCCGCTCCATGGTCGAGCAGGAGCTTTACTAGATCGTCGTGGCCTGCACTGGCGGACAGATGAAGCGGTGTATTGCTGTGATAACCACGGGCGTCGACATTCGAGCCACGGCTCAACAGGAGCGCGGCCATAGGATAGAATCCTTTTTCTGCTGCTATATGAAGAGCGATGTTATTTGTGGCTGAATCTCGTGTATGGACCAACCCAGGATTATCATCAAGCATGCTCTGAACGGCTTCCACGTTATTTTGCCACGCGGCTGCAAAATAAGTAGCCTCTTTCCCGGGGATGAGCCCGCTGCCAAACTGAAGCGTCAGCAACAGGACTCCGAGAGCGACCACGACGGACGTTGCGTAAATTACTTTTCGATACCGCGGAACCCGTTGTGTAACCTCTACGAGTCGATCCGCGACCTCGCGAACCGTCGGAACTCGAAGGCGCTGGGAAATAACCAGAGAGACTCCCATTTCGGGAGCCGTTCGGATCGCGGCGATGGTATTCTGCTCGATCGTGGTGTACCACGCATCCATGGTTTCGAAGGTGTCGCCAAGGTCCTGGTGCTCTTGGCTCAACCTCTTCCAGAGACCCGCACACTTTTCGCAATCTTCGATGTGCTTTCCCAGGACGGGGTCTTCCTTCAACCCATGCAATAAGGCCCATATTCGTTTTTCGTTTTTCTCGCACTTCATGGCGTCGTACTCCCGAAGAGCTTCGACTCTGTGTTGCGGCGTAATAACTTGTGCGCACGAGCGATACGGGTGTTTAGGCCGGCGCGCGTTAAGCCCAATTGTTTCGCAATTTGTTCACGGGAAAGGTCCGGACTGTATAGCAGTAACAGCGCCTCTCGATATTTTTCCGGAAGCGAATCGATCGCTTCGATCAGGCACTGGTACATTTCCTCCCGCTGGAGCTTCTCATCCGGAAGAGTATCGGACGCGACCATCTCCTCTATGCCGGACTCCCCATGAGCGCTGCTTGAAAGAGGCGTCGGAAAACGCTTTATCTCTTTTAGAGACTCATTGCATACTAGCCTTGCTATTCCCTGAAGCCATGACCCGAGACTTTCAGGCTTTCTCAAGCGAGCAAGATTTTGATAACCGCGAAGAAACGTTTCCTGGACCAAATCGGGTACCAAATCGTGGCGAGCCAGCCGCCTCCAACAGCAATTCGTGATGGCCCGATTGTATTTTTTAACGATAAGTTCGTACGCCTCCCGGTGGCCGGCAAGGGTTGCGCGGACCAATTCGGCGTCAGACTTCGCCTGACTCGGTGATGGCTGCTTCGATTGTCGCATGCTCGAATCTGTTAATAATAGTGGCAGCGGAAGGTCTTTGGTTTCAACTTTTTTTAGATTTCGTGAAACGGCAGGTCTGAAATTACCACTATCTATTGTCGCCTATAATGGCCTGGAGGATGAATAATCGTCAAGTAGCTTGGGGGGCCGGTTTCATGTGCTCCCCAGATGCCCGGGTCAATGCTTCGGCCAGGAAGCTTTCCGGGCAAACTGGGGAGCACATATAAATTACACCTTAGTTTGCCTAATTGCTCAAGGTTTTTTTAGAGGCCCAGGACGAACATTTCAAGGAAGGGCAGTATTTCCAATGGCCTCAATTACGAAGAAATGCCGACTTCAAAAGGTGAAGGGAACCCGCCTTTCGCACAAAACACAGCCTACAGCCTGTTGAGACTGGACATGGACGCCGATAAAGCTATAAATAATATTGAGTTCGATCTGTTTCTTCGCAATGCACTAACTTGGATTCAGATGGGGCACTCCCTAAGCGATTTCTCCATAAATGACAAAAATACACCCTATACTAGAAGATCTATAAAAACAGAAATAGAAACTATTATAGATGCCTCGTCAAAGCGTCAAAAGCCTGACGATCGAGGTACACTTGAAGCTTACTCGGGGATTGCGAGTAGTGCAATATCGAATAAAAGCCCATTCGGAACATCTTGAAGGAAAGCTATGGTACGCCGCCATCGCTCTGGGCCGTAAAACACCTTCAGAGTTTCGTTCCAGGAGGCAGGAATGGGACGCACTTTTGTTTTTTAGTAAAAGAAAAATTATTCGTCAAAGCAAGTAGGTAGAAATACTAAATCATCGTTGAGCTCTGTGTTGATACGATTTATTATGGCTACCGAAGTCTGAACTGGCACAGATAAAATGGTTTGTCGATTGAAAAAAGCCGAAACCGCGCTATCCAGGGCAATCGCCCTTGATCGGCGCCCGGTGCATGCGGATGATTTTTGGATAACGGTTCTCCCCGTGCAGCGCATTTTTCATGCCCATCGGCTGCACCCATGTTGGGTTCGTCGCATCTTCATTGACCTATACAGATTTTCCTTTTGGACCGCCTTTTTTTCACAATCCTTAGCCACAGCATTTTGCGGCATTTTACGCCCTACGAACCTTTCATCACGAAGAAGAACCAAGCAGGATAAGGGGAAATAACTTGAAGAAAAATACAAGGGCAAAGAAGCGTACCGGACGGAAGGTGAGAGCCCCTCAGGATGTCAGCTTACGGTCCGTGATTCTTTTCCTGGGCGCATTTGTGGCCTTGGGGCTGTCTTATTATGTGTGGACGTCCACTCCAGACAATGGGGACACTGGAACGCCGCCCCCCGACGTCGGAGAATCTGAGCTCTCGAACAAGAGCGTTGCGGTGCGCGATACCGCAAGAGTGCAAGAGCGTTTGGCTTCTGCGCGTTCACTCCAAGGATCAAAGGGGACTCACGATTTTGTGCAAAAAGAGCTCGAGCGCATCGTGCCCCTGATGCTGAAGGCGAAGAAAGCAGGCGACAAGAAGGCGCTGATCAATATCCGTCTGGCGCTGATCTCGCTGGGACCCGAGGCGATCGAGATTCTGGTCTGGGCGGCTGGGGAATCGAACTCGAAGCTGGGTCAAAACGAAGCGAAAGCAGTGGCTGCCTTGGCTCTGATGGCCACCGATGAGTCAATCGGAGCCCTGAAAGGGCTGCTCTACAGGGGAGACGAGTTGACGGAGGACCGGATTGCGCAGTTCACACTTCCGCGCGCCATCGCCCGAAAGATTCTCAACAGCGGGCATCGTGATTCGGTATCGATCGTCGTGGAAGCGTTAGAGCATGAAAAGACGCGCTTGGCGGCAATTGCAGCGCTTGGAAATGCCGGAGAGAGCATTCAGGGTAATGCTCTTGCAGCACTGCGTGGTGTCATCGCGCAAAGCCCCAATGAGACAGAGTTTCACAACGCGGTTGTCGCGATTGGACACATCGGTGGAGCAGACGGGTTGGCCGTCTTGAAGCAGTTGGCCGAAAAATCT
>JAJDCN010000108.1 GCA_029260815.1 Planctomycetota bacterium
AACGGTATCGATAAGAGCGACGTGTCCGGGCTTGTCTCCGATGCAGGTGACTTCAACAACGATGGCATCGACGATCTAGTGATTGGGGCCCCGACGATTGTGACAACCGGCTCAGGGCCGGGCCAGGTGTACGTGATCTACGGTCAAACAGGTGCATCGACCCTGTCGGGAACCCTTGAACTGTCGACGGTGGGGCAAGTCGGCGGTGTTGCCGGTGTGACCTTCAATGGAATCGATGATGGCGACAGGCTCGGACCCGTAAGCAATGCCGGCGATGTAAACGGCGATGGGGTCGACGACCTGCTCCTCGGCGCATGGGAGCGAGCTAACTTCTTTCCTCCACCCAACGGTGTTTTCCGAGCGGGCGAAGCCTATCTGGTGTATGGGCAGTCCGGTTCGTCCACCCTGTCGGGCACGATCGCACTCGCTGACCTGGGCACGACTGTAGCGGGAGCGGTCTTCCAAGGAATCGCCGAAACGGACCATGCCGGAAGATCCGTCGCCGGGGCGGGCGATGTTAATGGAGACGGATATGCAGACTTTCTAATCGCCGCCAGCGAGGCCGAGCCGAATGAGATTGACGGCGCGGGCCAAGCCTACTTGTTATTTGGCCAAGGCGACGGTTCCGCCCTGTCCGGAATCTACGATCTTGCTCAGGTGGGCCTGACAATCGCGGGGATGACACTCGACGGTGTGAGTCCCAGCGGCCGTACCGGGGTGGTGTCCGGCGCAGGCGACGTCAACGGTGATACGTTTGAGGACTTCCTCGTCGCGGCCCCTTCTTACCCGAACGGTAGTCAACACGGCCAGATCTACTTGATTTACGGCGGTAGCGGTTTGACGGGCATGTTGGGAGCCGTCGACTTATCCGGCACCGGCTCCCTGCTGCCGGGCGCCATTTTCAATGGCAGCGGGGGCCTCGCCGGTTGGGCTCTGTCCGGCGGCGTTGATTTCAACAACGATAGTATCGATGATTTCGTCATTGGAGCAAAATTCGCCAACCCAGACGGGACTCTCAAGGCCGGTGAGACGTATCTGATCTACGGCGCGTCGGGTGCTGAGGCCCTGACAGGCGTGCTCGACTTAGTCGATGTCGGCCTTTCGATTCCAGGCGTTGTTCTTCATGGGATCAAAAAAGATGACATGTCGGGCAGTGCGGTTTCCCTTGTCGGAGACTTCAACGATGATGGATTCGGCGATCTGCTGATCGGAGCGATTGAAGGCGGCCCTGGCGAATTCGGCGAGGCGTATGTGGTATACGGCAACTCCGCTATCCCGGAGCCGGGGACGCTCGCACTGGTGGGCCTGGGCCTGGTCGGCCTCGCCCGCAAAGTCCGCAAGAGGAAAGCCACATGAAGCGAATATTGGCAATCCTCACTGGTGTAGTCTTGCTGGGACTCGGCACATACGCCCAAGCCGCCGAACTTTCCGGCACCATCAACCTTGCCGATGTTGGGATAACCGTCGACGGTGCTGTTTTCAACGGCATTGAGAGGGTAGACCATGCAGGCGGTTGGGTTTCCGATGCTGGCGACATAAACGGAGATGGCGTCGACGACCTGCTAATCGGGGCTACAGAGGCAAATCCAGGCGATATGGAAAACGCTGGACAAGCCTATTTGATCTATGGGGAAAGCGGTCCATACCTGTCCGGTGTAATCGAACTTTCAGATGTTGGCGTGGGTACTAGCGGCGTTGCATTCAACGGCATTACTAGAAGTGATCTTGCTGGAGCCGTCTCAAATGCAGGTGATATAAATGGTGACGGTGTCGACGATGTTCTTGTCGGGGCGCGGTTACGCAGGGTAGATGGAGTCATAAGGGTTGGGGAGACGTATCTTATTTACGGTCAGAATGGAGCATCGGTCCTTTCCGGATCAATCAATCTTTCTGACATTGGCAGCAGCGTGGAAGGAGCTATATTCAGAGGTATCGACGCGGATGATGAATCGAGTGCAGGTGTTTCTAACGCGGGAGACATAAACGGAGATGGCGTCGATGATCTGCTCATTGGAGCCCGTGAAGCAGACCCACACGGCGTACCTTGCGCTGGTGAGACGTATCTGGTTTACGGACAGACCGGCGCTTCAGCCCTCTCGGGGGACTTAGATCTATCAAGTGTAGGCACGACGATTGAAGGTGTTATATTTAACGGCATCGATGAAGAGGATTTTTCGGGTCGCTCAGTCGCAGCGGCTGGCGACATTAACGGCGATGGGATCGGCGACTTGCTTATCGGAGCGTTTGGAGCGAGTGGCTATGAGGGCCAGACATACTTGATATACGGCAAGACAGGGGCCTTCGCTCTGTCGGGGCAAATTAATCTATCAGACATAGGAAGCACTGTGGATGGGGCTGTCTTTACTGGTGTAGAGGGGCTTGATTTGTCTGGGATTTCGGTTTCCTCTGCAGGGGATGTCAACGGTGATGGGTTAGACGACTTACTGATAGGAGCGCAACAGCGTCTTGGCACAGCGACAGGCCCAGGAATGAGTTACTTGGTCTATGGACAAGAAGGCACATCCACGCTTGCGGGTCCAATTGATCTGTCAGATATTGGGACTGCAATAGCGGGGGCCGTTTTTAGCGGCATTAATTTGGGAGATGGATCCGGCTCAGCAGTGTCGACCGCTGGAGATATCAATGGAGATGGCCTTGACGATCTTCTTGTAGGAGCAAGGCGCGTTGACACAAATACTGGTCAGGCCTACTTGGTTTACGGTCGAAGTGGCCCAGGGGCACTTTCGGGCGCGATTAATTTATCCGATATTGGGACGACGGTGGAAGGTGCGATCTTCAACGGAGTTGGTCCTTTTGAGAGTGCCGGCGCGTCGGTTTCTAACGCAGGCGACATCAACGCAGATGGCGTCGACGATCTCCTCATCAGTGCCCCCGACGGTGACGCAAATGGCATCGGCGGTGTAGGCCTGACCTATCTGATCTACGGAAACGGTATCGTCACTGAAGGGCCGACGACTGACTTCATGGCCGACGCTGTGAAGGTCAACCCAGGAGGATTGATCCAATTTACCGACCTTAGCAACAGATTGCCAACCGCGTGGGATTGGACTTTTGGTCTGGGAGAGGGTGGTTCCACGGAGAGGAATCCGTCGCACCTGTACAATAGGCCAGGACTCTACGATGTCAGCCTGACCGCGACAAACTCTGTCGACTCGGATTCGTTGACGAAGTTTGGCTTTATCGAAGTGGTCGAGTTCTCGGATGCGGCGTTTGCGTTTAGCTTAGAGACGCTGCATCCGGGGAAGGATATTCGGCTGTACGATAGAAGCGCCGGGATTGTGGAATCGTGGGAGTGGTTGGTGTATAACGCCGATGGCTTTGTTCTGGCGGGTAGCTCGAACAAACAGAATCCGCTGTTCAGCTTTGCCGATCCGGGGACCTATCACGTACAGTTGACCATCGACAATACCCTGCTGGGCAACGCCCGTGACTTCACCTTCCAGCTCAACACCATCACCGTCACCCCCGTCCCCGAGCCGAGCACCCTAGTTCTCTTAGGGTTGGGTCTCACAGCACTCGCCCGCAAAGTCCGCAAGAGGAAAGCCGCATGAAGCGCTTATTGGCAATCCTTACTGCTGCAATGTCGTTGAGCTTCGGTTCATCTGCTCACGCGGGCCAACTCTCCGGCACCATCAACCTCGCCGATGTCGGCACGACGGTTGCCGGTGTGACCTTCACCGGCATCGACGCCGGTGACTCCTCTGGCTATTCCGTCTCGAATGCAGGCGACGTCAATGGTGACGGGCTCGACGACCTCCTCATCGGGGCAACAGAGGCCGCTCCGAATGGCGAAGCCTATTTAGTCTACGGCCGGAACGGCACATCGGCGTTTTCAAGCACGTTCGAGTTGACAAACGCCGATGTGATATTTAGCGGCATTGACGTCTCCTTCCTCCACGGCTTATCCGTCTCGACCGCGGGTGACGTGAACGCCGACGGGATCGATGATCTGCTTATCGGCTCGTACTGGGCCGACACGAACGGCTCCAAGTCAGGGGGGACCTACCTCGTCTATGGCCGCCGATACGACAACAATCCGCTCTCCGGTACATTCGATCTGACGAACGCGGACGTGATCTTTAACGGCGTCGACAGCGGTGACATGTCCGGCGTGTATGTCTCTAACGCAGGCGACGTTAACGGTGACGGGGTCGATGACCTGCTTATCGGGGCTCACCAAGCTGATCCGAACGGCGTTGGCTCCGGTGAAACCTACCTGGTCTACGGGAAGAGTTACGGCTCGGCCCTCTCAGGGACCATTGATCTGGAAGACATCGGGGGAAGCGTGGCGGGTGTCGTCTTTAACGGCATCGACACCAATGACTCCTCCGGCAGGTATGTCTCGAATGCAGGCGATGTCAATGGTGACGGGATTGACGACCTCCTCATCGGTGCGTACAGGGTCGGGGAGATCTACCTTCTCTACGGCCGTCGATATGACAACAATCCGCTCTCCGGAACATTCGAGCTAATGAATGCAGATGTGTGTTTCAAGGGCGACAACTTCTCAGGCGTCGGTATCTCGAACGCTGGCGATGTCAACGACGATGGCGTTGATGACCTCCTCATCGGGGCGTTTCTAGCGAACTCCGAGGCGGGAAGGACATACCTCGTTTACGGTCAGAGAGAAGGCTCGGCGCTCACCGGCACAATCAAGCTGTCGGACATCGGCGGAAGCGTGGCTGGCGTTATCTTCAACGGCATCGACCGCGGTGACAAGTCTGGCTTTTCAGTTTCGTACGCAGGCGATACCAACGGCGATGGTACTGACGACCTACTGATCGGGGCTCAGTTCGCCAACCCAAACGGCAATGAGTGGGCTGGTGAGACCTACCTCGTCTATGGCCGCCGATACGACAACAATCCGCTCTCCGGTACATTCGATCTGACGAACGCGGACGTGATCTTTAACGGCATTGACGTTGATGATCGCTCTGGCGTCGATGTCTCGAATGCAGGCGACGTCAATGATGACGGGCTCGATGACCTCCTCATTGGCTCCGTCTGGTCTGACCCAAACGGCATGGATTCCGGCGAGACGTACCTGATCTATGGCCAAGCTATCCCCGAGCCGGGGACGCTGGCGCTGGTGGGTTTGGGGCTATTCGGTTTAGCGCGAAAGGCCCGCTCTAAGAGGTGCTCTGAAAAATACAAAATCTAGGATCTCAGCAGAAACAAAATTTCGCGGGCAGACCTATATTACCCCCCAAGGCCGGATCAGTCACCACCCCCTGCCCCCCTCTTGTGCCAGCCCGACAGGGCAGATCACCCAGGGATAGCGCTTGCTCTAATTCCTATAGAGCTGCTGCTGGGTGGGCTCATATTCTCAGTTCAAAAAAGGTCTTCTGCAAGGACTGGTGGGGAGTAGCTAAATGAAATACAGCTTCTATGGGCGAGAGGTCGGGCAAATAGACGAGCGGGTGGTCGCTACCTGGGCCGATCTGCGGGAGCATGTTCGCGACGCGATCTTTACCCTGGTCGGGGGCGGGGTTGAGACACAGCGGCATACGCGAGCTCGGGGAAAATGTAGAGTGCACAGGAGAGGAACCCGAATCCAGCCATTTGTCAAGCCGGACTGTTTCTGGTAAACTCTAAAGGGCCGTATGAATTATGCTTCCGGTGATAGCGATGAAGCCGACTGCTTGTATCCTGCTGATAGCCCTTGTGCTGCATCTGCCCGGCGCGATCGGCTGCGGTCAAGAACCCTCTCCGAGCCCTTCGCCCGATGCTGCTATACAGGCCCTGCCAGACGAGAGGACCAAGGATCCATTTCCCAAGGACTACCCGATCTTCGACCCAGAACCGATCTCGGACTGGAACATGTCGGGGGAGGAATCTCGGTTCGTGGGGCTCCTCGCTGCGAACCGTGAACTTATTTGGCAGCTCGAGGATTATGATTCGGGCCAAGTGGCGCGCGAGTTCGATCTGCGGATGGAGCAGGAGACGGATATTCACCTGAAGCTTGTTTATGCGTGGATCGCTGCCAAGCGAAGCAGCGAACGCGGCAAGGTATTCATCCTGTCCTGCCGCAAGTTGACCGATTATGAACCGGTGCGGAGCACACTGAGTGCGCTGGCGCACCTGCCAGGTGATACAAATGCGCCGGAGTGGGTCATTGATGAGATGATCGCCTCTCTACTGGACGACCGGCCCGTGACGAAAAGTGACGACCCTTACAGGGGGCGGGGGGGGCCATACACGATCTCCGAACTCGCCGATGAGCATGAGGCCATAAGTCACGGACTTGGGTCCATAAAATGTCGACGTGCGGTGCCCGCCTTAATCGAGCTCGCAGAAAAAACCGACGGCGGCCGGGGGCCGGTCTGGGCTCTGGGGGAGATCGGCGACCCGCGCGCAGTGCCGGTGCTCATGAAGTTTCTCCGAGCACGAACCGAACACGGAGAATTCGACCCTTTCCGCGGTGAGCTTGTCGAGGCTCTGGGCAAGTTGAAAGTGACGGAAGCCGTCCCGATCTTGCTGGAGGAGACTCCTTTGTACGGGGATACGATTAAGGCCCTCGGTCGCATTGGGGATGCGCGCGCCATTCCTGCCCTCCGTGCAATCGTTGCCTTGAAGGGCGCCGGACCGCGGGATCGCGAAGTCATGAACCAGCCACAATACGATCCGCGGCGGTACGCCGAAGCGGTCTTCGCGCTGGACCGGCTGGAGCCTGGGGCTTGGATTCCGAGCTTGATCGGTGTGCTGGAGGACCAATTATTCAGCGAGCACTGCCGATGGGATGCCGTGAACCACCTGATCGGATCGGGCGACCAGCGCGCCATTGGCCCCCTAGTGGAAACGATCAAGACTGATCCAAAGATATTAGTAGTCAAGGTCGCTATCCACGCTCTTTCTTGCTTCCCACGCGAGGAATCCGTTACCGGCCTGATCGAGTGCTTTGACGTTGACTTTACCAAGAAGACAAATGGGAAGGTCTTCCACAATTTCCCGCCGGAAAAATTTATGCAGAACATTGCCCGCTCGCTGCAGCGGCTTACCGGCCAAGACTTTGGCCCGGACAAAGAACGGTGGCAGCGCTGGTGGGATGCCCAGGAGCATAAGGTGCCATGACTCTCTTCCTCTCTGAATATGCGATAATTCGGAGTGCGATTAAGCCGACTGAAATACGAGGGTTGCGTAGCGAATAACCGCTGCAGGCTCACATCAGAAAACCGGTGATAGACGTTCGCCGAACAAGACCGCTGGGCCCTTCTTGCGGGGTCCCGCTGGCACAAAATCACCAACCGATTCTCCGTAAAATAAAAGCCAAGAATTCTTGAAGGCACAAAATTTCGCGAGCAGACCTATATTACCCCCTTCGGCAGGATCAATCACCGCCCCCTGCCCCCCCCCCCGCCC
>JAJDCN010000109.1 GCA_029260815.1 Planctomycetota bacterium
CAGAAAAGATGATCACCGCGTCCGGACCGAATGCGTGGTAGGGCTGAAGTGCGACCTCGGCGGCCAGTTCCACGTTTTGGCACAGATCCATGAAGCTGACCGTCTGGCGGATCTTGCGATACTCTTCCATGTAGCGACCCGCCTGGCGCATGAGCCAGACCGGTGTGTGTTCGACCGGCTGGCGCCGGGCAGCCCGGAGGAGCAGGTCATTTTTCGGAGGCTTTGCGGCCCCGCGATCGGCTTCGGTCATAGACATCCCTTCTGGAAAGCTTTAGAAGGGCATTACGATACTAAAACGCTGTATTGAAAGCAAGGGGGGCCGACGGAATGCCCGCGCGGGGCATCACGCGGTCTTCGGGGTGTCGCTGGCCAGTTCTTTGAGGATCGGTAGGAGGAATTCGCGGCCGAGAATCTTGGCGATCGCGGCCATCGGGACCGACAGCAGCACGCCGAAGAACCCGAACAGTTCGCCGAAGACGAAGACCGACAGGATGATGACGATGAAGTGCAACTCTAACTGCTTGCCGATAATCCAGGGCGTCAGCAGGTAGGCCTCGAGCATTTGGATTGCGATCCCGACGCCGAATACCGCTGAGGCCAGTCCCCAGTTCGACGTGCTCAAGTACGTGGTCGATGCCGCCACCAGGACGACCACAATGGAGGCGAACGGGATGATAATGATCACGCCCGTCAAAAGGCCGAACAGGAACGGGACCGGACAGCCGAACGCCAGGTAACCCAGACCAGCCAGAATCGTAATGATCAAGCCGATGATCAGGCGGCCCCGGAAGAAACTGGACAACACGGTGTGCACCTGGTTGGCCAGATCTACGATTCGATCTCGATACAGTCCGGGCAGGTAGGCCCGTATGGTTTCGAGGATCTTATCGAAGTTGAGCAGCAGAAAGAAGGTATACAGCGGGACAAGTAGGAAGTACATGAGGATATTGAGCAAACTGCTCAACTGCTCTTCAAAGAACTCTACGACAGTTGTGACCCCAGTGGAGATTTCAGTAACGTTTTCCTTGATGGCCTCGGCGATTTTCTGCTGACTCTCCGGCGTGGAGGCTTCGCGGCCGATCTGTTCGTGGAGATTGACGAACCAGGGTTCTTTCACCAGCTCGTCGATTCCACTCTTTGCCAGATCCGTGGCGGCCTCGACCTGTTCCAGAACAAAGGCGAACAGGCCGCCGACGGTTACGACAAATAAGGCCAGGCCCAGCGTGTACAGCACGGCGATGGCCCCAGCGCGGCTCAAGCGCATCTTTTCAAACCAGGTGACCAGCGGATCGAGGATGTAGGCCAGGATGAACGCCAGCAGTAGCGGCGTAAAGACGGTGCGAAGGACGTAGGTGATTAAAAGCAGGCCGATTACAGCGACCGTCAGAAGGAGGACCCGAAAGGTCCGCGTTTTGAAGAACTCCATAGGCCCCCGATGTCCCTTTTCCCGCCCTAATCGAGTGGTAACGGTCCCTCGAACTTAAAGTCGCGCACGAAAGCCTCATCCAGGTCGTACACCCCTTTGAAGTCTTCGCGCTTGTCCTGCTCGGTGGTTTTCATCAACTCATTTTCGACGAGGTTGAAGACGATCTCTCCGATGTCGTCGGTCTTGAGGATCCCCCAGTCGTTGAGAACCACCTTGGCCATCATACCAAATTTTTCAATCGCGAAGTCTTTTATCCCCATGCACAGTTCCTGCCCGGTGACGTGCCCCTTTTTCCCGTATTTTCTCTGGGTGTGATGGATGGCTGTGGAGACGAACAGGTAGGCGTCCTGCGGATAGCGTCGATCCGCCTGGAGAATCTGCTGGAGCTTCATCTCCGATTCCATTTCGTACGATTCATTGGTGGGGTCTGACATCCGTCTTTCTCAGTGATGACACATGGAACAGCTTCCGCAGTCCTTCTTCAGCTCCACGGCCCTTACATTTTTCCGCCCTTCAGAGCCTTCGGGCGAAACGGTAACCTCCAGACCCAGGATGTCGGTTCCGATCACCTTGGCCGGTCCGTCCTCTGTCTCGATCATTGAGCCGTGCCGCGGCAGGCATTTTTTCAGCTCTGTATAAACCGGATCTTCGTAGCGCAAGCAGCACTTCAGCCGGCCGCAACGCCCGGCCAGCTTCCCTGGCTCCAGCGTCATGGCCTGGTTCTTGGCCATCTTGATGGAGACCGGGTCGATGTTCGTCAGATGGGAGCGACAACACAGCTTCTGGCCGCACGCCTCGTAGTCTCCCAATATGCGCGCCTCGTCCCGTACGCCGATCTGGCGCATCTCGATCCGCGTGCGATACTCACGGGCCAGGTCGCGGACCAGTTCCCGGAAGTCGACCCGCTCTGGGGACACGAAATAGAAGATGACCTTTTCGCCGCCGAGCAGATGCTCCACCTCCGTCAGGCGCATGTCCAGCTTGTGGCGGCGAATCGCTTCCAGGCAGTATTTGTATGATGAACGGGCGTCTACGTCTTCCAGACGCTTGGCCTTGTCCTTGTCGCCGGTATTGGCTGCGCGCAGCAGAGTTCCAGAAAGCTTGCCCCCTTTGCTGGTTTGCGGAGCACTGACCACCTCGCCAAACTCGGTGCCGCGATCCGATTGGATGACCACCTTGTCTCCAGTCTTCAGGTCCGTCTGGCTCGAGGAAAATACGCCCAAGTAGCGCAAGGGGCTGTATCGAACGAGTACAGTCTGTTGAGAGGTGGGGGAATCGGAGGTGGCAACCATTGTATCTTAACGCCGCGAGCGTATCGGCCCGCCTGCGCCCTGTATGAGAAGGAACTTTGTTACAAAATCGTCAAAGACCAAGCCTGCATTGACGTTGCTGTCGATCCAACGCTGCGCGTCGGCCACGCGATCGATTTGATCGAAAAGGATCTCGCTATCGACCGCCGCCAATGGGCCCTTGGCCTCGAGCCCGTGGCGGCAGTGTACCATAATCGTATCCAGGAATTCCAGTGCCAAGCGCCGCCGTTGATCCAGATTCTCGCCTTTGCACAGCGCTCCAATACTTTCGGCAATTTCCAGGTTCGTCTCCAGAGGCTCGGTGGCCATTCGGTGCACGATAGCGCCTACCGAACCGGCGTCCAGGAGCGATTCGGTCCCCTCCACGGACCCGGTCAATCGCAGTCGAAAGCAGCGGGAGGCGATCGTGGGTGGCAGTTTATCGGACCGGTCGCTCATCAGCAACATCACCGAGTTGCCGGGCGGCTCCTCCAGGGTTTTCAAAAAGCAGTTTGCGGCCGCGTCGTTCATCTCGTGGGCGTCGACGAGCAGAAACACCTTTTGGTCGCAGGAGTGGCTCTTCATAGACGCCTCGCGCAGGATTACCTCGCGCACCGCATCTACTTTGATGATCCGCTTGTCCGCCGGCGCGCGCAGGACGTGCAGGTCCGGACTGGCGCCCGCGTCGATGGCTCGGCAAACCGTGCACGCGCCGCAGCCGTCCTGCGGACATAGAATGACTCGCGCGGCCGCGAAGCCGGCGGCGGCCGCCGGGTCACCGGACAATCCGCCGAGCAGGTACGCATGGCCCAGGCGACCTCCGGCTTTGACCCGCCGGAAGTATTCGACGCAAAAATTACTGGCAGACGTCATCAACCAGGCTCCGAATCTCTTGTTGCACCGCTTCGATGGAGCGGGCCCCATCCACGACCGCCACGTTGGGGCTGCTTTGCGCCAGCCGAAGGAAACCCTCTCGAACCTGCGCGTGATAGGACTCGCCGCGGCTCTCGATCCGGTCCGGCTTGCCGGTCCGACGGGCCTGGGCGGTCGGCCAGCCCACGTCGATGACCACCGTCAGGTCCGGTTCCAGGTAGCCGACCGCCAGCCGCGCCACCGCCTCGACCGTCTCCTCGCCCAGCCCGCCGGCGATGCCTTGATAGGCGATGGAGGACAGGACGAACCGGTCGGATAGGACCACTTTGCCTTCGTCCAAGGCTGGCGTAATGACCCGTTCCACCAGCTCGGCCCGGCTGGCCATGTACAGCAGCAATTCCGCCCGGTGGCCCAAGGCATCCTGGTCACCTTGGAGCAGGATCTCGCGGATCTTTTCGCCCAGCGGCGTGCCGCCCGGCTCCCGGGCACACAGCACCGTCAGGCCCTGAGCGGTCAGGTGCTCTGCCAGACGTTCCACCTGGGTTGTTTTTCCGGCTCCGTCGGGTCCGTCCAATACAATGAATGCCACGCAGTCCGCTCCTCAACCAAGATCGCTGTTGAATAAGAATCGCAAGTATACCACGCCCCTACGGGATAATAAAGCCAACCCCGGGAGGAGCCAGCACCTCTTGCCACAGAGCACACAGAGGGAGGACTGAGAGCACAGAGAAGACAAAAACAGCGCGTTAATGAAGGAAAAGAATTTGTAGCTCAGGGCTTTAGCCCTGACACGATACACAGCGGTGCCTAAAGCCCTGAGCTACATTGCATCTATTTTCTGTGCTTCTTTGTGTCCTCTGTGGTCAAATCGCACGGGAGCTCTTACATTAAAAAATGCCGCCGGCGAGCCCGGTTTCTCGATTCAGAACGGCGGCGATTGATGCCGATATAAGGAATAGAGACGTGATGCGGTCTGGGTGGATATCGCACCACAAATTGTGCTTGACCCTCCTTGCGGACTCGTGCTATCATACAGGTGGTGGAGTGAGCGGCTGTGATTCGCTGTGAGGGCATCGGCAATCGACGACTCGTTGATATGCATTCATGCAAAGCCGAGAGCCCTGGCGAGTTCGTCGCTTTTTTTATTATAGGCGACCGACGAAGCGAGGAGTGAACTGAGGAGCGAAAGCCGAATGGTCGCTGGAAACTACACCGTGATCCTGCCGAAAGTCGACGACGACAAGAAAGATCTGGCCAAGGAACAACTGGCCGATCTGTTTTCCATCATGAAGTCGATGGCGCGCAAAATTATTGATTCCGCGCCGGTCATCCTGCTGTCCAATGCCACCGAGCAAGAAGTCAATGTCGTCAAATCCCGCTTCAACGGGGTTTCGGGGATCGGCATGCAGTTGGATATCCGACCGGAGCGTGTCAAAGGTGTGGTCGAGGTAAAATGGCCCAAGCGGCCGCAGATTGCTCCCCCCGACGAATTGGCTCCGCTCGAGTTGGAGCCGACCGACCCGGCCCCAGTTGCGGCGCCTTCCAGCTTTGACGTGCCCAAAGAGACTGCAGCCCCGCAGGCAAAGAAGGACCTGGCCGACGAGTATACGGAAGCGCTGACGGACGAAAACGACATTTATACGTATAGCGTGTTCCTCTCCAATATTGGTTCGCCGGCTCGGAAGGAAAAGGCGATCGAGTCGTTGATGGGCATTCGCAGCATCTCCCACAAGGACGCCGAAGAGTTGTGCAACCGTACTGTGATCCCGGTGGTCAAAGGCGTATCCAAGGCCGAAGCGGAAGTGACCTTGAAGCAGTTCGTCAAACTAAGGATCTTCGGTTGCATAACCAAACGACCCAAATAATAAAGTTCGCGATCCTCCTTCTTCCCGCCGCCGGACCGTGTCGGGGCTGATGCGGATCGGGCTATCCAATGCGTGCCTTCCCCAGATGAACTTGGAGGCACTGTCTACCTGGTCTTCCCGCAACGAATTCAAGAGCTTCGAATTGATCGTTCCCCTTGAGCCTCCGCCGTCCGGCGCCCAGGGCACCTTCGTCGCGGCCAGTCGCGGCAACAAGCGCATCGTCAAAAAGATGCACCGCATCCTGGATCAGCACAAGCTGACCATTGACAGCCTGGCTGTCTATCAGCCCCTGCTCGTGGCCAATGCGCGGGAGCGTCTCAAGCGAGCCGCGCACCTGCGGCGGGTGATCAAGTTGGCGGGGGCTCTTGAGGTGCGCACCGTTTGTTGCGCATTGGGCCGCAACGCACGGTTGAGCCTGGCCGAAAACTTGGAGCACGTGGGCGAAACTCTCCGGCCGCTGGTGCAGTACGCGCGCGATCGAAACGTGCGCATTGCCATGGAAAACGATCCTCATATCGGCCGCGATGGCGAGGGCGTCCATGGGAATATCGCCTACAGCCCCGCCCAGTGGGGGCAAATCTTCGATCGGATCGGTGAGCGAAACTTTGGTTTGGCCTTCGATCCGGCGCACCTGGTCTGGCAACAGATCGACGTGGAAGCCGCCATTCGGAAATTTCGCGATCGCATCTTTATCTTCCACGCGCGGGACATCGAGATCGATCAAGAGGTCCTTACGCGCGCGGGCAATACCGCGGCAACTGGGTGGTGGCACTTCCGGGTTCCCGGCCTCGGCTCCATCGATTGGTCTCACGTCACCGGGACGCTGAAGGAGGCCGGCTACGAAGGCCCCATGATTCTTGTTCACGCCGACCCCGTGTGGTCCGGCAGCGAGGCGCGCGTCCAGCGGGGCCTGACCCTCGGTCGCTCGCACCTGAGCAAGCTGCTCGCCTAGCCCGGACACA
>JAJDCN010000110.1 GCA_029260815.1 Planctomycetota bacterium
TGTCGAACAACGGCTATGAGGTCAAGGATCTGGGCAAGCAGGTGCGAGCTACCGATATCGTGAACACCGCGCAGGAAGTCAACGCCACCGCGATCGGCCTGAGCGCGCTGCTGGTTTCCACCTCCAAGCAGATGCCGATAGTCGTGGAAGAATTGCGAAAGCGCGGCATGAATATTCCGGTCCTGATCGGCGGTGCAGCCATCAATCGCGATTTCGGCTACCGGGCGCTCTACGCCGGGAGCCCCACCGCCGAGGACGAAGCGGAGCCAGCCCGGCGGATCGCCTACCCCGGCGGCGTCTACTACTGCAAAGACGCCTTCGAGGGACTCGATACGATGGATCAAATCACCGCCCCAGACAAACGCAAAGCCCTGGAGGAACAAGTCACCGGGAAAGCGGAGGCCGCCTTGCGGCGCATGGCGGTGGCCGAGGCGAAGCGGACCGCGAGCCTTCCGGAGGTTAAGATCCGCCGAGAGCGCACCCGGCCGGTGGCGATTCCGCTCCCACCGTTTTTCGGCGCGCGCGCCCTCAAGCCGATTCAACTGACTGAGGTCTTTCCCTTACTCGATATTAACGAGTTGTTCCGCCTTTCCTGGGGAGCCAAGGGGGCTCGGGGTGAGGCGTTCGACAAATTGACCCGCGAGGAGTTCGAGCCGCGCCTGCGGGAGTTGGAAGAAGAGTGTCTCGGGACCGGGATCCTCCGCCCCGTCGCCGTGTATGGTTATTTTCGGTGTCGCGCCGAGGACAACCGACTCAAAATCCTCGACACACAAGACGACACCAAGGTTTTGGAGTCGTTCGAATTTGCGCGCCAGTCCAAGGACGAGCACCTGTCCCTGGCCGATTACTTTTCGGACACAAAACCCGACGTGATCGGTTTGCAAATGGTCACCGTCGGGCCCGGCGCGGACGCCCACTGTCAGGAACTCAACGCCGCAGGAAACTATACCAAGGCGTACTACCTGCACGGCTTGGCGGTGCAAACCGCCGAGGCAACCGCCCACTATGTCCATTTGCGAATTCGCAAAGAGCTTGGCCTCGAGCCGCGACAGGGCAAACGCTATTCGCCGGGCTATCCGGCCTGCCCGGAGTTGGCGGATCACGAAAAAATGTTTTCGCTCCTCGACGCCCGCGACGCTCTGGGTGTCGACCTGACCAGCGCCCACCAAATCATGCCGGAGCAATCCACCGCGGCCTTTGTCGTTCACCACGAAGACGCGAAATACTTCAATGTTTTCTAAGGCGGGACCGGTTCCTTGACTTTGTTCGCTGACACGGTATAATTTGCATCTTCTTCTGAAATTCATACGCATAGAAAGAGACACGTTTGACCGGCTTGCATTACCTGTTCTTCTTCCAACTGGCCGCGGGCTCCATCTTGATGCTGCCGCTCCTGCCTCGGGAGAAGATCGGGACCGCCTTCTTTAAGGCGATCGCCAGCGGATGTTTTGTCGTCACCCTCGCCGGACTGGTCCTGTTGGGGCTGACCGATGCGGCGTTGGCGCTCCCGCCGGCGATCGCGGCTGGCGCTCTGTTGGGGTATATCGTGACTGTCCGGCCGGCGCGAACCGTTGCGAACCGCGCGCTCCATCTGCTGGCCACCGCAGGACTGTTCGTGGCAGCGGTCGTGCAACCCACTGTGGAGCATTGGGCCGCCGGGCCGGGCTGGTACGTCCTGGGCGGTTCGCTGCTGTCCGCGCTGAGCATGGGGTCCATTGTCGTGGTGATGATTCTGGGGCACTGGTACCTGGCCTTGCGTCACCTGCCGTTTTCTTACCTGCGCAACTTAGTCTTTGCGGCCATTGCGTTCGTGGTGGCCAACGGATTGATCCAAGGCGGCTACCTGGCCAGCCATACGGCGGCGCTGGATCGCATGCTCGATTCCGACGCGATGGGATTCGTCGGTTCCGGCGAGTTGCTGCTGTTCATGCGCTGGTTGTTCGGGATCGTGGGGCCGGCGGTCCTGTTGTTCATGGCTTGGCGGTGCATTCAGATCCGCTCAAACCAGTCGGCAACAGGGATTCTGTATGTGGTCACTGTCTTCGTTTTGCTCGGCGAGTTTACCGCCGGGCTGCTCGCCTGAGGCAAAGAGGAGCGATGGAAATTAACTACCAATGTCCGCGCTGCCAATGGGGCCAGACCGCCGAGGAGAACGCAATCGGTCAAACCCTGGAGTGCGACCACTGCCATGAGAAAATCGAACCGGGAACCGGTAGCTTCGTTTCCGGAACTCAACAGGTGGAACGTTGCTTCGTCTGCAACGGGGACCAGTTCTACCGCCAGAAGGATTTCAACCGGAAGCTGGGACTCGGAATTATAATCATCGCCGCAGTGACATCCATTCTTACCGAAAACTATCTGCCGCTTGGGGTCGCGGTGGTTGTTGATTCCTTGATCTTTCTGTTCCTGCCGCTGATCACCATCTGCTACAAGTGCAAGGGCATCTATCGCGCCTTTGAGCCGAATCCCACCCACGGCCGGTTTGAACTAATCGTTCACGACAAGCATCGCTGATCCGCTCTTTTAGGTTGATTCACTCTTCCATTCATTTATACTGAGTGCTGTAGGCCAGACCGCTCAAGAGCCATCAAGAACGAAGAGTTGCCATGAAACGGTCGCGAATCGCCATCTATGCCTCTCTCTTGGTCATGGCGTGTGGCGCGCTTTGGTTGGCGTTGCAGATGAAGCCCGGGCGGTCGACGCCAGAGCGGTTTCCAGAGCCAAAGTCGGAAGACACCTCTCCCGAAACAATCAAGACGAGCCCTGAACCGGCCCCAGCTCCCCCTGTGAAACCTGCTGCTGTGGTCAATGCAACGCCACAGCAGATTTCCCAGATGTTTCAAAGTATTGGCATCCGATCTGGTGCACCGATTCCTTCGGGACCCAGCCGCAAGGCTTGGATCCAAATCATGAATCAGGTCGAGGCCAATCCCAGCCTGGTCCATGCCCGAGACGGGAGCGGACGCACCCTGCTCCATCGTGTCGCCGGGAGCAAGCAGCGGACCGCTCTTTTCAAACTCCTTCTGCGGCTCGGAGCGGATCCAGAAGCACTCGATAATGCCGGGCGCACACCCATGCACGAGGCGGCTGACAGTCTTTCTCCCGATCACCTGAAAATCCTGTTGGAGAAGGGGGGGGACATTAACGTTCGCAGCAATGACGGTATGACGCCGTTGATCGTGTCGGCGAGGCGGTTGCAGCTTCCCCACAGCGCCCCGTCTTTCATTGAAAATGCGATGCTTCAATTTCTCCTGGACCGCGGGGCCGATGTGAACGCCCAAGATGAAAGAGGCGACTTTGCCCTAAAATTCGCCGCCTTTGGAGGACGGCCAGAATCTGTGGCCCTTCTTCTCGACGCCGGGGCTGATATCAATGCTCAGACCAAGGGCGGCGCTACCGCTTTGCACTGGGCCGCACAGCTCACCCATTACAACGGCCAACAACCGTATCGCCGAATTATTCAATCGCTGATTTCCCACGGTGCGGATGTCAACGCTCAAGACAACAAGGGGCAAACCCCGCTGCATTATGCCGCGCGCGTCAGCCTGCACAACGATACAGAGCAGGCGATCCGCCTGCTCTTAAGGAACGGTGCCCGTGTGGACATCCAGGATGCAAACGACAAAACGCCGGAACAATTAGCCACCGGTCAAAGCTCTCGCTTTCTGCTCCGCCGTCACAAAAGGCCTGAACAATGAACGGAGCTCGAAACATTTTGTACGCGGGCTTTGCAGCTCTGACCCTCGCTGCCCTGTGGGTCACTCTGGCATTCAATCACCGGGACGCGGCCGAAGCGGAATTTCGGGAACCACCTGTTGACCGTGAAACGCCAAGACCGGCAACTGCCACGCGCCAGACCCGCCCCCGGCTTGCCCGTGCGTCTAGACAAGCCCCCCCCATCCGGCAGAAACCGGCACGCTCGTCCACTGAAGAGATCGAAGGCCTGTTCGAAATAATCCGACCGATCCCTAGGTTTGCAGTCTCATCTGGACCACCGCCAAAGGAGGCATGGGAACGGGTCATGAGGAAGTTAGCCGAGGAGCCGAGCCTTGCGCACGCGCGGGACAAACAGGCTCAAACATTTCTGCACTACGCAGTCCGATTCACCATCAGCCCGGACACCGTTGCGACATTGCTGGCCGCCGGAGCAGATCCGGATGCGCAGGATAAGAGTGGCCATACACCGGTTCATATTGCGGTTCAAGGCAACAACCTCCCCGCATTGACGATGCTCCTGGAGGCGGGTGCCGCGGCCAACGCAACCAACAAGAGCGACCAGAGGCCTCTGGCATTCGCGAAAACCTCCGAAGCCATCGCGCTCCTGAAAAACTATGGAGCGTTCTAGCCATGAAAATGTGGAGCAGACGATGAGCGGGAATCGAACTCAGGTTGCGATCTATGCTCTGATTGCAGCATTGGCCCTTGCCGCGGTCTTGGTGGTCTACGGCGTAGACCATCGCGATGATTCGCGGACAGACCGGCAGGAAACAGATGCGGATCTCGGTCGAGAGGGTACACAAACGAGGAAGTCCACCATAAACGCTGAACGGCCGTCACAAAGTGATACCTTCAAAAAGCAAGCCGTCGTGAATGTCACACCGGAGGCGGTCGCCGCTCTGTTCAAAAGTGTCAAGCCCCGGGGTTGGGGTACTGCGCATCCACAGGGAGCGCCAAGCTCTGCGTGGAAGGCTCTCGAAGACAATGTGAAAGAAAATCCTTCTTTGGCCTTCGCTCGCGATGGCCGGGAGCGGACGTTGCTGCACGTGGCGGTCGGAGGTCGCGTTAGTTTAGTGAAACTCTTGTTAGAATCCGGAGCCAACCCGAATGCGAAAGACAAGAGCGATAGAACACCACTCTATCTGGCGGCTCAGGCCGGCAAGCTGGAGATGCTCCAAGCCCTCGTGGAGGGCGGCGCCGATCTTAACAATCGGGATCGCGGAGGCGAAACACCACTGATGGCAGCCACCTCCCTTGCTCCCGAACATATTCTGTCATTCCTCATCGCAAAGGGAGCGGACGTCAACGTCCAAGCTGAAAAGGGCCAATCGCCACTGCAACATACCGCTTGGCGCGGACACGCGACCCGGATGCAATTGTTCCTGGCAGCCGGGGCGGATGTCAATATCCGTGGCTCCAATGGCAAAACACCGCTGCATTGGGCTGCCCAGGCGACCTTTACGGGGGAAGATTATTCCACGACACTCCGGCTGCTTCTCGCCCAAGGTGCTCAAGTCAACGCGCCTGACAACAAAGGCAACACGCCGTTGCACTATGCTGCCAAGTCCAACCATGGGGGGGATGCTCGCTCGATGGTCCGAATCCTTTTAGACAAGGGTGCTAACGTCAATGCCAGAAATGAAGAGGGGCACACCCCAGCAGAGCTGGCCGCCCGTCCAGATGTTGCCGAACTGCTTCGCGCTGCTGGTGCGAATCCGTAATACCGATTTATCTCTTAGGCGGCGGGTTGTTGGGGCGGATTTCGACGCGGCTGATGTGAGCCTTGGCACTGGCCTCCAGGATGCCGAGGACGGCGTCGGTGATGTCGCGGTCGGTCAGCTTCCACTCGGACTGGTTGAGCCCTTTGACGTTGAAGGTCGTGTCCACCGAGCCGGGCATAACAATCGAAGTGCGAATGCCCTTGTCCCGGACCTCCAGCATAAGACTCTCCGTAAAGCCGATCAAACCCCACTTCGAGGCGCAGTAGGCGGCGCCGTTGACAAAACCGGTCTTGCCCGCCAGAGAACCGATATTGACGATAAAACCATCGCCGCCGGTCTGTGCGGATGGATTGGCAGTTTCGAACATCAGGGGCAGCGCCGCACGGGTGATATAGAACACCCCGTCGAGATTCGTACGCAATACTGCGTCCCAGTCGGCCGGGTCCATTTCAGCCACTGTTGCGAAGCGGCCTACGCCTGCGTTGTTGATCAGAATATTCAGCCCGCCGAAATGTTCGCGGACCGTTTCGACCGCGCGCTGTGCAGCGCTCGCGGTGCGAAGATCACATACGATGGAAAGCGCCCTACCGCCCACGGAACTGATGGCCTCCGCCTCGGCTCGGATTTGCTCCTCGGTCCGCCCCAACAGCGCCACGGACACGCCTCGGTCGGCCAGATCCCGTGCGATAGCTCGGCCGATCCCACGGCCGGCTCCGGTAATCAGAGCGATTTTTCCCTGTAGCTCCATAGAACGATCCTCGGTCACTCGGTGCTAAGCGAGTTAATTAACAATTCGATTGGAATCTCGTTTTCCTTCGCAATTTTTTCGATCGTATCTTCTTCATCGATGGCGCAGTTGTGGCAACCACCGATATGGAATCCGGCCAGAATGTCTCGGCCGCCGGGATTAATATCGAACACTTGTCCAAGGGTCATTCCCTTGGTAATCGTATATAGGCTCACGTGACATCCTCCTTACGAGAAGTCTCCATTAGGCGGGGGTCAGCACCACGTCGGTCTCGCCCAGCTTCGCCTGGCAGGAAAGCCGCTGGTTCGGCTCGGCCCCGACCGCGTCCAAGGTACCTTTTTCCTGCTCTCCAGCAGGGACCAATTTGCCTTCGACGACGGTTGTTAAACAGGTTCCACACATCCCGCCGCGACATCCAAACATAATTCCCGAATCAACATCGTTGCAAAGATCGAGAATCGAAGCTCCGGCTTCCGCTTCGTGGTTTACACCGGTTTCTTGAAAGGATACTTTCGGCATCGAGTTCATCTCCTTCTAAGATCTCTATAAAACATCCGGCCTTCACGGCCGGGGAACGTCCTTTACGGGTAAAAAAACGCCAAAGGCTACAGATCGCCGGGGGTGGTCATCCCCACGCCGTAGTCCAGCTTTGAACGATCTGCCTGTTCGTCACGCCCGAACGGCGACAATGCCCGCAATCGAGTGATAATCGGCGGCAGTTTTTCCAGAATAAAGTCGATCTCCGCCTCCGTATTGTAGCGGCTCAAGCTAAACCGAATCGAGCCGTGCGCCGCGGTGAATGGAACCCCCATGGCACGTAGCACATGGGAAGGCTCCAGGGACCCGGAGGTACACGCCGATCCAGAGGAAGCGCAGATCCCGTGCTCGTTGAGCAACAGCAGAATCGCCTCACCCTCGACAAATTCAAAGCTGATATTGGCCGTGTTGGGCAAGCGCCAGTCTATATCGCCGTTCACGCGGGCGTTGGGGCAGGTGGCCAGGATGCCCGCCTGTAGCTTGTCGCGCAGACCTTGGACGTAGGTCTGCTCTTGTTCGATCTTTTCCTGGGCCAACTCGGCAGCTTTGCCCATGCCGACAATGTTTGTGACGCTTTCGGTTCCCGCTCGCCGGCCTCGTTCCTGGTGTCCGCCGATCATCATGGGACGGACGCGAGCGCCGCGGCGGATGTACAAGGCCCCGATCCCCTTGGGGGCATGAAGCTTGTGGCCGGATAAGGACAGCAGGTCGATCTTGGTGTCTTTGACGCTCATGGGCAGCTTGCCGACGATCTGGACCGCATCGGTATGGAAGATGCAGCCGGATTCGTGAACCAGCTCGGCAATCTGCTCCACCGGGAAGACCACACCGGTCTCGTTGTTGGCCCACATAATGGAGACGATCGCCGTCTCCTCGGTGATAGCCGCGGCCAGCTCGTCGAAACCGATCATTCCGGCGGCATCGACGCCCAGGTAGGTCACCGAATAGCCGCGGCGTTCCAGGGTCTCGCAGAAACTCAAGACAGCGTGGTGCTCGACTTTGGTGGTCACGATGTGCTTTTTTTCCGGATAGGACAACAGTGTACCCATGATCGCGGTGTTGTCGCTCTCGGTCCCGCAACTGTTGAAGACGACCTCCGTGGGCGACTCGGCGCCCAGCAGATCGGCGACCTGTTGTCGGGCGTGGTCCACCGCGTGCATGACTTCGCCGCCAAAGGTGTGCATGGAACCTGGGTTGCCGTACTGCTCGGTAAAATAGGGCAGCATCGCCTCGACAACCTCGTGGGCGACCTGGGTGGTCGCGTTGTTGTCCACGTAGACCGGCTTCATCCGCTAGACCTCCTCTACCTTCAACTCCGGATCGCCCAGCGCCTCGATCAAGCGGTTCTCCACAAACTGATGCAGTGTCATCGAGGAGGACGGGCACGACGAACAGGCGCCCTGTAGATGAACCTTGACCGTGTGGCCGTCCACGTCGATCAGTTCCAGGTCGCCACCGTCGGCGCGCAGGGCTGGAGCGATCTCCGCGGCAATGGTTTCCTGGATTCGCGCAATCCGCTGCAGGTTGGTCATGCCACCGCCGGGCGCCGGGGCCGTGGATACGGCAATCGAGGGCGCTTCGGCCGGGAACGGCGCGGTGGGCCGAGCGTCCTTCGGCTCGTTCCACACGTCGTGGATCATGTCTTCGATCTCCGGGTGGCAGGAGGTGCATCCACCGCCTGCTTTGCAGTAGTGGGTCACCTCATCGATGGTGTGCAGGTTGTTCTCCCGGACGGTGCGCTTGATTTTTTCATCGGTGACCCCGTAGCACTTACAGATCAAGACCCCTTCGTCCTCATGGTCTTCTTCGATCTCGATACCTCGGTAATTGGCAATGGCCGCCTCGAGCGCCTCCATGCCCATGACCGAACAGTGCATCTTCTCTTCAGGCAGGCCATCCAGATATCGGGCGATGTCCTGGTTGGTCACGCTCGACGCCTCATTGAGGGTCCGGCCTTTGATCATTTCCGTCAGCGCCGAGGAGGACGCGATGGCGGAGCCGCAGCCGAAAGTTTGGAACCGAACGTCATCGATCCGCTCGTCCTCACCCACTTTCAGGTACAACTTGAGCGCATCGCCGCAGGCGATGGACCCGACTTCGCCGATGGCGTTGGCGTCCTCGATCTCACCGACGTTGCGTGGATGGAAAAAGTGCTCTTTCACTTTCTCAGAATAGTCCCACATGACACTAGCCTCGTTTTGCGTTTCTAAAAATGGCGCCTGTGTTTTAAAACACCGCCCGTTCGCCCACGAATGGGTTATATTTTTTTTCCTTGCCGATCGTCGTCGTCGGCCCGTGCCCCGAATACACTGTCGTCTCCTCGTCCAGCGTGAACAATCTCTCCTTAATTGAATGGATCAACTCTTCGTAGGAGCCGCCCAACAGATCGGTCCGGCCGATCCCTCCGTAAAAAAGCGTGTCGCCAACGAACAGATGATCCTCCGCCAGCAGAGAGACCCCGCCGGGGGTGTGGCCCGGCGTGTGGATGACACGCATGACGACCTCGCCGAATTCGAAGACGCCCTCGTCTTCCAGGTGCCCCTCCACCACCAGGTTGTGCTGGAACGGCACGCCGAAGGAGCCGGCGATTTGCGATGCAGCGTCCAGGATCACTTGCTCATTGCTGTTGATGTGAAACGGGATGTCGTACATCTCCTTGATCGCCTCTACCGCGCCGATGTGGTCCGGGTGGCCGTGGGTATTGGTAATCGCCACGGGCTTTACACCCATGGCATCGACGCGTGCGGCGATTGCCTCCGGCTCGGCGCCGGGGTCGATAATCACCGCTTCGTTTGTTTTCTCGCAGGCCGCAATGTGGCAATTCATTACATAGGGTCCGACGACGACCGACTCCACTTTCATCCGGTTTTCGCCTCCGCGGGCTGAGCTGCCGCTGCCGCCGCCGGTTTCGGCGTGGCCGCTGCCGCGGGATTCTTGACCATAAAAATCGTCTCCCAGGGGCAATATTGGGCGCACAGCTTGCAGCCGATGCAGTCTTCGGTCACGATGCGCACCGTCTGGGCGAACGCCGCATTGTCCGGGTCCGGTCCAGGAATCACCGCGATACAGTCGACCGGGCAGAAGGAGATGCATGCTTCACAGCCGGTGCACCCTTCTTCGTCGACCCAGGCGAGCAGTTTGGGCGGTCGCTTATTTTTGTTCGCCGCCGCCTTGGTTTTGGTATCGTCTGCCATAGGGGTTTCTTCTCCTGTCAGGACAGTTCCAGCATGCGCTCCACCGCCAGCCGGCCCTCTTGGGCAATATCGGCCGGAACGACGATCTCATCCACCTCTTCCATGTGTTCGAGGGTAAAGAGGAGGTTGCGCAGGTTGATCTTGTACATGTTAGGACACAGGGACCGTGAAAGCTCGACCACGGTCCGGTCCGGGTAATCGATCGCCAGGTTGCGCACGTGATTGATCTCCGTGCCGATCACGATCGCGTCACCGGGACTCGCCGCGTGCACGTAGTCGGCGATGTAGCGGGTCGAGCCGCTGGCATCAGCCGCGGCGACCGTCTCCTCGGTACATTCCGGATGCACGATCACTTTGCATCCCGGAAATTCCTGGCGGGCCTTCTCGATGTGCTGCACCGTAAAGTGAGTATGCACGTGGCAGTATCCCTTCCATAACAGGACCCGAGCCTCGGCCAGGTCTCGTGGCTCGTTTCCGCCGTAGGGTTCCTGGCGATCCCACTCCAGCGCCACGTCACGGCCGATGCCATGAAGGTTGGCCATATTGCGCCCCAGGTGCTCGTCCGGGAAGAAGAAGATCGTGTAGTCCCGATCCAGGTAATGCTTGAAGATTTCCCGGGCGTTGGAAGAGGTACTGGTCAGCCCACCGTGGCGACCGGTAAACGCCTTCATCTCTGCGTGAGAGTTCACGTAGGTGATCGGCACCAGCTTTCGGCGCACGTGTTCACTGGCTTCGGCCCATCCCTGTTCGGCCTTGTCAATCTCGCCCATGTCGGCCATGGGGCAGCCCGCCCGCTTGTTGGGCAGGTAGACGTGCTGGTGTTCACCGGCCAAGATGCGCGCGGTTTCGGCCATAAAATGCACGCCGCACAGGACGATGTTCGGCGTCGCCGTGTGGTCACGGCCGATCTTCGCCAACTCGAGAGAATCGCCGACACGATCGGCCAATTCCACAATTTCGCGCCGTTGGTAGTTGTGCACCAGCAGGAGCACTTGGTCACCCAGGCGCGCCTTGTGCTCCCGAATGCGCTCGATGACTTGAGCGTCGGTCAGTTCTTTATAGTTCTTTATGAGTAATGCGGTGTCCATCGTTCTCAATGGCCTCCATGGATTCGATATCTTTCTTGCTCTTTTGGAAATTCATGTACGAGCAAAAGTCCTCGCACATGGTACATAGGGCCTCCGCGTCGGGCGACTGATGGTCGCGCACCGCGTGGCAGTGTTCCGGGTCCATCGCCAGAGCAAAGTGCTTGTCCCAGTTTAGGGTGTGGCGATGGCGGGACAATTCGTCGTCTCGGTCGCGCACGCCCGGTAGCTGGTTGGCAATATCGCCAGCGTGGGCGGCAATCTTCATAGCGATCACGCCCTGCTTGACGTCTTCTACTTCCGGTAGGCCCAAGTGTTCCTTGGGCGTCACATAGCATAGCATGGCCGCACCGGAGGCTGCCGCCATGGTTCCACCGATGGCGGAGGTGATATGGTCATAGCCGGGCGCGATGTCTGTGACCAGTGGCCCCAAAACGTAGAAGGGAGCCCCGTCGCACAGTTGATCTTCCAGTTCCATATTCATCTTGATCTGATCGAACGGTACGTGACCGGGCCCTTCGACCATCACTTGCACGTCGTGCCGCCAAGCTTGGCGGGTCAGGTCGCCCAAGACCTTCAATTCGGCGAACTGGGCCTCGTCGGAGGCATCGGCCAGACAGCCCGGCCGCAGGCTGTCGCCCAGGCTGAACGACACATCGTAGGCCTTGAAGATCTCGCAGATCTCGTCGAAGGCCTCGAACAGGAGGTTCTGTTTCTTATGGTAGGTCATCCAGCGGAACATGATCGAGCCGCCACGACTGACGATCCCGCCAATGCGGTCCATGAGCAACGGACCGTGCTCCCGCAGCACACCGGCGTGGATGGTCATGTAGTCGACACCCTGTTTGGCCTGGTCCTCGATCACGTCCAGGAGAATCTCCTTGGTCAGAGCCAGGGGGTCGTTATTGACCCGGTGCATGGCCTCGTAGATGGGAACGGTACCCAGTGGGCGGTAGCAATGTTTCAATATGGCCGCGCGGATCCCCATCAGGTCGCCGCCGGTGCTCAGGTCCATGATGGTATCGGACTTGAACTTCAGCGCGATCTCCAGCTTCTCCAACTCCTCCTCCAGTCCGCTCCAACTGGTGGACGTGCCAATGTTGGCGTTGACCTTGGTCTTGATCGCCTTGCCGATCCCGACAGGACGAAAGTTGCCCAGCTCTATGTGGTGGATGTTCGCCGGGATAATCAGGGTGCCGCGGGCGATCTCCTCTCGGATGAACTCCGGCGTGCGCCCCTCGAATTCGGCGACTTCCAGCATTTCTTTTGTGATGTTGCCCTTCCGGGCTTCGGACATCTGTGTCATGGGTGGTGCCTTTCTATGGACTTTTGCCCTTGCGAACTAGATCAGGTCGACGAGTTTTCCAAAGCCGACCCCCGCCCCCGCCGCAATCGCGCCGATTATAAGATTTTCCATCCCGCTTTTAAACCAGTTCTTGCGCGTCAACTTCGTTTTTGCGGAGCCGATGCCGAACAGCCCCACCGCTGCGAACGCAATCGCTCCAAACAGGCCCGTTTCCACCGAATACCACTTGGGCAAGACCCCAACCAGTGGGATCAACGGCAGCACCGCACCGACAATAAATGCCGCACCGATCACCAGGCCAACCCGTAGTGGGTTGTCCCTGCTGTCGACGATCAGGCCCAATTCTTCTTCCATCATGCACTTGAGCCACGTGTCTTTGTCCGAGGTGATCCGATCGACCACCATGTCAAGCTCTGCGCCCTCGAAGCCTTTTGCCCTGTAGACGCGCTCGACCTCCTCCCGCTCTTTGTCCGGCAGCAGCAGGATCTCCTGCTCCTCCCGGGCGATCTCCGACTCGTAGAACTCCCGCTGAGCCTTGGTGGACAGGTATCCGCCAAAAAACATGGAAATGCTGCCAGCCAGCATCTCCGCCACGGCCGCCAGCACCAATAATCGCGTCCCTTCGAACGTCACCGCGACGAACGAAAAGAACCCGACGGTGGTGACCAGCCCGTCGTTGAACCCAAAGACCACTTCCCGGACGGCCCGCCCCTGCTCGGAGTGCCAGTACTCGTCCATGTAAACCGACTTCTTGTCGAACAGGCGCTCTAGCGTACTTTGCGCCATGCCGCCCCCTTCCGCAATGTTCAGTTGGCTTCGTGCCGCTTCGGCAAATACACGCAGTAGGGCTCTTCCGCCAGGTAGTTTCCGGTCTCGGCGAAAGCCCGAGCCCGGCAGCCCTCGCAGACCATCTTGTACTCGCAGATTCCGCACTTGCCCTCGAGCAGCTCCGGCTCCCGTAGGTTGATGAAGACCTCCGAGGCGTCCCAGATCTCGTTAAAGGGCGTCTCGCGAATGTTGCCCGCCTTGACCGGCAGGTAGCCGCAGGGCTGAACCTGTCCCTTGTGCGACACGAAGCACACGCCGGTACCGGCCAGACACCCCTTGGTCAAGGCCGCCATGCCGTGGGTCTGGGGCGTGATCCGTACACCCTCTTCTTTGGCTTTCTGGCGCATGATGCGGAAATAGTGCGGCGCACAGGTGGCCTTCAGCTCCATGTCCACCACCTTCGTCTGGTCGTAGAACCAGCCAAGCAGTTCTTCGTATTCCTCCGGCTTGACCATCTCGTCCTCGGCGATCTCCAGCCCGCACCCGACCGGCACCAGCATGAACAAGTGCAGGGCATCCGCCTTGAGGCTGACCGCCAGATCCAGCACCTTATCCACGTTGTTGATGTTATGCCGGGCCACGGTGGAGTTGAACTGCACAGGCATGCCCAACGCCTTGAGGTTGCGGTAGCCATTGACCGCCGCGTCGAAGGATCCTGGAATCCCACGGAAGGAATCATGGACCTCGGCGTTGTGCCCGTCCAAGCTGATGCTCACGCGCTGGACACCGGACGCCACGATCTTCTTGGCGTTCTCTTCGTTGACCAACGTGCCGTTGGTCGCCAGAGCCACACGCAATCCCTTGTCCGTGGCGTAGCGGGCCAGCTCAAAGATGTCCTTGCGATACAGCGGTTCGCCACCGGTGAGCACAAGAATCGGCTGGGCGTTTTCGACAAGCGTGTCGATGAAGTTTTTGCACTCCTCGGTGCTCAACTCTTCGCTGCTCAGTCCCTCGGTCGCTGATGCGCGGCAATGAATGCACTTGAGATTGCAGCCGCTGGTCAACTCCCAAAACAATAGTCGTAGCTGCGCCTGGGAGACGGGGGATCCGTCGTGCGCGGCACCCGCTTGGGGGCCGTGATGGTGTTCGCAATGCTCTTGGCTTTCCGTCATGCTCCTGTTTCTCTAAATCGCGCCTTGAGATCGGGCCTTTCTATATCGCTTGCCGGGCTATGCTTGTACACCGGCGGGAGTCGTGGTCTCAAAATTTCGGATGCTGATCTGGGCTGCAACATTTTTCAGAATCTCCTGGAACGCCACCGCCGTCTTCGAATCCGGCGTATGGGCCAGCGTGGGCTTGCCGGAGTCCCCGCCGGCGCGGATCTCCGGGTCGATGGGCACGCGTCCCAGGAACGGCACGTCTAGCGTTTTTGCAACGGCCTCTCCGCCGCCGTGGCCAAATATCGGAGTGGTCTCTTCACAGTGGGGGCAGGTGAACACAGACATATTCTCCACGATGCCCAACACCGGAACGCTGGTCGTCTTGAACATCGAGATCGCTTTGCGAGCGTCAGCAAGGGACACGTCCTGTGGCGTGGTCACCACAATGGCGCCGGTAATCGGCACCGCTTGCGCGAGACTGAGCTGCACGTCGCCGGTACCCGG
>JAJDCN010000012.1 GCA_029260815.1 Planctomycetota bacterium
GGTCCGCTTCTTCGCGGTCCGTTTCTTGGCGGTCCGCTTCTTCGTGGTCCGCTTCTTCGTGGTCCGCTTCTTCGCGGTCCGCTTCTTCGCGGTCCGCTTCTTCGCGGTCCGTTTCTTGGCGGTCCGCTTCTTCACGGTCCGCTTCTTGGCGGCCTTCTTCACGGTCCGCTTCTTGGCGGTCCGCTTCTTCGCAGTCCGCTTTTTGGTAGTCCGTTTTTTGGCAGCCTTTCTTGCTTTCTTCTTAGCCAAGCCTTATCACCTCCTTCACGTTTATCAGGAACACATTATCCGGTGAGGCCGCACATTCGATGCGGCACACACAAAAATTTACGTATCAAAGGAACTTTATCGGCATACCCAGCGCAGGCCTTTAACCCGGCCGGGCATCTGACAAAACTTTCATGTTTGATTTTTAAAAACAGCGAGAAAGTGGGCAAGACCGATCGTTTGCGTTTTGTGCAAACTTCGTGATGCTTTGGCAAGATGGATGAGCTGTTGGTTCTCAAACGTTTCTTCCTGCGCATCGATACGCGGCAGAACACGAGCAACGACTTAGACAACTTAACGGTGATCCGAAACGATGTCAACATTGAAATCAAAAAAAAGGAAAAAAGTTTTCAGCGATGCAGGTTACGCTCTCATACACTTTCTATCGGCGCATTCGAAGCGCTTATTGATTCGCTTGTGAAGATAGACATCAACAGAAAGAATTTTGGCGGCGCGATCTCGTGTGCAAAGTGACGCCCCTCACTTGGGTGAGCGAGCGTCTGGAAAGGAGTTGAATTGTGAATTATCTTCCATAGCCGCGTTGCGCCACCCAAAACCAAAACCACAACCCTTTATAAACCAGGAATTTACACTGATGAAAGTGACAACCGAAAGCAAACTCAAATTGTGAGTTACTTAGGCTCCTGAAGCTGCGCGTTGGGTGGGATACTGCGGATTTACGATCCTTTGGGCGCCTCAAGCGTGAATTCGACCTGGCGCTTAAGGTGGTTCCGGACTAAAACCTCGACTCTGTATATGCCAACCGGGGGCGGTTTGGAAAACAGATCGAATGTGGCTTCTTGGTTGTACCCGTGGACAACGGAGATCTGCGGAGTCGAAATTACCGGTTTGAAAGCCCGATCGCGGATGAGCCCGTCTGCGTCCTGAATCAGTCGGCTGGTCCTGACCTCAAAGGAGATGGGATCCTGCGTCTTCAATGCGAAGTACTTTATACCCAGCCGGATCGAGTCACCGGTTTGATGTAAAATCGTGGCCCTCGGGTCGAGGCCGGGCGTCACTGATTTATCGGCCGATTCGTACAGAACTGGGGTGTAGACAGTAATGTAAACAGCCTCCCAGCGGCCGCTAGCGTGCTTATAGATGACATCTTCACCATTGAGGTAAAAGAATCCGCCAATCCCGATCACAATCAGAAAGATCGCAAACAAGCCTAGACAGCCCAGGCAGCCGGGTCGATTGGCACCGACCTGCTTGGCTTCCTCCGCCTGTTTCTCCAGGTCCGCACCGCACTCGGAGCAAAACCGGTTGTCCGGCTCGTTTATTGTTTTGCACTTTCCGCAGATCATTTGAGAACTCGGGGCTCGCAGGGGTTGTGTTGGCCGTGGAAAAGGGCGGATGGTAGCAACGGCCTCACTTCCTGTCAACAGGTTTTGGTCCACAAGTAAGGACCTCGCCCCGGTTGACAGAACTTGCAAAACCTTCTATAATTCCTTTTCTGTCCGTTATTTGGAGGCTCGCCCCCGGGCGAATAATGCGTGCAACTTCGATTCCATAACACCCTGACCGGCGCCGTTGAGCCGTTTGTCCCGATCGAGTCTGGAAGGGTTCGGATGTACAACTGCGGGCCGACGGTTTATAATTATGCGACGATCGGTAATTTTCGGACATTTCTGTTTGCCGACTTGTTGAGGCGGACCCTGGAATACCAGGGCTACGCCGTGACGCAAGTGATGAATATCACCGATGTGGGTCACTTGGTTGACGATGCGGATGAAGGCATTGATAAGGTGGAAGAGGCCGCTCGCCAAGCAAAGACCGACCCCTATCAAATCACCCGCCGGCATGAGCAGTTCTTCTTAGAAGACGCCCAAGCATTGCGGATTCTTCCAGCCCACCACTACCCGCGAGCCACCGAGCACATTAGCGAGATCATCGATCTTATCGGCCGTCTCATCGAACACGGGCATGCCTATGTGGTGGACTCGGAAGTCTATTATGACGTCTCAAGCTTTTCTGATTACGGCCAGCTCTCCGGCAATCGGCCCGAACACTTGATGGCGGGCGCGCGAGTCGCTGTTAATGAAAAGAAGCGTAGTCCGTTGGATTTTGCTTTATGGAAGGCCGACGCGCAACATCTGATGCAATGGGATTCTCCCTGGGGCAGCGGGTTTCCCGGTTGGCACGTGGAATGTTCGGCAATGGCCATGAAATATTTAGGCGGAAGCCTGGATATCCACACAGGCGGCGAAGACAATGTCTTCCCTCATCACGAATGCGAGATCGCACAGAGCGAGGGGGCCTCGGGCCAACCGTTTGTCCGATATTGGCTACACTCTCGATTTCTGTTGGTCAACGGCGAGAAGATGTCCAAGTCTCGGGGCAACTACTATACTGTTCGCGACCTGCTGGCCCAGGGCCATACAGGGCGAACCCTTCGCTATACCTTGATGAGCACACCCTACCGACAGAGTCTCAATTTCACTCTGGAAGGCCTAGCCGCCGCGGCTAATTCGCTGGAACGAATCGATGATTTCGTTCGACGCTTGCGTGAAAGCAACGGCGCGTCAGCCTCGCCAGAGCTGGATACGCTAATCGCCAAGACGCGACAACGCTTCGACGAAGGAATCTGCGATGATCTGAATATCGCCAAGGCTCTCGCGGCCATCTTTGATCTTGTGCGGGAAGGAAACAAGATGAAAATGGGTCAAGTCGGCGCCGAGGCGGTTCTGGGGCTGCTGAGCGATTTGGACGGCGTCCTGGGCTTCCTTGACGTTACCCACAAGATGGAGGAAGCTCCCAGCCGGATCGTTGAAATGGCCCAAAGCCGAGAACAGGCGCGGAGGGACCGAGACTTCGGGGAGGCGGATCGTCTTCGCGAAGCGATCGGCGCCGCCGGCTGGCTGGTCGAGGACACGCCAAACGGTCCGCGATTGAAAAAATCGCCCCGCGACGGGGGCTCAAACGAATAGGAACAGGAGAAGCCATGGCAGGTGAGAAGCCAGGCATCCAGAAGGTCTCGGGCGTCCCGCTACCCGAGAAGCCCTCGACGGACCCGCCAATTCGTCAGGATCGGACGTATCGCCAGCGGATCCGTGATCTGTTGACCTTATTCGACATCTCCAAGCAGCTCAACATCTTCGACCTCCAGCGACTGGTGAACTTCTTCCTCGTGACCGTCTGTGGTCATTTCGGCGTCCGACGGGCCTCGATCGTCCTGCTGAACGGCGACCAAATCACACTGTCCCGCGCGCGCGGTTGCAATCCGGAGACCGGTTCCGAGGCGGGATTGTTCCCCCAACACATCGTCGCGTTTCTTCAACGCGCGGCGGGTCCGGTTGTAATCCGCTTCGAGGATGGCGAGGGGGAATTGGATATCGGTCACGGCTTGACATTCGGTACGCCCGAGGTGATCTGTCCCATTCTACGCGGCGACGAAACGGCCGGCGTCATCTTGATCGGTCGAAAGATCAGCAACGAGCCCTTCAGCGATGAAGACCTGGAGTTCCTGAGCGCACTGGCCTCCCAAGGGTGCGTGGCCATCGACAATGCACGCTTCGTGGAGCAGCTCGAGAAAAAGGACGAACAGTTGGCACAAGCCTACCGAGAATTGAAAACTTTGGATCAAGCAAAGGACGATTTCATAAAGATCGCGAGCCACGAACTAAACACGCCGCTGACAGTGGTGCGGTTGACCACCTCCTTGCTCTTGGATGGTTCGGCAGGACGAATGAGCGACTTTCAACGCAAACTGCTGGCCCAGATCGATCAATCTTCCCAGCGGCTACAGGAAATCAACGAAGACCTTATCCACCTGGCCCGTAGCAATTACGACGTGATACAGCTCAATCGAGAGACAACGACGTTCAAGAAAGTTGTCCGCGAGCTAAATGAACGAATCAAGCCACTACTCGAAAAACGAACGGACATCCGGTTTCGCATCGACCAGGAGCCGCAGTTGCCAGAAATCTTTGTGGACATCAAAAAGTATGTCAAAGTGTTCGAGTATCTGGTCCAGAATGCCATCAAATACACGCCGGATTCCCGGGGAGGCCAGATCGTCCTTTCAGCCCAAGCCCACCAGGATCCGTCCTTGATCCTTTGCAGCATCAAGGACGAAGGGATTGGCATCGACCCGAAATATCACAAACGGGTCTTCACGCCGTTTTTCGAGCTGATCGACACCAATGCGCGATCCACCGACAAGACTAAATTTCTTGGAGCCGGACTCGGATTGGGCCTGGCCATTGTAAAGGATATCATCGAAGGCGATCATGGTGTCATCT
>JAJDCN010000111.1 GCA_029260815.1 Planctomycetota bacterium
GTCTCCGTGTTCCAGGGCCAGGAGATTGGCCCGCACCACGTCTCCGACAAAGACGTAGTCGCGGGTTTTGGTCCCATCGCCAAAGATGTTCGGCTGGGTTCCGCGGATCATCTGCTCGGAGAAGATGGCCACCACGCCCGCCTCTCCGTGAGGGTCCTGTCGCGGTCCGTAGACGTTGGGGTAGCGCAGTACGGTGTATCGAAGCCCGTCGTTTTTCCAGTAGGCGCTCAGGTAATGTTCAACGGTGTGCTTCGTGATGCCGTAGGGGCACAGCGGGTCGATCGGATCATCCTCGGGGACCGGGCAGCGGGAAGGCTCTCCGAAGACGGCCCCGCCGGTGGAAATATAGATGATCTTCTTGATCCCATACTGTTTGGAGCACTCGATGACGTTGAGGGAGCCAAGGATATTCACTTGAGCATCGTAGACCGGATCGGTTACGGACTTTCGCACGTCCATTTGCGCAGCGTGATGATTGACCACGTCCGGCCGTTCGGCAGCGAACACCTCCGACAGGGCGTCGGCCTGGCGAATGTCGACCTCATGGAAAGTGGCCGCAGGGTTCAGGTTTTCGCGCTTGCCGGTCGCCAGGTTGTCGACGATGGCGACTTCATGTCCCGATTCAATATAGGCGTCTGCGACGTTCGACGCGATAAACCCGGCTCCACCGATGACCAATATTTTCAAGAGCTACTCCTTTCCTATGAGGACGACAAAACGGGTTGCGGGTTGTGTTGATGTTTGACTGAATGTTGCGCCCTCTCCACGCGAAGCCTCTTTCGTTTGTGGACGGCCAGCGTGTAACAGGCGGTCGCCACCGCGGCGTTCGGCCAGAACAGGTATTGGTGCTCCACCCCTTTTAAGTGTGGCTCGAAATAGCCGTGAAAGGCCATGCCCAGGATCCCTGCACCCATGCCCAGCGCGACACAGTCGACCCGGTTAGAAACCGAGAACCGAACGGTCTTCCATGCGGAATGGACCGGGACCAGAAGGAGGGTCAACAGTGCGAACATGCCCAGAAGTCCCATTTCCGCGCGGGCCAGCAAGTAAATATTGTGAGTAAAGGCTTTTTGCTCGGTTTCGTTGCTTTCCAGACGGGTCCAGTAGCTCAGATTGTTGAGGCCAATGCCGGTGATCGGGCTGGTCTGCCACGCCTGGTAGGCCATCTCGTTGGCTTCGCGACGCCAGGTTTTGCTCGCGTCCTCCACGCCGAGGTTCATCCGCTCGACCACGTGGGGGCCGAAGTACAAGACCCCGGCGATTCCGAGCATTGCGAGCATGGCATATTTTTGTTCTTTGCCCGTGACGTCACGGAAATAGCGCCAGCTTAAATAGATGACGGTGGCCAGGGCGAGGGCAAATGCGCCCTGGCCGGCCCGTGAATCCGTCAGCACCAAGGTGACCATTGCCCCGAGAAACAGGACTACAAGCCACCGCCAAAGCCGGTAATGGCCTTTGAGTACCAGGATGAAACTCAGGCACAAGGGCGCCGTCAGGACGATCCGCAATGCGGCCCCGTTCTTGCTGGCCAAAAAACCGCGGGCCCCGCCCCAGGGCGAACGGTATCCTTGAATATAATAGTAGGTCGTATTCAATACAAAGTAGGCCAGGATGGCCAGTGTTAGCTTGCCAAAGAAGTAGATATCATCTTCGGTCTGGATGGCGTTGTAAAAGATCCAAAAAATGATCAATCCGCGGATCAGGTTCATCACTTCGAAAGAGGCGAACAAGGGCCGGATCGCCGTCGTCATGGAAAGCGTGGCCATGCCCAACAGCAAGAAGCCAGGCCAAATCCGCTGGGGGATCCACCCGCCTCGGCGCAACTTGCCCGAAAACAAAACGCTCGTCGCGAACGCGATAAATGAAATATCGACCAGGACGAACCGGTACGAGAAGGATACGCCCTTCACCTCATGGGTGGCCATGAAGTTGATGTGCTGTAACGGTAGAACATAGGGGGTAAACATAAGCAGGACCAGCAGCCAGCGACGCAACCGGGCGTTGCGTGAGCACGCCAGCCCGCCGATGAACGCGACGGTGGCCGCCATCACAAAGATAGCAACTTCACCCGTGGTGGGCGGTTCGAGCGCCACACGGAGGACGTCATCGGAACCCGCCGCCAGGAAGGTGGGCAAGCCCGCCGATTCAAGCGGTTCCACGGCCCTGCTCGCTACGGTTGTCAATCCCATTGTTCACCGGTATCCATACCGAAACAACAGGACCCTCGCCAGAAAAGATGCCACCGGTCGCGGTATCTTCTGTGGTACGGGTCCCATGTGCGATTCAAGATTCCACATTATAGCATAATTAAGGTCTGTAATCAACTGCATGGGTGCGAGGAGGTTAGGGCCGGCCCCCGCCTCGTCTCTCATGGACACATGACAGTAGACGCGGGCCCGGAGCCGTCCAGGCGCAACGTGATGGCCCCGTAGTGAGCGGTGGCGTAGAGGCGGATCGCGTGTTCATCGCAGTAGATCTGCAAACGATCCAGAAACCGGTTGTTTCGGCCGCTGGCCAGGATGGTGCGAGGGCGCACGGCTTTCAAGACGTTTTGGAGTTCACGCGTCGATGCGCCCCGATTCGGGAGAAGCGCGATATCGGCTCGCAGGTCGCGACCGCTTTCCAGCAACAGTCGGACGGTTTCTGAAGAAAGGTCATTCAGGATCAGAACGCGCCGATCTGATTCGCGCAACATCACGATCGCAGGCGCCGTGTTACCCTTGTGCGCGAGAGAAAAGATTTCGAGGCTCGTTCCTCGGAAGCCTAGAAGGTGGGTGCCACTGGGTTCTTGCAACGGGAGGTCCAGAGTAGAGAAATCAGCGATTGTCGTGGATACAAAGAGTTGGTCGAAAGAGGTGGTGTCGATCAATTGAGGTGTCGCGTAGGCGCGACCGCCGGGCGCTGGCGATGCGATTACCGCATCCAGCTTCCGGACACGTTTGAGATCCAGGTACGGGAGGAGCACGTATTTTCCCGCGTTTCGCTTCCTGCCCTTTCCATCGTACAAGATTGTCTCGCCGGATGCGGTTTGGATCAGTGCCGTGGTGCCGTTGCCCACGTCGAAGAGTGTGATTTCCGTAGCGTCGGGCGTGACCGGGCTGTTGTGCCGGACGATTACCGCGATGATCACCGCCGCGCCTGCGGCCGCAAGCACGCTGCGACTTAGTCGCAGGCGTTCCCGATTGACCCAGAGAATCCCGACCGCGTAGTACAGGACCGCCAGCAGCAGGGTAAAGCCAACCATGTGGAGGTGCGCCCTGTCATTCATGACGAAAAAGCCGGTTGCGTCCTCCAGAGCTCCTACCGCCCAGCCGAGCGCGACGTAGGGCGTGCTCAAATACGCGCCCAGTACACCCCCAAGCACGAAGATCAGAACGCTCAAATAAAGGATCGCCGCAACGATCGGAAACAGGACGACGTTGGCAACGACCGTCATCGGTGTACTGATATGAAAGTACAGAGCCAGCAAGGGGAACAAGCCAATCCAGACGCTCAGGGAGATATTCAGCGATCGACGGACGTATTGAAGTGGAAGATTAAAAATCCTGATTCGGCTCTGTCTCAATCGCTCGAGAGGCCCACCGGTGAAAGGACGTGACAAGAACCCATCAAGCCTCCGGTGCAGCAGGATCATCGACGCGACCGCAACGAACGAAAGCTGAAAGCCGACGGCAAACAAACTGGCCGGATCGGACACCAGAATTACCAGCGCGGCAAAGGCCAGCACATTGAGCAGTTCCCGCTTTCGATGTATTGCTTCGCCCAGCAGGTACAGGGTGATCATGACCGATGCCCGGACCACCGGTGGGCGCAATTCCGTCATCACCGCGTAGGACAGCACGACCACCGCCACGATTAGAGCCGTCGGCCGCTGCCCCAGATGGCACAGTCGCAGAATCACGAACAACAGGGAGGTAAGAATAGTCAGGTGTAGGCCACTGATGGCCAGAAAGTGCATCGTGCCGGATTTCTTGAAATTCTCTCGGGTCTGGGTCGAAATACCCTCGCGGTCTCCCAGGGTGAGGGCAGAGACCATCGCCGCTTGGGAAGGGGGCAGGAATCCGGTTTGCCCGCTCCGGTGGAAGATCGCTTCATTGAGGCGTCGCTTAAGCTGAGCCGCCCATCGAATCCATCGATTGCCACCTTTGCCTTCGAGAAGCGTTACGTTGGCCGGATCGAGAAAGCTGTACTCCGCGTAGATCCCCAATCCTTCGTTATATTTTCGGAAATTCATCTGTCCAGGGTTGGTCGCGCCTGCGATCCGCGCGATCCGACCGGTGACCTGGATCCTGGTGCCGTAGCGAATGCGGTTGACCGTCAGTGGCAGCGCATCGCCTTTCGCGTCCAGTGAAACACGAACCCGGCCGGCGAGCGGAAGCTCGGATCCATCTTCCCCGATGAGAAGAAGCCCGTCGATCACAAATGAAACCGGGGCCGCATTCTGATGGTATCCGTGAATTTTGATATAGGCCGGGGCTTCACTTACAAAGCCGCGCAACCGTAGGATCCTTTTTTGATCGTCCACCTGTCTGCTGATATGATGCTCCGGCAGCAGCCGGGCGGAAGCCGCATGGGCCATCGCCCCGGTGGCGGCGGCGAACAGGAGGATAAACACGGTCGTCCAGAGATCTTTGCGTCCCAGCAGCAGGAGCAGGCCGCCCACGAGACTGACGGCTGCCAATCCGATGCTCAGCGCCGGCGTGGGCTGCGCAAAACGGTCCATTGCGATTCCGGCGGCAAAGGCGAGTGTTAGCTTAAGGACCGGCCGATGGGTGTAGGGCCTCTCGTTCGTGTGTGTTGGGACAGCAGTCACGCCGATACTGTATTGCCTCGCCCCCCCTCGCGTCAACGGGGATCCGCCGGGTGAGACACGCGGAATGAGGATATTCGGTTGAAATCCCGAGAGTTTCGTTTATGCTTTGTCCAGTTAATATGAAAATCAAGGCGCGTGCGAAGGAGCGAGCAATCTTGAACAGGCCGTTATGGAGGATCATTGGACTCGCAATTGTGGCTATGGTGTGGACCGGGTGCGCTGCTCAGATGTTGGTGGTCGAACCCGAAGATATCTACCTGGAAGGCCACGCGGGTCAGGTCGAAGTGACGGTGTGCAATGCGCAGGATCAGCGGATCGAGGTGCGGAGGATCACCTGTTCGGCCGGGGAGGTCTTTTTCAAGAAAGAAGATTTGGGTCCCCTGGAGCCGGGAGAGAGCCTGACTTTGCAGGTTCCGTTTACCGCTCACCTGCGGATGAATCCGATAGTCTCCTCTCAGATGACCTACACCTCCACTGGAGAGGCCGAGCAGGAAGTCCAGGCATCCGCCGAGTGGATCGTGGATCCCCTGCCGTTTTCGTTTGATGCGGCTCGGCTGTGGGCCGGGTTCATGCCACAGCGCTTCTTTTATCTGACCTGGAGTGCAACGTGGTTGTTTGAAACCGACGACGCCAAGACCTTGTTTCTCAACGGGGTGAACGGGCACACCTTTGAGGGCCGTTGGTATGAGATCGCCCGCAAGGTTGATCAATCCGCCGGCGCGCCGGTGGCGTTGACATTTGTTTGCGACCACCCGCAGTTGATCGCGTCCTTGGCGATGGAGGGTTTTGCAGTTACGGATTCGGCCGGGACGCTTCAAGTCGATCTGGATCCGGAACGTTTCATCGGATTAATCCGCACGCTTCGGGCTCTGGGCTTTGTCCTGGCTCCCGGTGAAGGAGACGGGACTTTGATTCAAAGCCCAGAATCCTGATTCAATCTTTTCGAAGCCGGAAATGCCCCTTTCATTTTCAGGTAGAAATACTATAATGCATGATACTGTCACTGTTATTCTAACGAACCAAGAGCCGCGCATTCCAGGGAGTAAGAGGTTGGAGAAGATGAAACACTTCGGGTATTATTTGCTTGTGATCCTTCTTGCTGTGTCGATGAGCACGTATGTGGGATGTGGTCGAAAGGACCAAGAGCCGAAACAACCGGCGAACGAAACTCCGGAAACACCCCCAGTCGTTGAAACAAGCAATGGAAACGGTACGAATCCAGTCGTGCTTCCGGTTCTTCCGGACTCCCCCTTTGAAAAGGCGCGAATCAAAGCGCGGACCGATGCCTCGGCGATTCCGGAAGCGGCAAAGCATGCCAAGGTGGAGGATTTGGAACGTGTGGCTCTGGCGCTCGTCGCCAGCAGCGATCCTCCTTTGTGGCGAATCACGGACTTGAAAATCCTGGCCAGCGTCGAGGGGATTTCCACTCATGCGGATATCGGCAAGGCGATCATGGAGTTGCTAAAGGATCCTCACAAGGAGGTTCGTATCGCATCCGGTCAATGGCTGCTCGAAACGTTTGGTTCGACCGAAGAGGTTGTTATTGTAGTGCTGAGGCTCGGGAGTCCAGGTCTTCAGGAGAAGCAGCAGGCCCTGGATTCCATTTTGAAGAAACCAAATTTTTTCCCATTCCGAGTTTACACCGCCAACGCCCTGCTGGATGAGCTGAGCGTCGAGGATGCCGCGTTTCATTACAGGCTACTTACCACAATCATCGCCTTGGGAATCGAGTCGGACAAGGTCGTTGCAGAGTTGATCGAGACCTATCGCTCGAAGTCCGGCGCCGAGAAGACAAGGGCCCTGGATTTGATGATTACTTATGCAGACAAGAGCGATAAGGGGATCGAAGGGCTAAAGAGCCTGTATAACCCCAAAGAGACCCAGCCGACAGCCCGGAGCGAGTTCATCTCGAGGTTGGCTGAGAGTGGTAATGTCGCGGCATTAAGCCGCGTTTTTGACAAGTGGACGCTCGCCGAGGAAAAAGATCGGATTCTGCGCAAGAAGGTCGTTGAGGTTCTGTATAAAGCGATCAAGCCAGCCAAGGGCTTGGGCGACAAGGATTCGTTGGGCGCCATGGCTCAGACGATGACGTCCGTGATGGAGGCAAACCTTCCGGCCCGTCCCGGGAAGCCCGAAAAGGCGCAGCGAGATGACGCGTCTGCCGTCGAAATGGCGGCCGTGGCCTTGGGCGAAATCGGGACAGACGATGCAAACGGGTCGCTGATCGAGCACATGTACAACCAGAAAACATTCATTGCCCGCACGTCGTGGAAAAGTCTCAAAGCGCTCACCGGGCAATCGCTTCCGTTCGATCCGTTGGGCCCGACCAGCATTCCCCAAATTCAGCGTTGGTCGAAATGGTGGGCGGATTCCCAGGGCGGCTAATCGGTTCGAGAGGTCCGCACAAATCAACAGCCGCGATCCGAAATGGTCGCGGCTGTTTCTTTAAATTCCTTTCATCTTTTTTTCAGCGAACTTTCGAAAGTATTCGAAAGTTCTAAAGGCTCCAGAATCAACTACCGATAAAGCATGGGTAAAGGCAGTTGATTCGTACGTCCTCACGATCGCCATGGAAGGCGGGAAGGAGTCCCGAGGGCGGAAAAATGACTATGTGAAAGGAGTCTTGGGAATGGTTGCGCGTCAAAAATTCCTGATTATCGCGTGTCAGCTTCTGTTCGCAACCGGTTGTCTCTATACCGGGCAGACACAGCCTTCGGCCGCCCCACAGCGTTCTCCCGAGCCCGTCAAGGAAGTGGTTGTGCTGAACCCTGACATCGACCTGGAAGCCGTGGTTTCTTTCTCATCCTGGGAACTGCCGTCTTCTGCCAAGCCGTATGGCGACCTTCGTCAGCATACCTTTTCGGAAGTGGGAGCGGACTTTGCTCCGGATGTCTCCAGTTCCGACGGACGATTTATCGCCTTTGCTTCCACCCGACACAATACGAGCCCGGACATCTATGTCAAGCCGGTCAATGGAACCCGTGTGATCCAAAAGACCACCTCGACCGCAGCCGACGTCCAGCCGTCTATTTCCCCCGACGGGCGCTTGCTTGCCTTTGCTTCCAACCGAAATGGGAACTGGGATGTCTTCGTTACTTCCGCCCTCGAAGAAGGGCCTGTGATTCAAGTGACCAAATCCCACTCGGATGAGATCACCCCCTCTTGGTCGCGGGACGGCTCAAAAATCGTCTTTTCCGCCAAGACGCCCAACGGCGTGTGGGAAATGTGGATCGTCAACATGCGAACCCAGTCCCTGACGAACATCGGCCCCGGCCTGTTCCCCGACTGGCACCCGACCAAGGATATCATCGTTTTCCAGAAACCACGCAGCCGTTCCGGACACTGGTATGGGATTTGGACTGTCGACACCTCAGGGAACAACCTAACTGAGATCGTTCCAAACACGAACTGGGCGGCGATCAACCCCTCTTGGTCTCCCGATGGGCAGAAGATCGCCTTCTCCACAGTGCACAAGAGCCCCAAGAGTCAACAAATCGGCCGGACTCAGGAAGCTGATGACGTTTGGATCGTCAATGCCGACGGGACTAATCTCATGCAGTTGACCGTGAATAACGACCCGGATTGGAACCCCCGGTGGGCTCCCGATGGACGAATCTACTTTACCTCCACACGGAACGGAAAGAAGACGATCTGGAGCCTCAAGCCGGCCGTCTTCGACCTGAATATGATCGTGGACGAAGGAGGGGAGACTGCGTCGACCGTCGAGGATTTTGACTTCTAAGATTGGATTGGATGCCGGTCAGCGGTATAATCGCCGCGGGCCGTTTTTTATACGAAATTGTTGATGGAAAACGCTTTGAGGGGAATCATGCGAACCACAGTACGTCTTTTGCTGATCCTCGCGCTTACCGGCTCCACCAGCGGCTGTCTCGCCGCCCGCGACGTGGGCTATCATATCACGAAAGAAGCTCTTGGCCGATTCTTCGGCGCCAGCCCTGTCAACCCCAATATTGAAATCCAGACCGTCGCGGTGGTCGAACTGCTTCGCCAAGGAGAGGCCGACGACACGCCCAACATGGTAAAATACGCGAATATTTTCGCGACCGAGCTCGTCCGATCCGGTACCTTTCGAAAGGTAATCCGCCCCGATCAGGTCCTTCGCGTTATGCATGAGAACAAAATTCCTGCTATCCGCGACGCTAACGACGTCCGCGAGGTGGGGCGTTTGCTCAACGTCGATGGTGTGTTCGTTGGGGCGATTACTGATTTCAATCCCTATTACCCGCCGCGGATCGGGTTTGCCATGCAGTTGTATCGCACGGACAACTCGGTTTTGGCTGCAGTGGATTTGGAGACGCTCTCTCAAGCGGGAAAGCCCATCCACCTGTCCACAGACACGCGTGATTACCCATTGCTCGGCGGAGAGTGGATCTTCGATATTCGAGACAACCTGATGGAGAACGAGTTCGAGCGCTACGCCCTCGCGCGCCAAGGCGGAGATCGGCCGCGCCCGGTGGAGCGATTGGCCCGAGAGACCGATGAGTACTTTCGCTTCGTGTGCTTCCGGACGATCGTCTACCTTATGGACCAGGAAGAAGAGCGTCAAGAGAAAATGAAGAACGCCCTGACGGGACGTTGACCCCTTGCGCAGCTGCGATCCTACGCATCGAGGTGCATTGCCGAACCGAGTGTCCCGCCAATGACATCGCGCAACCCTCCGAAGATCGGTATTGTCGTCCTCAACATCAATCAGTACGAACACACCGTGAACGGCTTCCGCTCTCTTGCGGAACTAACCTACCCCAATAGTGAAGCGGTCCTTGTGGACAACGGGTCCACCGACGCATGTGTCGCTCAAATCCAGGATGCACTGCCGGAGCTAAAAATTTTGCGCAATCCGACCAACCTTGGCTTTTCAGAAGGCAATAACATCGGTATCCGGTATTGCATACGCACGCTTGGGTGCGATCATGTCCTGTTGTTAAACAACGACACGGAATTAGATCCAAAATTTCTTACCTGCCTGGTCGACCGGTTGGAGGGAGACGATCGGCTCGCCGCGGTCGCGCCCAAAATCTACTTTTACTCGGATCGGGAGCGGATCTGGGATTTTGGCGGGCTATACGACGAGGAGACCGGCAACCTCTCCACCATCGGATTCAAGGAGGTCGACCGCGGACAGTTCGAGCGATCCGAGCCCCAGTACCGGTGT
>JAJDCN010000112.1 GCA_029260815.1 Planctomycetota bacterium
ATCGTCGAACCCGTCGTTGTTGACATCGCCCGCTCCTGAGACGGACACTCCGGCCCAGCTACTGTTTTGGACGCCGTGGAACGCGATGCCGTCAAAAGCGGTGATAAAATTTTCGAGGTCGATCGTTCCTGAAAGAGCTTCCGTACCGCTCTTGCCATAAATAAAGGTAGACCATTCCAGCAGCTCCAAGCCCCATCGAAGTGCCGCCGGGTGGAGTCGCAAATGTCGCGCCGATGAGCAGGTCGTCGATGCCGTCGCCATTGACGTCTCCCGCGTTTGAGACGGACCAGCCAGCGGTGCCTTCGCCAATGTCTGGGTCATGTGGTCCTTGGAACAGAACTCCATCGAGGCTAGTACCCGTGTCCCTCAGATCGAATGTCCTTGTCAGTTCGGATGCTCCGGCTTTGCCGTAAACCAAATAGGATCTGTTGCCGTCTATCGGGTCTCCAATTATGAAGTCGGCCAGTCCGTCGCCATTAAAATCGCCTGTACCAGAGACAGACCGGCCCACGGTTCGAGAGAAACTGCGGGAAAAGGTGGCATCGATTTGCAGATCGATAGGGCCAAGCGCTTCGTCTTGGCCATAGACCAAGTACGCACGAGTGGGACCGCCACCCAAGAAATCAACCGGAGACCCAATCAGGAGATCATCGATTCCATCTCCATTGACATCACCGGCATCGGATACCGAATAGCCAAATTGTTCTTCCGAACCCGTGCCAAAAAAAGAATCGCCCTCGACCGTCGTTCCAATATCCCCCACATCAACCGTTCCTGTCAGCTCACTCGCGCCGGAGTGACCAAAGATTACGTGCGTAGAGCCCGTGAAGTTAGTGTCACCAATGATGATATCGCTGATCCCGTCGTGATTCACATCGCCAGCGCCTGAAACAGAATCAGCCCCACCGGCGAGGATCGATTCGCGGGTCTTGGCCCATCCGATAGAGTCTTCCAACTCTTCTCGCGGGGCCGCCGCCGAAATCAGATAATGGTTCTTGAATGCGACCCTGCGCGAGTTTCCCGGAAGGGCCAGCGAGACGGGATTGAATCCGTCGTACGGTTTGCGCTCGATCGGCGCATAGCTCCGGAGCATACTGCCGAGCAGTTGCGTGGAGACCAACGTGTAGAAGAAGGGACGTATGGTCGGCGCGACGGCAGGGTACGCCTTGCCTTGCCGCTCCAGCGTTTCATGCCGCTGGGCTCCGACCAGATCGTTGCCTTCGAAGTGGCACCAAAGGACCTGTTTGGGCGACAAAGGCAGTCCGTCGTGTTGAAGCGCGAGAAGATATTGCTGCGGGCCGAACCCGGGCGTTCCCAGACGGTACAATGTGCGGGGAGCGATCTTCGCCTCCAGCAGGCTCGCCCATCAAGGGTGGAACGTGACCGGACCTCGACTAACGACCGTGTATCTTGTATCAGGGCCGTGCTAAAATCTCTCGCGCACGCCGACTGCCAACCAGCCGCTCCCGCCAGCCCGTTTCTGTATCCAGGGCCGTTGGCTTGATGTCTCCGGCCTTTTGCCCCCGTTGGAGGCAGTGGTCGTGATAAATGGCGAAGGCACGCGGCGCGCCATTTTGGATCCAGCAGATTTGGGCTGGTGTCAATTGGCCAAGCTCGCGGCAGTATTGGTAGTGGACGTTGCGGCGCAGTCCGTCTTCCAGTTGCTTGGCGGCTTGGCGCAACGTTTCGTCAGCAGGACGGTGCTCGCCTGCGACGAAGAGCGTGTAATGGTCCGGGCGCGACTGGCCCTCGGGCGCGAGTAGTTGAAATGCGCCCAGGGCGGGCAAGACCTCGGCCACGTGCGCCTCATTGAGCTTCTCGCCGTACAGGTCCGACACGCGCCCTTTTTTGCCCAAAAACGCCAACCGCGGGCATTGGTGGTAGAACCCGGTCACACGCACGAGGTCTTCGAGACGGTACCGGTATAACCCACCCCCGGTGGTTAACACCACCGAATAGGTCTCGCCTTCCTTCAGTTGCCAGGCGGTTCGCGCAGGCCCCTCTTGATCTTCCGGAAAGAACTCGAAGAAGTGCGACAGTACCGACAACACGCCATCGGGCCGATCGCCCATGGGGATTGTCACGATTCCCTCTGTGGCCAACAGTCCTTTTGGCGCAATTGGTGTGTTTGGAAAGAGCTTGGCCAGCTGTTGTGCCGGCCCGGACGCGGCGGCCGACGTCCAGCAACTGATCAATGCCAAGTGCGGCCACAGCCGTTCATAGACGGAGCGACCTTGTTGGTCTCCTGCCTCAAGGATCTTTGCCACCTCGCGACCGCGGGCGCCCAGCTCATCGACCAATTTGTCCGCCCATATTTCGAGTGGTTGTAGCAGCAATTCCAAAAAGGTGGGATTCCAAACAGAGATGAAGCTCAAATCGCGCGCAGCCAGCAGATACTTCAAGGTAGCATAGCGAACGCTGTCGATGTCCGGCAGCTGTGCCACATGGGAAGGCACGGCTAGCACGTGCCCCAAAAGATACTTTGCCGCGGACCCCAAATAGGCGGCATCTTCCTCGAAGCCAATCGGGACTCCTCCTTTGCTGACACGCCCTTTGTGCGCGGCAGGCGAGATTGACCAATAGGCGCGCCCCTGCATCATTCGCGGATGCCGTCGCATCATGTCGCACACCCAGGGGTCGGTTCCGGCTTGGAACTGAGCCGCGAGCGTCGGCGTGTAGGGGATCAACTTGCTGGCCGATGTGGACCCGCTGGAGGGCTCCAGGCAGCTGGGGCGTTCCGGTACGAGCACGTTCGCATCTCCCGCTGCGATCGCCTCGATGTGGGGCAGGAAGTCTTCGTAGGTTGCCAGAGGGACACGGTCCTGGAACTGTTCTACGCTGCGAATGTGCGCGAAGTCCTGTGCTTGCCCAAAGTGCGTCGCTTCATTCTGCCGAAGAATGCGCTGTAGCAAAGCGCGTTGCGTGGCCTGGGTGCGCCGCACGGCGAAGGCAAACCGCGCGGCCCCAGGCAGGCACGTGGCCAGCCACCCGGCATTGGCTGCGGTTGCGCGACGGTTCATCGAGCCATCGCCTTGGCCGCACCGGGTAGCAGGCGCCGGGCAGTGGGCCGCAGGTTGTTGCGATCCAGCTCCGCCAGACAGGCCAATTCCACGCCGTTGGACCAATCGGGGTTCTTTTGCATGAAAAAAGCCACGCGTCGGTCGCGCAATTCGCGCTGAGTAATGTCACTGACGCCCGAACGTAAGTGATAGTCCGCCGGTTCGTGAATCGTGCCATGGGTAGCGTCATAGTAACGACCGAACTTCGCGCGGGCCAAACGATCGGTGATTTCCCTTTCCAATGCCGGTGTTGCATGATCAGGGTTGGGATAATATCGATGAAAATAGACTGGCAGGTATCGAAATGTGCGATACCCCTTGCTGATCAGAAACCAGAACCATCTGCACTGCGGGTTTTCTTCTACGTGAGACATCACAAACGGCAACCACGCACGCTCCAAGGCCTGGTGGCCCCAATGGGCGCGGTCAATAATCGTGTCGCCGGAAAAAATGGCGCGTACAGCGACATCTTGAACCCGGTCTTCAAGAATGCGCAGTGTGGAGAAGCCACACGTCTGTTTGGACGCAGACGTCGATAACAAGACCACCCATTGCTTTTCGAGAAGATCCGTTTCGAATTGTCTGCGGTCCATGCCTTCGAAGTAGCTGCGCATCAACGAAAACATGCGGTCGATTTGCCCGGGCGTGAGGTCTGCCACGGGGACAAGGGTTGCGCGCAATCCCATTGAAGGTCTCCTTTTTACAAGCTTCCTAACTCTAGATAAGGAACGCGCCCGCCGAGGCCGGCGCCGACATCGGGCTCTTTGTCCCATCGCACTGCGTAGATGCGGCTGGATACGGTGAAATGCAGGTATCGGACGGCTGCGGCCAGGAGCGGATCACATTCGGCCAACCCGACCAACATCCAGCACGACCGCCCGGTAGCCTGGAGGTGTAGAGCACGGTCCAGTAGGGCGGAGAAAATTTCCGGATTGTTTCGTTCCACGGCAATACACGCCGCGACGATTGCCTGTAGTGGCTCTCCAGACCGTGGTAGGAACGGGCGAAGTCGCAGAGATCGGGACAGCAAGTGCCACGTGTTGGCGACGGCGCGGAGGGGGCCACGATACCCCTCAACGCCTGTTTGGCGAAAATTGGACTGATCCCAGCATGCCATTACGCCTTCAATGTTGTGGTCCCCGACCGCGACAAGAAAATCATCTGCTCTCAGTCCACGCAGAAGCCCACCGGAAGATCGAAAGTCTTCTATTGTGTAAGCCGGGTAGAATTGTTTGTCTTTTGCGAAACGTGTGAGTGCCTCAACAATTGCCTCGAGGCCGACCTCAGAGCCATTCATAACCTTGAACCCAAAAGTCTTCCGGCGGCGACGAAAGAGTGGGATCGCGACGGTGCAATAGCGACCCAGGTCCTGGTAGGCGGGCAAACCGGCTCGGCGACTGGTGAGCAGTGCTCGTGCAACGGCATTGCTTTCCAGGATCGTGGTAAGAGAAAAGGGAATATCGGCTCGTTCGGCACACGTGTTGGCCAGGAAGCGATACCCTTTTGCCAATGCCCGCGTGCCCCGCGCGGCGGGGTCCAATCGCAGGCTGCTGAGATAGCCGATCGGCTGTATCCTTCCGTTGAAATGCACGGGTTTGATCGACCGCACGCCCACGCCAAGCACCTCGCGACCTTGTTCCAGCAGGATGACGATGTGGTCGCGACCCTCCACTTCGAGTGCGTCAAAGAAGCTCGGTTCGCGCGGGAAGGTGACCGAGACTGTCCCCGGCATGGGTGTGCGCTGTAGCAAGGCCCGAATCGCGGTGTCATCGTCGCGGGTGGCGGTGCGAACGGTCAGGCCCGCTCCGGTCTGTTTAAGGAGAGCTTCCATCGCGCACCCCCAGGGGAATCCCTCGCTTTTGAGCAACCTCGCGTTGCATCAGGAAATTGATCCCGAAAAAATACTGCGCGCGCCGTAGGCCGGAGCAATTGGCTCGGGTGTCCAACGCGCGCCGAAGGATCGAGCCGGTGTTGTAGAAGGCTCGTCGTGCGATGTGACATCGCTGCTCGATCTCGTCGGCAGCCATGCTGGCGGGACGGAACGGCACATCGCCGAATCGATAGTCTTCCTCCAGCCACCAACGGTCCGAATCCAGTCGTCCCTCGGCTTGTAGTTCGCGGTACAGGTGTGTGCCCGGAAAGGGGATCAGGTGATTGAACGCGCCGATGAAGAGCTTCTGTTGCAACGCGAACGCGACGGCACGTTCAAAACAATCGGGCGCGTCATGAGGGTATCCAAAAACGAATGTACCGTAGACGGCGATCCCGGCCTGCCGCAGCTTGTTCATGGCGTCCGAGAATTCTTCGGCGCGGTTGACCCCCTTGTCCATGGCCTCCAGGGTGGCCGGGTCCAGGGACTCGAAACCGACCAGGACCCCCATACAGCCGCTTTGGGCCATTAAATCCAATGTCTCTTGGCTGCGGGTCATATTGATCGAGGCCTGGCTCATCCAGCGGATCTTCAAGGGGATCAGCGCGCGAAACAATTCTTTGGCGCCTTCTAAATCGCCCACCATGTTGTCATCTACGAAAAAGACAATGTCCTCTTTGAGGTTCATGATTTCGTCAATGACATCCGCGACCGGTCGTCGTCGATAGGTCGCGTTATGAAACGCTGTGATCGAACAGAAGTTGCACGTGAAGGGGCACCCGCGGCCGGTTTCCACCAGGGCCATTTTGAAATAGGATTTCCCCGCGAAGATGCTGCGATCCGGCTTAAGATCGCTCAGGTTGGGGGGAGCTTGGGCTTTGTAGGTGCCTCGAAGGCAATCGTTCTTGGCGTCGGCCAGGATGGTGGACCACACGCCTTCGACCTCTCCGACACAGACCGCATCCACATGTTCGAGGACCTCTTCGGGGCAGGCCGTGGCGTGGTAGCCGCCCGCAACAACGGGCACGCCTCGTGCGCGAAAGGCTTGCGCGATCTGGTAGCCCCGGCGGGCGGTGTAGGTCTCCAGGGAGATGGCCACCAGGTCGGTGGGCTGGTCGAAATCTATGGCCTCCAGGCGATCGTCGAATAAGGTGACGGTCCAGTCCGGCGGCGTGAGGCTTTTGAGCAAGGCCATGACGAGTGGTTGCATTTGCCAGGAGCGGACGTATTTGTCGCCGGGAAAACGACCGATGCAGGGATAGATCAATGTGAGACGGGGCATTACGGTGCCTCCACAACAACGGGTCGGGTAGAAGGCTGACGGAAGCGCGCCTCACGGGCGAGACGCTTGACGAAGATTCGATAGGTAAGGTTGCCGACGAAATTGACCGGTGCGTACATCCGGAGGGATATCGTACGCCGCAGAATTGGCAAGAATTTGAACGTTTGGCGGTAGGCCCGCTTAAAGCCTTCATAGAGTTGTTCCGGTGTCATCTGCGCCGGTTGATAGACCACGTGCATAGTGTCGTAATCCGCCCAGTTGTGACTCAGAATGCGACCTTCGGTCTCCAGTCGGCGGAACAGGCTTGTACCGGGATAGGGGGTGTAGATAGAGTAGCGGGGAATGTCGATTTTCAGTTCCTCCACGCGCTGCACCGTGCGTTCAAATATACCAGGATCGTCGGAATCGAACCCGAATACAAAACAACCCTGGATAGAAATGCCACAGTCGTGGAGACGGCTCACGGCCTCGTCGTATTCCTGGGCCTTGTTGAAGCCTTTGTAGATCGAGTTGAGCGTCGGTTGGTGGATCGACTCCAGGCCGAATAAAAGGTACACGCACCCGCTCTTTGCTATCAGGTCGAGCAGCTCTTCGTCGCGGATGGCATCGACGGTTGCCAGGCCGCCCCATTTCTTTTTCAGCGGGATCAGTGCGGAGAGGAGCTCCTTGGCATATTCCCGGTCTTCCAAAAGGCTGACGTCGTTGAAGCCGAATCGGCGACCGGGGACGGCTCGAATGTCCCGGATGACGTCCGACACCGGCCGCTTGAAGAAGCGCGGAAAGACAGCCGGCACGGAGCAGAAATCGCATGCCTTTCGGCATCCGCGAGTGGCATGGACGGTGTAGGGCATCATGTACCCACTGTTGCGTTGCAGGTCGACCCGCGGCGTGGGAACGCCTTCGAGCACGTCATTACTTTGGAGGTCTTGCGTATACTCAGCCTGTAGATCCCCCCTCGCGAAATCGCGCAGGAGCGCCGGCCAGGACTGCTCTGCCATGCCGACGACAATGCTGTCGGCATGACGGGCCGCCTCTTCGGGAAGGATGGTGACGTGTACGCCGCCGAGTACCGTGGTGATTTCGCGCGTGCGAAAGTGGTCGGCGAGCGCGTAGGCCCTGTTGGCGGTGCCGGTCAGGACGCTGATGCCCACCAGGTCCGCGTCGAAGTCCAGCGGCACCACGTCGATACTTTCATCCACCACCCGCCACTGGATGTCCAGTTCGGGCGGTGCCAGAGCCGCCAGCGTCGTGAGCGTCAACGGGGCTTCGCGCATGGAGCGAACATGGGGCCCGATCCGCAACGTGTGCATATGAGCATCTGCCATGATCAATAGAATTTTCATCTTATCCATCCAAGGCCGCGTGTGCGGCGAGCAGAGCAAACCATCCCGCTCTCCCTTTATTTAATTAGCCGATTAATGGTTATCTATAAAATAGTATATCACATAACTATTAGCTGTCAAGGAGAAATGTGGGCGGCGCCTATATTTCGTGCGATTGGCACATAAGGCTTTTCAATATATGATGTTAAAGCTAGCCAGAAAGGGGGTCTTCGGGACCGGGTTTGAAACCGAAGACGATCGAGCCGCGTTGTGCGATGTCTCTTTAGGAGCCTGAGGCTCTTGACGCGGATGTTCGTCGCGCGATACTCTATGGGTCTTGTTCCTTAGCAATCGCAACCGACGTGAGAGGACAGATGACATTTCAATCCTTCGCTTCTAAGATTCGGATCACACTCCTGCTTTTGACCACAAGCCTCGTACTCGGCGGTGCGAATCTCAAAAATGAAGAACGGAAGAGCCCATTGCCTGGGCGATCAGAATGGGTATTCCGATCCTTTCCAATCGGCGGATGGTATGGGCCGAAGGATACCGAAAAAGCCCTGCGGCAATACCTGGCCGCGAACTTCAACATTGCGATGATGTGGCCGCGCGGATCGAGTGAGCGGCGGGAAAAAGCCGTGGCCTTGGCCGAAAAGCTTGGGCTTCCGGTGCTGCTACATCACCAGAAGGTTGATCGCAGTCCGTTTTCAAAAAAGGTTCTCGCCGAAGTATTGGAAGCCGCCAAGCGACATCCAAACATTGTGGGCGTTTTGCTTTGGGACGAACCTTCGCCGGAGAGCTTTGCGAGCATCGCCGATTGGACGGCCGCCCTTCGGGCTGCACGACCGGATCTGCTTCCATGGGTGAACCTTCACGCGATGAAAATCGTGGAGGAAGAGCTGCCCGGCGTTACGCAATACGGTCCCTATGTCGATGGGTATGTGGAGACCGTGAAGCCGCTCGTGCTCAGCTATGACAACTATGGCGCGCTACGCGAGAGCAATGACGATCGGTTCTTCTACAAGAATTTTGAAGACACCTACTTCTATCACAACATGGCGATCTTTCGTGACCGGTCGCTCAAGTATGACCTGCCGTTCTGGGGGTTCCCCCTGGTCAATCCCCATTGGACCTATTTTACGCCAAGCGAGATGGACATTCGGTTTCAGGTCTACTCCCTGCTGGCGTACGGGGCCAAAGGCTTGTGGTACTTTACCTACGATACGACCGAAGGCGGAATCTCCGGGCCCAACCTCGAGGGCGCCGAGATCGAAAGCGCTCTTGTCAACAAAGACGGCAGCGTGACCTCGCGCTATTCCATCGTCCAGCGCATCAACGCGGAGGTCAAGGCTCTGGGTCCTACGTTGCTTGGGCTCACCTCCGTTGGCATCCACCACCTCGACAAGCCAAAACTTCCGGGCACACACTACTTGGAAGATCCGAAAGAAACGCTGCCCCTGTCTCGTGACCCGTTGCCCCAGGACGGATACCTGACGAAGGTCACCGGCGGACGCCCGCTGGTTGGTCTGTTTGAAGATGGCGAGGGGAGTGAGTATTTCCTTGTGATGAACAAGAACCGTCGCAAGATGAGTGTCGTCACCCGAATCGAGTTGGGCTTGGACCGACACCGAGATCTTCTCAAACCCGGCCACACGCTCGGACAGAAATTCACCGCCGCCAAACCGATCTCCGCGGTCTCCTTGCTGGCCTCTTCCTACAGCGGTGTGGGCCACGGCGCGACGATCCGAATCCGCAAAGGCGGCGTGGCCGGCGAGGTCGTCGCTGCCTGGACCTGGCGCAACCTCTTTGCCGACAACGCCGTCATCCTTCGGTTTGATACTCAGCCGGCCGGCGATTATTACATCGAGCTCGACAAGGTCGTCCAGAAGACAGGCTGGTGGAGCAAAGACGTGCCCGGGCAGGGCGGTGCTTATGTGGATGGAAAGCCTGTTCCTGGCGTCGCTCGTAACTTTATCGCATTTGGCGCACCGGACTTCGCCGCCGAGGCCATGACCCTTGTCTTCGCCCCGGACGTCACGGCCGTCCAGGAAGTCCGCAAGACCGACGGCCGATTGATAAAACAGATCCTCGCCGATGGTAAGCTCACCCTCACCGTCGCTCAAGGCGACGGCCATCTCTTCAAGGTTACGCGCAAGAAACCCTGAAGAACGGAGATGCGCTTGTAACGTGGCTCGCAGTGACGGAGCGGTGCCGGAGCCAACAGAGAAAGGACAACTCTCTTGAATCGGACCCGGAGGAAAGTCGTCCTGTACAGCGCGCTGCTGCTTGTGGCGATGGGCTCATTGTTCCTGGCTCTCAACCTGGCCGGCTCGTCCGAAGACGAGCCGGCTCCCAAGCGTCCCGGGAAGATCACGATCAAATGGAAAGACGGGACCACCGGACTGGTCTCCCGTGAGGTCAACGCAAGTGAGATCGTGGTGCTGTGGCGGGATTCGCTCAAGCAGGGCAACCTGACGCGGCAAAGGGCGATCGAATCGCAGGTGCACAAGTCCGGGCGTTCCTTACTGGAGCAGTTTGAAGAGATTCTCTTCAATTCGGATAATTCCAACGAGCAATCGAATGTTGTTCATCTGCTCGGGAAGATTTGGCATGACGACACGGTGGACATTCTTGATCGTTACCTCGACGCGCTGCGCGAGGGTACGATAACAAACCGGAACTTGTTGGTTTCCCGTTCGCTCCACAGCATGGCCGAGATCGGAACGTCCAAGGCTTGGCGGTTGATCCAGGAGAGAATCATGCAGGCGCAAAACCCGACGACGCACCTGTCCGCCATCAGTGTCCTAGGCAAGGCCAAGCCGGGCAACGCATCCAGCGTCGAGCTGCTCTCTCAGATCGCGTTACGGGACGCTGATCGGAAGGCGCGTGAAGTTGCGATCAATTCCCTCGGCCAGATCGGCGGGCTGCAAGCTCGAGAAACGCTGCGGCAGATCGCCCATGACGACCCCGACAAGCTCCTGCGGGAAAGGGCTGAATGGTATTTGAAAAAACAAGACAATTAGCTTGACATTGTAATTTAGTCTGTTACAATACGAACCGCTTTTTGCTTGGCGGGCTATGCGGAGTCCGGTACGGGCGTACACCGGAAGCAGCGCCTATTCGTCACCAAATCGGTGTGTGCGAGTGGGGAGGGAAACCATGTTCGCGCGACTCATCGTTATCTGCGCCACCCTGATCCTTGTTTTTTCCAGCCTTCCAATACCCATCAACGCTGCAGGCCTGCCCGGGACGATCGCTCCTGGAGATGTTGGCAACTCTGTGGCTGGTGCGGTGTTCCTGGGCATCGACGACGACGACCACGCCGGCTACGAGGTGACCGATGCGGGCGACGTGGACGGCGACGGGATCGACGATATTCTAATCACAGCGATCGACGCCGATCCGCTGGGTGTCGACAGGGCTGCGGAAGTATACCTCATTTACGGCCAATCGGGAGGTTCCGCGTTTTCGGGCGACGTCAACTTGTCGGACGTCGGCACCACTGTAGCCGGTGCGACGCTCCAGGGCGTGTACACGCGGGGCGGAGCGACCACCTCCGCGGGGGACGTGAACGGTGACGGGCTGAGCGACATCTTGATCGGCGCGCATAAAGCGGGCCCTGGCGGTCTAATAAACGCTGGGGAAGCCTACCTGGTATACGGCCGGCGCTTTGACAACAGTCCGCTCACCGGAGACATCTACTTGTGGAACGTTGGCGCGAGCGTAGGCGGTGTCAAAATCCAGGGGGCTAGCAGCCACAGCGAGGTCGGTTACCGGGTGAGTATTCCCGGGGACGTCAACGACGACACATATGCCGAGATAATGCTGACGGCAGACGGCTGGGATAAGATGTACCTCATCTGGGGCTCCAACACGCTGGCTTCCACCATTTCGGTGGCCGACATCGGCCAGCCGGGGGGCGTGCTCGGCATTACCTACACGGATTTTGACAATAGTCACGTCTCGGGTGCCGGGGATATGAATGGCGATGGCATCGACGACCTCTTGATGTCTCGGCGGGCAACCAGTGGGTTTGACGTCTACCTGGGCTACGGTGAGGCTGGGACCTATTTCTCAGGAACCGTCGGACCGGGCGATCTGACCGGGCCGCGGTTGACGGGCGTGAGCGGAGGGGGCCATGTGGCGGCGGCCGGCGACTTCAACGGCGACGGCGTGGACGACATCTTAGTGGATTACGGCTACCTGGTCTTCGGCCAGAGCGGTGCCGCGGAGATCACCGGCGTGATCCCTCTGGCAGAGATCGGCTCCAGCCTGGAAGGCGTTTACTTTGCCGCGGGTCGCGCTGAGGGTGCGGGCGACATCAACCAGGATGGCATTGACGATTTGTGGGTTCAGGCGGGAAACCCGAGTAAGACCTATTTGGTGTACGGTTTCCCCGAGGCCCCACCGCGCTCGATCCCCTTGGATCGCGTGGGCGTGACCGTCGAGGGCGTGGTCTTCGGAACCCTCAAGGGCGTGGTTTCGGTGTCGCGTGCAGGGGACTTTAATGACGACGGCATCGACGACTACATGGTCGGCCGGTCAGAGGACAACGACAATACCTCCGCAACCGAGCGGGGTATGACGTATGTGATCTACGGTGTCGTCGGCCCGACACCGACTGCGCCCATCGGTCAGACGAATCTCTACGACATCGGCGATACGACACCGGGTGTTGTTTTCAACGGCATTCTCGCGAACAACGAGGCGGGGGTCGACGTTTCGGACGCGGGAGACTTCAACGGAGACGGGGTGGACGACGTGCTGATCCGGACCGAGGCCGACCAGGTCTACGTGATCTACGGCCAATCCGGAGCCTCGGCCCTGAGCGGGACCATCGAGCTGGCCGACCTGGCTACAACCCTCGCCGGCGTGTATTTCAATGGCGTCACCTCATCGATCTGCGCGGCGGGCGATTTCAACGGCGACGGCGTTGATGACGTGTGCATTGGGTACAAACTTGCCTCCGTGACCGGACCCGAGACCGGCTCGGCCTACATCGTGTACGGGCAGATGGGTGGAGCGGCCTTGTCCGGGTCCGTGGACCTGTCGGATGTGGGGACTTCTGTGGCCGGCGTTGTGCTCAATGGCGCCCTCCCGTACGATCACGCCGGCGATGCGGTCGCCCGTGCGGGCGACTTCAACGGCGATGGCGTCGATGATGTCATGATCAGTTCGCCCGATGCGGACCCGGGCAGTCTAGACAAAGCAGGCCAGATCGCAGTGGTCTACGGCCAGATCGGCGGGTCCGAGCTGAACGGGTCGTACACGCTATCCAATATTGGGGGCACGCTCGCGGGAGCCGTCTTCAACGGTACGAAAGCGCGGAACGGCGAGGAGATGCGGGTGTCGACCGCGGGCGACTTCAACGGCGACGGCACCGACGAAATTTTAATCGGCGCTTGGCATGCGCCATCCGGCTCGGGGTTCGATGAAGGCTCTGTCTACCTCGTTTATGGACGCAGTGGCGGTTCGGCCTATTCGGGTGCGGTCGAACTATCGGATATCGGCGGAGCGGTTGATGGGCTCAGCCTCACCGGGGCGTCCAGTTATTGCGGGTATTCCGTGTCCGAGGCGGGCGATGTCAACGGAGACGGGCTCTCTGATATCCTGTTTGGGACGTTCGGGTATTCGACATACTTTAGCGGCGGGTGGGATTGGGTGAACGCTGGTCAGACCTACCTGATCTACGGCCGGCCGGTGACCGAACAATTGTCCGGCGCCTACAGCGTCAACGCCATTGAATTTGAGTCTTCTCCCATTGCCCTCACCGGCGCAATCCTGAGAGACAACCGCGACATCAATAAATCTGGTTCCACCAGTTTCCCACCGGGCTCTGGAGAACTGGGAGGCGCTGCGGTGTCTTCGGTGGGCGACTTCGACGGCGACGGCATCGACGACTTCCTGGTCGGCGCCCCCGGCGCGTTGGGTTCTTTTGGCGGCGAGGTCAAATTGTTCCGCGGTCGCGACGGAGCCTTCTTCCTCCGAGGGACGCACAAATACGGGGAAGTTGGCGAGATGCCCTACCAGGGGTATCAGGCCGGCGACGAGGTCGGCTACGCCATTTCGGAAGCCGGCGATTTCAACGGCGATGGGTTGGATGACTTCCTGATCGGCGCCTACGGCTCCGACGTCAACGGGACCGACTCCGGCCGTGTCTACGTCGTCTACGGACGCGAGGACGTCGCAGCGCCGGTGGACACCGTGCCCGATCCCCAGAGCGGGACCACTCTTCTGGGTATCAATAATGGCGGATTGGGGGCGACGTTTACGACTTCATCCGGTGAAGCTTCCGGCTGGCATGTCTCTAATGCGGGGGATATCAATGGGGACGGCGTCGACGACATCCTGATCGGCGCCAAGAATTTGCAAAGGGTCTATCTGATCTACGGGCAGGACGCGGCTGCTGTGCTCTCGGGCGACGTGGATCTGGCAGACGTGGGAACCACGGTATCGGGCTTTGTTGTGCAAGGCGTCCTGGACGTGCTTGATAATATCGGAATACCCCTATCCGATGCCGGTGATTTCAACGGCGACGGGGTCGCCGATCTGATCATCGGAGCGGTCACGGCAAACAGCGGTTGGGGCCAGGCGATTGTGATCTACGGGCAGACCGGAGGCTCTGCCTTGTCGGGAGCGTTCAACGTGTCCGACGTTGGATCCACCGTGGCCGGAGCCGTATTCAATGGGGTTGCGTCTAATGATGATACAGGGCGATCCGTCTCTAGCGCCGGCGACGTGAATAACGACAGCGTGGACGACATCCTGATTGGCGCTCCGGGTTCGGTTGGGGGCAAAGCCTATCTGATCTATGGCCAGAGCGGTGGCTCGGCCCTTTCTGGCACCTATCTGATCTCGGATGTCGGTACAACGGTGGCTGGAGCCGTTTTCCAACACAGCAGTGGCGATCAGGTCGGCCAAACAGTGAGCGACGCCGGTGACTTCAACGGCGACGGGATCGACGACTTTATAATTGGGGCACCGGCGCAAGATGTAGGCAGCATGATATATGTTGGCCGGGCGTTTCTGATCTACGGCAAGAGCGGCGGGTCGGCTTTGTCGGGCACGTACCAGTTGACCGACATCGGCGGATCACTCCACGGAATCACGTTTGACGGGGCTTCGGCCAAGGATTACACCGGAGCCGCGTTGTCGGATGCCGGCGATATCAACGGGGATGGCGTTGCCGACATTCTTATTGGCGCTCCGAGTCCGGATGGTTTAGCCAGCCCCTTCCCCAACCTAGGCCCCCCAGAAACCTATCTTATTTACGGCCAGACGGGCAGCTCGGAACTGAGTGGTACGATTGATCTTGCCGATGTCGGAACTACCGTCGCTGGCGTTTTGTTCACCGGGGGGTTGCGGACTTTAGCCGGAACATCAGTCGCTGGCGGGGGCGACGTCAACAGCGACGGAATCGATGACCTCGTCATCGGTGCACCATCCGACGACACTTCGAGCGGGTACTATAACGGCAGAGCCTACGTGGTCTACGGAAAAAGCGCGCCGGCCTTGTCCGGCACCATTGACCTGTTCGATGTCGGCGACACCGTGGAGGGCGTCTACCTCTACACGGTACTGGAAACTACTCTGAACGGCAATCACTACCGTGACTCGGTTGGCCGCTCCGTGACAATGGGGGACTTTAATGGTGACGGTGCGTTCGACGTCGTGGTAGGCGCCTCTGGCACCGATACACCAGTGGCCGGTGCGGGAGCGACGTACTTGGTGTACGGTCGCCGCGTTGATTTCGCCTCAGCGCTTTTCTCGACGCACACGCTGTACGACGCGAGCCACTCCGGCCGAGACATCACTTGGATTCGCATTCACAACAACAACGCCAGTTCCGCCACCGCATCGTTCATTTTCAAGCCACGCTGGGGAGACCCGGCTGTCTCCATTGTCTCCAGTGCCGTCTCTCTGCAGGCTGGCGAGACGACGCTGGTCAACCTGGAGGCCGATCTCGGGGTCGAACGGGAGCGTTGGGGAGCGTTTACCCTCCAGATCACCGGCGTTGACCCAAGCTACATCACCATCGATGAGGTGGTCCAAACGGTGGCCGGACCCCAGGACGGTCTGTACGTTCCCGTCCGCCCACTCGCCTCCAAACCCATTGGCAGCGTCTTTACCACGATGGGCAATGACGAAACATACCTGGAGTTATTCAACTCAGACGACCTGCCAATTGCATTGACCATCGACTTCTACGCTGCCAGCTCCGACACGATAATCACCACCTACAACGTCACGGTGCCGGCCCAGACCCTTGAGCTGGTCTCTCTGGAGGCCGCCACCTTTGGCTATGGGACCTTCACGGCTGGCCGGCCTGCCGAGGCCATAGGCTTCTTCAAGATTTCTTCCGGCGGGTCTGCGCCCCCGCCGGAGTTGGTCGCCAACGCGCATATCGCGCGCAGCAACTTCACCGACTTTGTCGTGGTAGAGATGCAACAGCCCAACTCCGGTAGCGGACTGGTGGCTCCGCTGTTCCGAATCACCCGCGACTCTGGCGGAATCGCCTACATTGACACATGGGTTGGCCTGGTCAACACCGGGCCTTCCGCGGTCACCGCCCACTTCGCCTTCTCCAGTGGCGTCTCTGGGTCCGTTAGCGACGTGGTGCTTGCACCCAACACGATGGAGATGTTGCTCCTGTCCACCACAGGCGTCGCCCCGGCGGCGGGTGCGACAACGGAAGGCGCCTACACCCTCACCTTCACCGGTACCGACACCACGCAGGTCAGCGTGGCCAGCTGCCTGCTGGTCCATCCATACCAGGACTCGGTCCACATACCGGTGCGCGCCTCGGCGACCGGGAATGTGGGGGCCTACTACAAGACCGATGGTGGTGTGGAAACGCACCTGATGCTCTACAACACCGACAGCCTAGCGATCACGGCGGACATCATGTTCACGCGTGCCAGTGACCTGGTCCAGGAGACCTATCAGCGCGTGTTGCAGTCGAATGAAGGCGTGCGCATCGAATGCTCCACTGTGCAGAGCACGACGACGGGGGAGGGCTGGTTCACCATAAGCTACACTGGGGGCAGCGGATTGGGCACGGTGCAAACCAGTGCGGTGTACAACAACGGCGGCGACTACCGCTGGGTCGACGTGCAGGATGCCGCTGTTGGCCCGTGACGAGGGCGGATAGCAGCTTGCTTGTGCAGGCGTTGCTATACCCTGAGAGGCGGCTTTTACAATGTCTTTCGACCCTCTCTTTGCTCTGAACCCTCCACAATCGTAGTTGCCTTGCCTAAATTCCAACCAGTTAGATGTTCTCAAAGAGTTCCTTAATAAACCGCCCCAAAACTCTCAGCGTCCCTGACGAGATACAGCTATTTGGGTAAACACGTGCCCTTCAACTGCCGATAATGAAGTTGTTATGCAACAGAGCGATTCCGCTATAAAAAGATATATTTTGTTTTAGTGTACTCGCTTGGCGCGACTCGTAGTTTCTCCAGGCCTATCAGCGCTTGATATTTTGGCGTTGCGATCCTGAAAACGAACTTTCAGGGTTTTGGAAAAGAGAGCAAAGGGGGACTTCGTGTTAGAACGAATCTCAGAGCTGATTCAGCAACTTGCGTCGTCAGTTGTTCTATCTGACGCCTCGGACTTACCGGCGTTGGCCGACATCCATAAGCAATTCGAAGCGCTTTCTACAGCGACCCAACAGGAGGAGCACGCTGACGGTGCCCTGCAGGTCGTTTGTCAGGCAGCCCAAGGAGCCGGTGGGCTGGTGGAGAAGATCATCCTTCATGATGTAGAAGACGAAGACGCTTCCTGGCAAGCATTAAATGAAACCATCAAGGCGCTTCAGGAACTAACCGAGCGTCTTTCCCAAGGGCGGGAAGGTGCCGACGTTTCATTTCCAGCCTACTTGGATCTTCCTGTGGCGCCGTCGACAGACCTCGACCAGGATGAAATCTCAGCAACCGAAAGCCCACAAACCAATGAACCTGCGGAAGACAAAGACGCTTCACAGGAGTCCCAAGATACCGCTTCGGTATCCGCGGAGCCTCCCTTGGAAGAGAGTGGCCAGAGTGCCGAGCCGATGCAAGAGTCTGCCCTCGAGCCCGATGACATTCCTCTCGTCCATGAATTTATCGATGAGGCCAATGGCCACTTAGAAACAGCCGAAGCCGAGTTGCTCAATCTCGAAGACAACCCCGAAGATAGTGAAGTTCTCAACGCAATCTTTCGCAGCTTCCATACCATTAAGGGTGTCGCTGGCTTCCTGAATCTCAAGCAGATCGGAGCTCTGGCCCACGCCGCGGAGAACCTCCTGGACCTGGCCCGAAAGGGTCAGTTAGTCCTGGCCGGAGTTTCGGTCGATGTGGTTCTGGAATCGATCGACATGACAAAGGGCTTCATCAATGACTTGTCGATGGCCAGTAAAAACAACTCAATCGCGCCAACCAATCCTGCGTTGCCGCCTCTCATCTGCCGGATCGAAGCCTGCGCCACCGGCGAAGCACCGGAAGCAAAAGTCGGTGAAATCCTCGTCGACCGCGGTGCGGTATCCGAAGCCGACGTAGAAGAGGCCGTGCAAGAGCAAGCCGATGGAAGCGACAAAAAGGTCGGCGCGATCCTGGTGGAACAGAAAAAGACCGGAGCGAAAGAAGTTACTTCCGCCTTGCGTGAACAGCGCGGAACTCAGCAAGCCAGTTCCAGCTCGTCCGGGAGTCAAGAAGGATCCGTTAAGGTTGGCACCGGCCGTCTGGACAATCTGATCAACATGGTTGGCGAGTTGGTGATCGCACAGGCGATGGTCAACCAAGACGTCGCGGCAATAAACGCGACCAATCAGCGGCTGGATCGCAACATGAACCACCTGGCCAAGATTACCCGCGAGTTGCAGGACCTTTCTATGTCCATGCGGATGATCCCGATCCAAGGTGTCTTCCAGAAAATGACCCGGCTGGTACGCGATCTGTCACGGAAGGCCGGTAAAGAAGTTGACCTGGTGGTTACCGGTGGCGAAACCGAGCTGGACAGAAATCTGGTGGAAAAAATCAACGATCCTCTGGTCCACATGGTTCGCAACTCTGTCGATCATGGGATTTCCACACCAGACGAACGGGTCAAGGCCGGCAAACCGGAGCGGGGCTGCGTCGAACTGAAGGCCTACCACAAGGCAGGAAACATCGTTATCGAGATCATCGATGACGGCAAGGGACTCAACAAAGAACGGATCCTCGCCAAGGCAATCTCGCAAGGAGTTGTAAAGGAAGGGCAGGAGCTATCGGATCAGGAGATCTTCCGTCTGATCTTTCACGCCGGGTTGTCCACTGCAGAGAAAATTACAGACGTCTCCGGCCGCGGCGTCGGGATGGACGTGGTTCGCAAAAACATCGAGGCACTCGGCGGCCGCGTTGATATCCAATCCGTGGATGGGGCGGGTTCGACCTTCATCATGCGATTGCCCTTAACTCTCGCTGTCATCGATGGCCAGATTGTCCGGGTTGGAGACCAGCGCTACATCTTACCGATCATCAGCATTGAGCAGAGTATTCAGCCCAAGATTGAGCACATCTCTACCGTCCAGAACAAAGGTGAGATGTTGATGGTCCGTGGAAACCTGTTGCCCATGTTTCGTCTGTACAAACTGTTTGGCGTCAAGCCGGACACCGAAGATCCAACCCAAGCCCTCACGGTCATCGTGCAGGACAACGAGCGGCAATGCAGTCTGCTCGTAGACGAGCTGATGGGGCAGCAGCAAGTAGTAATCAAATCACTCGGAGAAGGATTGGGATCGGCCAAGGGCGTTTCCGGAGGTGCCATCCTGGGCGACGGAAATGTCAGCCTGATTCTGGATGTGCCAGGGGTTATTGATCTGGCGACAGCCGTAGATTAAGTCCAATCGTTCCGATAGAAGTTGCTGGAAGCGGAATTCGATAGGGAGGTGAACAAAATGAGCGAAGCAACCCGTGCCGAAGAAGGCAAGTATTTGACTTTTGCATTGTCCGGCGAAGAGTACGGCTTGGAGATCCTGAAGGTTCGCGAGATTTTCGGCATCCTGCCGATCACGCAAGTGCCTCACGTCCCGCGTGATGTCAAGGGCGTGATCAACCTTCGCGGCCAGGTCATTTCCGTGGTCGACCTGCGGCTGAAATTCAACATGGAGTCTACCGAACAGACCGACGAAACGTGCATCATCGTCGTGGAAATCGCCAAAGGCGAACGAAGCACCAATATCGGAATCATCGTCGACAAGGTCGAGGAAGTGCTCGACATCGCGGCAGCCAACATTGAAGACGCGCCCGCCTTTGGGGGAGTGGTCAATACCGAGTTTATCCTCGGCCTGGCCAAGGTTGAAGACTCGGTGAAAATTCTGTTGGACATCGACAAGGTTCTCGCTCCCGACGAGTCCGCTGCCATTTCAGCGAGTTCGGACATGGGAGGAGCTTAGCCTGGATGCTGATTGGCTCATCGAAAGATAAGCGGCTGTTGAATAGGCGCCCAAGGCCTAAAGGTCCCATCCGCCGGGAGATTGAAGGAGATTCATTGTGAGCTCTGCAACTGAAACAAAAGAAGGCAAATACCTGACCTTCGCTTTGGGCGAAGAAGAGTATGGGCTGGAGATCCTAAAGGTTCGTGAAATCATCGGCTATATGGATGTCACGTCCGTTCCAAAAATGCCGCCAGAAGTTTGCGGGGTCATCAATTTGCGCGGGCAGGTCATCCCAGTGATCGAGTTGCGCACTCAGTTTGAAATGCCGACGATCGACCGGACCGAACAAACGTGCATCATCGTTATGGAAATTAATGACGGTAACCGCACTGTCAATACCGGAATTGTGGTCGATCACGTTTCGGAGGTTCTGGACATTGCGAGCGAGGATATTGAAGAGGCCCCTGCCATGGGATCTCACGTAGATACCGAGTTCATCCTTGGCATAGGAAAGATTGGCGAATCGGTCAAGATTCTGCTGGATATCGACAAGGTGCTTAGCGGCACTGATTTGGTTTTGGCGGCATCGACTGAAGAAGAATCTCAGCCCGAGGTGTAGTACATCTCGAGAGTTAAGATTGGATTGATAAAGGACAGAGTTTGGGATTTTAAAGGGAGCCGAGATGCTTAAGAATTTAAAGTTAAGTGCCAAAATCGGAGCCGGATATGTCGTTGTTGGAACGATATTGGCTGCTGCAGTACTGACCACAATCTGGCAAGTGGGAGAGACCCGAGAGGTGACCAACCGGGTTGTCGAGCTCCGCGCGCCAACGATTCAATCAACGCTGAACCTGCTCAATGGAATGAACCATTCCTTGGCCGCCCTGCGGGGGTGGATGATTTTGGGCACGGACAACTTTAAACAAGAGCGTGCTCGCGCCTGGTCGGAGGAACTCGAGCCAAGCCTGGCCACGTTAAAAGAAATGGCCACCAACTGGACCAACCCCGATAACGTGAAACGCCTAAGTAATATCGAGGCTCGGCTCAGCGAATTCAAAACCTACCAGGCACAGATCGAACAGATTTCCCAATCGACGGACAATGTGCCAGCCACGAAGATCTTGCTCGAACAAGCCGCTCCGCAGGCCAAAGTTCTGACGAGTCAGATTACGCGTATAATCGACTTGGAGTTCGCACAGGCTGCCACGCCCGAGCGAAAGGCTTTGCTGGGAATGATGGCCGATGTGCGCGGTACCACGGGCATGGCTCTGGCCAACATCCGAGCCTACTTGCTGTCTGGCGACGAGAAGTTCAAGAAAAACTTCGATACCCTGTGGGCAAAAAACGTCAAGCGTTACGGGGACCTTTCCGGAAATGTCGCGCTTTTGACTCCCGAGCAGAAAAATGCATTCGATGCCTTTGCAAAAGCGCGCGAGGAGTTTTCTCCTCTGCCGCCTCAGATGTTTAAGGTGCGCGGCAGCGATGAGTGGAACCTCGCGAACCTGTGGCTGCGCACCAAGGCCGCGCCCCAAGCCTTTTCCATCAAGACGGATCTGGAAGCCATGCGTGCCAGTCAAGCCGAGCTGATGGCCGCCGATACAGCCGAAACAAAAAGCCGCGCTGCACAGTTGGCGACCATCGAGTGGATATTACTCGCTGCCGGCCTTGGTATTTGCACGACCCTGGGTATAGTAATTACGCGTTCGATTACCAAGCCGATTCACCGTATTATTGAGGGTCTCGATTCGGGTGCCCAGCAGGTTGCCTCTGCTGCCACACAGGTCTCCTCCTCCAGCCAGAGCCTGGCCGAAGGCGCCACGGAGCAGGCCGCGAGCTTGGAAGAAACCGGTTCGAGTCTGGAAGAGATGTCGAGCATGACGAAGCAAAACGCGGAGAATTCCGGGCAGGCCAACACCTTGGCCGCTTCCGCCAGCGCTTCCGCCAGCAAGGGCAACGAAGCGATGGCCCGCATGCGCGAAGCGATTCATGACATCCAAAAATCTTCCGACGAGACCGCGAAGATTATCAAGGTCATCGACGAGATCGCGTTCCAAACGAACCTCTTGGCCCTCAATGCCGCCGTCGAAGCAGCACGCGCCGGCGAAGCAGGCAAGGGGTTCGCGGTGGTGGCCGAAGAGGTTCGCAACCTGGCCATGCGCTCTGCCGAAGCGGCGAAGGATACCTCGCAGATGATCGAGGCGTCGGTAAAGAATAGCCACAACGGCGTTCAAATCTCCTCGGAAGTGGCGACCCTGTTAGAGGAGATCTCCTCCAGCAACGACCAGGTAAACAATCTGGTCAGTGAGGTGACGGCTGCCAGTCAGGAGCAGGCGCAGGGCATCGAGCAGGTCAACACGGCCGTATCACAGATGGATCAGGTGACGCAACAGAGCGCGGCTAATGCCGAAGAGTCGGCTGCCGCTTCCGAGCAGCTGTCCGCTCAGGCCGAACAGCTTCAAGGTCTGGTACGTGAACTGACCGGCCTGGTCGGCGGTACAAAGGCCACTAAAAGCCCAAGGCGACCGGCTTCAACGGGGCAAGGCCGCCAGGCTGCATCGATGACAGTTGCGTCGTCACACGCCTCGGAGGCATCGCATAGTCCGGAAGACGTTATTCCGTTTGACGAAGACGGTGACGATTCCTTCTCGGAATTCGGTGCATGATCGTGCTGTAAAATCGTGAAAACCGGTTGCCTATTGGCACAGCCGATAGGCAAGGGAACTCACACAAAGCGGTGGAAACCATGGCGCTACAGACGGAAGCGGTCTTAAGTGACAAGGAATTTCGCATGATCAGCGAGCTGGTCTATAAGCACTGCGGAATTAACTTGCACGAAAAAAAGAAGGAACTGGTCCGTGCGCGGATCGCCAAGCGCCTGCGCGAAGACAAGTTCGATACGTTCGCGCAGTATATCGACCACGTGATGGCCGATAAGACCGGACGGGAATTCGATGTCCTGATTGATTCGCTAAGCACGAACCTGACGAGCTTTTTTCGAGAGATCAGCCATTTCGAGTTTTTGAACAAGAAGTTTCTTCCGGATCTGATGGTTGCCCGACAGAAGAAAGGCAAACCCGGCATTCGGGCGTGGAGTGCGGGTTGCTCTTCTGGAGAGGAGCCATACACTCTGGCGATTACGCTGTTGGAGGCCACCGAAGGGCTTCGGGGCTGGGACCTGAAGATTCTTGCAACGGACATCTCCACGCAAGTGTTAGAGAAAGCCAAGCAAGGCGTGTACCAGCAAGCGCGTGTGGCGCCGTTAAGTCCACAGCAGAAGAAGCGTTTTCTGACTCGGACCCGAGAGGAGGCAGGCAAAGAGCCGACCTACGCGGTCAGTTCGGAGTTAAAAAAAATAATCCGGTTTCGGTATCTAAACCTGATGGAACGGTTTCCTTTCAAGGGGCCATTTGATTTTATCTTTTGCCGAAACGTCATGATTTATTTTGACAAAAAGACACAAGAAAACTTGGTGAATCGGTACTGGGACTGTCTGGCCTCGGGTGGAGTTCTGTTCACGGGCCACTCGGAATCCTTAACAGGCATTCAGCACAAGTTCAAGTACATTCAGCCCACGATCTACGCAAGACCATAAAGACAGGAACGATACTGTGAAACTCGTTGTAGGCATATCTGACGGTAAAGTCTCGAACAAGGCCGAGGACGTAATTGTGACGTATTCCCTCGGGTCTTGCATTGGCGTCATTCTGTACGACCCAAAGACGCACATCGGGGGGCTGCTGCACTACCAGCTTCCGGCTTCATCGATCAATCCGGATCGAGCGCAACAGATCCCGTGCATGTTTGCCGACACCGGCATGAACTGGATCCTGAAAGAACTGGCGAGCAAAGGAGTAAACAAAAAAAGTCTGAAGGTGACCTTGGCGGGTGGAGCGGAAATGATGAAAGACAAAAGCATGTTCAATATCGGCAAACGAAATCATGCTGCGATCCGGAAAATTCTCTGGACCAACGGTCTTTTCGTCGAAAAGGAAGACGTCGGTGGAAAGCACGCGCGCACTGTCTACCTCACTCTGGCTGACGGCTCTATAGAGATCAAAGGCAAAAGCAAGGGGGTCCGGGTATGAGCGTTCTGGACGCGATTATTAGTGAAATCCCTTCACTTCCTCCGCTTCCGCAGACGGTGCAGAAGCTCGTTGTCATGCTCAACGATCCGGATGTAGACATTGACGCGTTGGCCGAAGTGATACAATACGACCAGAGCATCACAACCGGTCTTCTCAAACTGAGCAACTCTGCCTTCTTCGGTGTCGGCGGTACTATCGGTTCCGTCAAGCAAGCCGTGACTCGGCTGGGCACCAAGAATGTGTTTCAAATGATCATGACCACGACCTGCGGCGGGATGCTCAAGTCTCCCCATCCAGGCTATGACCTGGCCGCTGGCGAGTTGTGGCGCCACTCCGTTGGAGCAGCGATTGCCAGTGATCATATTGCCTCCGTCTGTAGCGGTCCGTCCCAAAAGGCCTCCGCAATGGCGTTTACGGCCGGGTTGCTTCACGATGTGGGCAAGGTAATCATGGATGCGTTTGTTGGCGACCAATTCCCGGAGCTGCTCGATCGTGTCGACAACCAGGACGTGGGATTCAACGAAGCGGAGATACAACTGCTAGGAATCGATCATGCCGAAGTTGGCGCAAGACTAGCAGAAGCTTGGAATCTTCCGGCGTCGATCGTTGCGGCAATTCGCTATCATCACCGCCCGGCGGACGCGGGGGAAGAAGACGTTTTGGTGCCTGTCGTCCACGTGGGCGACAGTGTCTGCTTGGCGATGGGTCTGGGCTTGGGTGGCGACGGTTTGTATTATACGCCGGACACAGAGGCCATGACAGCCTTAGGGTTTCATTCGGAACAATTTGACGAAATCTGTGGCGATACGGTTGCAAAACTCCTGGAAGTAGAGCAATGGTTCGAGGGTTTATAAGAGGTTGAGAGAATGGCTTACAATATACTGATTGTGGACGACTCGGCGACTACCCGCGCGGTGGTGAAACGAACCGTTATGATGTCCGGGGTCGATGTTGGAGAGATCTTCCAGGCCGAAAACGGAAAAGTCGCACTGGACGTCCTAGATCAAAACTGGGTCGACTTGGTCCTGGCCGACCTGAACATGCCGGAAATGAATGGTATCGAAATGACCCAAAAGATGCAGGCCCAAACAGAGACCCAGTCCATCCCGGTGGTGGTCGTCTCTACGGAGGCCAGTACCACGCGCATCGAGGAACTGAAAAAACACGGTGTAAAAGGGTACGTTCACAAACCGTTCACACCGGAAGATATTCGCAATGTGCTGACCGAACTTTTGGGAGACGGCGATGAATGATTCACCAAACCAGCCGCTGATCGAGGCTTTGTCCGAAGCGCTGGAAACCACAGCGTTCCTGACCCTCCTGCCGGCCGAAGAGCCTGCCGCGGCGCCTGACGACGCGGTGCGGATCGCAATGGAGTTTAATGGTCCTAAGAGCGGTTGCCTCGAAATCATGGCCAGCAGGAAGTTTGGAGCGACTCTCGCGGCCAATATCATGGGTGCTGAAGAGGATGACGAAGAAGCCTTGGAAAAGGCCGAAGATGCTCTTAAAGAGATCCTCAATATTACCTGCGGCTCCCTGCTGCCGAATTTGGCAACGGATCCGGCTGATGTATTCGACATCACGATTCCTCAACTGACGGAAATAGACGGAGTCGAACAGTGGGAAGAGCTTGCCGGTGAGGACGGCATCACGGTGATTGATGTCGAAGGTACTCCCCTTGCGCTGCGACTCACACACAAGGATTGACGGAGCCGACTGATGGGCTTGAATATCAACCCGGATAAAAAGATCAAAGTGCTTGTCGTAGACGATTCGGCGATCGTGCGGAAGATCCTCTCGCGTGAACTGGCCTACGACCCGCAAATCGAGGTGGTCGGTACGGCTCCGGATCCGTATATCGCACGAGACAGGATCGTTGCCCTTAAGCCTGACGTGTTGACACTTGATGTGGAAATGCCGCGCATGGACGGTATCACATTCCTGCGCAAATTAATGAAGCACTTCCCGATGCCGGTCATCGTCGTCAGTTCCTTGACCGCCCAGGGCGGCAAAACCGCCATGGAAGCGATCGCCGCTGGAGCCGTGGATGTGGTCTGCAAGCCGGGATCGGCCTACACGATTGGCGACACCTCCCATGCGCTGATTGAAAAGATCAAGGCGGCTTCCGCCGCTCGTCTGTCTGTACAGGCGTCCAAGCCGACGCAAGGAAAGAAACCGGCGGAAGTGCTCAGTATGACCGAGACCACCGATAAAATTTTCGCCATCGGCGCCTCCACTGGGGGTGTCCAAGCGCTCTCCGAGGTTCTGCCGGCGTTGCCGGCCAATGCCCCGGGCACCGTCGTGGTCCAGCACATGCCGGCTAAATTTACCACGACCTTCGCCGAACGCCTCGATAGCTTGTGTGCGATGGAAGTCAAGGAGGCCCAGGACGGCGACGCAATCGTTCCGGGTCGGGTCCTGCTGGCCCCCGGCGGGTTCCACATGCTGGTTCGCCGTTCCGGAGCTCGATATTACGTAGAGATCAAGACTGGGCCCCAGGTGTTTCATCAGCGGCCCAGTGTGGAGGTTTTGTTTAACTCCGTTGCCAAGTTCGTAGGGCCCAACGCCATCGGAGCGATTCTGACCGGGATGGGAGCGGATGGGGCGGCTGGATTGCTTAACCTACGCCACGCGGGAGCGCATACACTGGCCCAAGACGAAAAATCCTGCATCGTGTTTGGGATGCCGATGGAAGCGATCAAACTGGATGCGGCTGAAAAAGTTGTGCCCCTCCAGGAAGTCGCCAAAACGTTAATCATGTTCGCACAGCAAACAGCCACTGCAGGCAAGATTTAATCCTGGAGGTTTTCGAATGCCAGAGACCCAAGGCAATAAAGTGAACCCGAAACTTATTGTGCCATTTGTCAAGTCGGCTCAAGACGTTTTCAGTACGATGGCCGCCACCAAGGTCACCGTTGGCAAGCCGACGATTAAAAAGGATCCGATGCCTTCCTACGACATTTCGGGAATTGTAGGATTTTCTGGAGAGGTTGTCGGCTCGATTGTTGTCAGTTTTCACGAGCAGACGTCTGTCAAGCTCGTCGAGGCCTTTGCGGGGGAAGCCTTGGAATACGGAAGCAACGATTTTATCGACGCGCTCGGAGAGCTGTGTAACATGGTTGCGGGGGCAGCCAAGAAGGATTTTGGATTGGACGCGAGCATCAGCATCCCGAGTGTAATCACCGGGGCGAACCATCGTGTCGCCCGCATGTCTGATGCCCCCTGCCTGGTGATTCCTTGTACGACCGCGGCGGGCGAGTTCGCCATGGAAATCAGCGTAAAACAAGTCTCACCGGCAGTGTAAGGAGAACGAGATGAAGATCCTTCTAATAGACGACTCCAGAACCATGCGCAACATCCAAAAGAAAGTGCTAAGCGCCATGGACAACGTGGAGATCTCCGAGGCTGCTGATGGTTTAGAAGCCTTAGCCGCGGTCGGAGAGCAGGGGCCTTTTGATCTGATGCTCGTAGATTGGAACATGCCAAATATGGATGGCTTTACCTTTGTTACCAAAATACGTGAGAACGACAAGACAACCCCCATGATTATGGTAACGACAGAAGCCGAAAAATCTAGAGTTCTCGAAGCCCTCAAGGCCGGTGTAAACAACTATGCCGTGAAGCCATTTACTCCTGACGCTCTTCTGGAGAAGATTCGCCAAACGCTTGAAAAAGCAGGAGCTGGGGGCTAACCCGAAGCGTGCCCGAGGGCAATCTATGCCGCTAAGCCAAAACAAGTTGTTAGTAATCGACATCACCGAGAACGATCTCTTGGCCACTCTCAAGGTCAACGAAGACATGCCGCCAGTAGCGATGTCTGCTGAGGAGGTCCTAGGCGATCTACAGAGGCTAAAAATCTGTGTCGACGAAGAGCAGCTCACCAGAATACGCTCCTTCGCCAAAGAACTCGCCAAGGGTGTACGGCCGAAGCCGATTGTCGTTGCCACCGGAACCGCACCCACGGATGACCAGCCTGGTAAAGTTGAAATGCTTGCCCTGCCGCACGACGGTAGCAAGGCGAGTAAATCCGTTGCAGTTGACTATCGGAAAATCAGTAACATTCCGGTTGTGACATCTGGTGATGAGATTGCAAGGTCGGACCCTCCGATTAAAGGCGCTGACGGTGTTGATATCTATGGCAGAGCAATACCCCACAAGAAGGGGAGCGAGAGCGAAAGCGAAAGCATTACGCCTGGACCGAATACACACAGAGGTCCCGATGGACGGATAATTTACGCCTCCGCAAGCGGTAAACTCAACGTGCAAGGTGGAAAAGTCTGGATCGACACGGTTTTGAAAATTCAAGAAGACGTAGACTTCTCTACCGGCAGCATCGACTTCCCAGGTGACGTACAGATTGGCAAGAATGTTAAGGATTTGTTCGTGGTGAAAAGTAGCGGCTCTATCCTGGTTAACGGCGTTGCCCAAGCAGCCAATATTGAAGCCCTGAAGGAATTGACCGTGCTAGGTGGTATTGCCGGAAACGAAAAAGGAAAGTTTATTGCCGGAGGAGGTGTCACCTCGAAATACATAACCAATGCTGTCGTACAAGCAGACGGAGATGTCAACGTTCGTTCGGAAATTGCAAATTCAAAAATCACTTGTGAAGGTTCGTTGCGAGTATCAGATGGGTCGCTGGCTGGAGGCCATGCAACCGCGCTTTGCGGTATAGACTGTAATGTTTTGGGATCCGAAAGCGCGGTCAAGACCGTCGCCGAAATCCATCTTCCTAAAAGCTTCCTTGAAGAAAGTGTCGGCCGTATTTCAGAGATCGCAAAGCTTCAAAGCCAGGCCAAGAAGGTGCGTACGACGGTAGAGCCTCTATTACAGGATCAAAAGAAGCTTAACGCTCGCCAAAGGGAAAGGGCTACTGAGCTTCTGTATGAGGCAATGGAAAATGAGTCCCGCGCTGAGGAACTGGCGCATCAAGTACAAGAGCAATACGACAAATTGAAAGCTCTGAGTCCTGAGATAATCATATCAGGACAGGTCTACCCGGGCGTGATTATCCGATTTCCAACAGTTCAGGCAGAGATTAAGGACGCCATTACCGGTCCCGTTAAAATCAGGGTGAGCAACGCGAAAGGCAAAGAACCTGTTGTCGTTGCAGTGCATGAGGCGAACGACTCCATTAAGAGACTGGACACAAAGCAACTTCCGAACAAAGCATTATCCAAGATAACGCGATATTTTTCAGGCGAAAACGACACAGATTAGTTTTAATACGATATCCATACGAATTGCAAATCAAGCGATACCGTGCATATCGTGGCGGTGTCCAGGATTTTCGCACACTTGATTCATGGGTGGCCCTTGCGCCGGTCTTGCATGCGTTGGCCGGAGGGCGCAGGGCAGCGCATGCGCCGAAACCTTATCCTGCTCTGTTGTTCCCCTCACTTACTTATGCGTTGGCTATCCGGAAGAGTTTCCAGATCAATCTGTTTTAGAAACGGTTGGATGGCGTGACAGGATTCCACTTCGCAAGCTTGTGTATTACAACCAATACGGTCAATATAGCGATTCTGATCGCGTGATTGGAAAATCGTCCTAATTAATTCTGTTGAATCTCTGAAACGAGCCCAAATGGGGCCGAAGAGATCAACTCTCTCAGGTGTGTAGATGGAAGACCTTGTTCATGATCTTCCACTCCCCGTCGACCTTTAACAGTGTGAACAAGTCGGTGTACCGGGAACCGGTCCAGTTTTCGAGTTCGAGGCGCACAGTAGCGACCGTGTCAACGAGGTCGATGCTGGCGATCCGTGCTTGGAGCTCCGTCGCCGGACCGTTCTCGTCATTCCAGGCAAAGAGCTGCTGGATGGGGCCGGCGAACAGGTCGACACCGATATAACCGAAGATCGTTGCGTCCTTGTGAAAGGCGGGTTTCATGTCGGCGCCTCTGCCGGACTTGGCACCATCGATGTAGCACTGGATAACCTTATCGATCGCGCCATACTCGCTCGCGTTTGTGGGTGCATTACTCATAGGTCTCACTCCTTATTTAGAGCCGTATGCATTTTGTTCACCTTCTTCCCCATAAGCGTCCCGACCTTTTCGTCTGCCGCTGCTACACCTGCGTCATCCCGCCATCGGCGACCAAGTCGGCCCCGGTGAAGTAGCTCGCGTCCTCTGAAGCGAGGAACGTCACGGCTGCGGCAATTTCCTCGGACTGGCCCAAACGACCCAGCGGCGTCTGTTGAACGATCTGCGCGCCAAAAGCGTCAATTTCGTCTTGGCCAAGACCAAGCTTGCCGACAAGCGGCGTCTCGATGAGCCCGGGACTGACGGCGTTTACTCGCACGCGACGAGACGAGAATTCCGCCGCGAGCGTGCGGGCCAGCGAACGAACTGCCGCTTTCGTTGCTGAGTAGACGCTCGTGTTCGCAAACCCGGATTGAGCGACGACCGACGCGTTAAGAATGACCGAAGCACCCTCGGAAAGGAGTGGTAGAGCCTTCTGGACAGTAAAAAAGAGGCCTCGCACGTTGATGTTGAAGAGGTTATCGAAGTGCTCTACGTCCACGGCTTCGAATGGAACAAACGGCGCAATGCCTGCGTTCGCAAAGAGCACGTCCACCCGACCGAACTGGATTTTTACCTGGGAAAACAGTCGGTCCAGGTCCTCGAGGTTCGCTACATCACCCTGGATGCCTGTGGCCTGGTCACCGAGTTCGGCAACAGCGGCATCTAGTGCTTTCTCGCTTCGGCCGGTGATGAC
>JAJDCN010000113.1 GCA_029260815.1 Planctomycetota bacterium
GATCTCCGCCTGACGCTTTTGGACCTGTTGGCAGATCGCGTCAAACAGGTACCGCGCCCGTTTTTTCCTAAAACGAAAGAAAAGCTCGGCTTTGCACCGCTTTCCATAAACAGTGACCCCGTCAATGCGATAGACCAAGTGTACCATCACGGGGATTATGATGAGACCCGCCAATATGGCGAAAAAAATTATTGCTTCCTCATCCCTAATCGAAAGCCCGATAAATAGGAAAAGAGCTGCGATGGCCATTGCGGAAATCGAGAGCCCCTTGCGAATAAAGCGGTGGTAGGTAACGAGCAAGACCTCGTCTAAAAAGACTCGTTTGCGTGTGATATAGAAGGAGTCGATCTCATCTACTTCGATGCTGTCGGCGCTAAGGTAGATACGTTTCCGCGTCCATAAATTGCTCGTTTTTCCTATTAGAATTCTGTTTGCAGGTGTCGCCATTAACAACGTCCCATTCTTTCAGCTCAAAACCACTGCTACAAATCAATTCATTCTTTGGCCAATAGAGCGATGCTTCCAAAAAAGACCAGTACTCCAAAAACCATGGCAATCCAAGTCCCTATGCGGCCCCCGTCTGGTCCTAGCTTCTTCTTTTGCTTTAACGCTTTGATTCCAAAAAATACCGCGAGAGGCCCGAGAAACACTCCTGCAGGCCACGTGAGGAATGAACCTAAAACACAGAGGGCGGAACTTCCAGTGTAGTTCCGAACGCTGGTAATGGCACTGTCAAGACCTCCATCCTCGGCCATGCGGCCGAAACAGTTCGAGCAGAGAACCTTCCCATCTGACTCGATCTTGCATAGGCCGCAAATAAAGTGACCACAGCGTTCACAGGCAGCAGTCGCGATATTTCGTTCATGGTTTGCGCAAGGCGTGGATCTGCTTGGACCGACTTGCTCCTGTCGCAGAACTTCGATCATGCGCTCCATTGGGGAAAAGGACACGACCTCAAAGGAGCGGTCGCATCTGCGACAGACCAGCTCTCCTTCTGGCACCAGATCCTGCCGGAGAGGTCTCTTGCAATGCGGGCAAACAACTCCTGCATAGCTTTTTCGAATCTTTTGCGACACGGCGACTTAACGACTCCAGTTGACCACACGGGTCTTCGCGGCCATGTCGTGAAGGCAGGTTCGTTGCTTGCTGAATAAAGCGGGCAAATAATTCACCACAGAAAGAAAGTTGCTAAACACCGTTTTGGCCAAAGCACGGCCCCACGCTTGACCTGCGGAAATGTTGTCTCCCTGCGCTGTCGTTACCTTAATTCCTAATGCCATTTTGCCAAGAGTCTGGCCTCGGACTTGTAACATGATACCCTCGTAAATTATCAAAAGAACCGGCCAACCAAAAATGGCGAATACAAGGAACCCACTCACCATAATTCCGACTTCTTCCGCTGGTTCGTCTGAATTACCCGCATCCTCTATCATGGGCAAGAAAAGCAGGAACATGATGATGAAGGCTGGTATTGAGAAAATCAATCCATCAATAAACACAGCTCCAAAGCGGCGGCCGATAGATGCCAGGTCAAGAGCCGTTGCATCCGTGCCTGAAACGATATCGCGGACCTGCTCGGTCTTGCACACCGCACAGTATTTCTGCCCTTGCAATTCAACGACGCAATCGCCGCAGAACTGCACTCCACAACCCGAGCATGTGATCAGGCCAACTTCGACTTCCGGATGATTTTCGCATGCCATGTGCATCCTCTCCAAAGATGATTCCGTGCGAGAAAGCTTGATTTTGAACCGTTGGGGCCTTCCCAAACCGACACCGGTGAAAGTAAGAATACCCGAATGGTGTGGGCATATCAAAAGCTTTTTCTTGGAGACACGAGATTCGAAACGCTAGGAAGGACTCTTGCTTTCATAAAGGATTGAGGTCAGGTCGCGGACAAAGTTTTCGCTGCTGAGGTTTGGCTCATCGACCTCCAGCTTTTTGCGATAGGTTTCGGCCACTTCCTCCATCAGGTCGAAACGTGCTCTCTCTTCCAACGTTTCCGCGCGAACGCAGAGGGTGAGTAGAAATTCACGCTCCTCCAGAGCAATCCGGTGACGAATCCGGCGCCGCACACCGGGTGTTCGCAGGCTATTGAAGCGCCTGGACTTGCTTATAAGCTGACCATAGGACAACGGTTGGCTCTCCGTGATCACCAAGGTATCGGAAATAATATCCCCCAAGCGCCGGTTATGAGAATCCAACAGGCATACCAGGCCTCCTAACCCGTAAAAGAACGGAGGAAAGTCCAGTGCGCGGACAAGATTTCTGATAAAGGATTGGCGAAGACTGATCGGCAGGCCCTTGCCATCGACTACCCGGAGCCCAGCCATTTTCTTGCCCAGAGAACGGCCTTGGTGTCGCGTCTCGAAGTAGACGTGATAGCCCCAAAATAATACAAAGCCAATCGTCGCTTGCACCGCTTGGGTGATTGCCTGCGGCGTAAGAAGTTCAACAAATAGCGATACCATGTAAAAAAGTGCCACGACCAGCGCTGTGTCCGCCAACATCGCAAGGAAGCGACTGCCCAGTCCGGCAGCGGGCAGACGAATGCGAACGTGCTCTGGTGTTAAGATGACCCGCGCCACTTCCCGAATCATGGTTCGGCCCTGCCCGCACTCACCCGTCGCACAAACAGGAACAGAAGCAGCAGACCGAAGAGGATGACGGCAACCGCGATTTTAAGATCATAAGAAACTGTTTTGGCAGTAAATTGAGAGAAGGTGCCTTCAATCAACCCGGCGGCGACGAGGACAATCATTGTGGTCACAATCATCTGCCAGATCGTCGGAAATGCATTGCGCACGGATGCGGCACGCGAAAGATCTCCCGGCAGCAGCAAGGCATGGCCTGCCCGGATGCCCGCGGCACCGGCAAAAATGATTGCCGGCAACTCGAGCGCCCCGTGAGGGCCGATCCATGCAACAAAAAATGTCCCTACGCCATCGAAAAAATAGAGCGCTCCCAAGGCACCCAAACCGATTCCGTTGTAAAAAAGGATCCAGTACCCGCCGACAATCGTTAGCGCTCCCAGGCTGAATGCCAAGAAAGCTACCTGTATATTGTGGGTATAGAGCATCGCCCCAAAGCTTGTGCCCTCTTCCACTGAATCGATTCGCTCCTCTTCTTTCTCTAGCGATTCAACCCATTCTCGGGGGCTGAATGTGTCTGGGCGACCGGGAACCAAGGTCTCTGCGTTGTCTCGGTCCGTGAGCACGGCGATGAATCCGAACAGAGATCCCAAGAGCAAAGCGATCGCAGCGGTAACGACATGACGGCTTTCTCTCCGGAAAGTGATAGGAACTTCGACCAGAAGAAAGCGCCGGACCGCGCTGCGAAGGGTCCACTTGGAATCGCCTCGGTACACAAATCGATAGGCCCTGCCGGTGAGCTGATTCAGGCGGTCGAGCAACTCGGGATTCGCCGTATAGGAGCGGGCTTGGTTTAGATCGGAGCAGGCTTGTCGGTAAAGCGTCACGAGCTTTTGAATTCGATCGTGGCCAAGTTCGCGTTCGCGCACGTTCTCCGCCACTTCGAGTAAGGTCTCAAGCTGGTCCCAGACGGGGCTCTTTTCCTGGATAAATTGTTCGATATCCACGCTTTGGTTCCTCGCGCGAAGGCAAGATGCCCGTCTTTACAGGAGCTGCCTTCGCTTAATATTGATGTATGCGTTCACGGAATCGACCCCCGCATTATGGGGAACTGTCTCTACTACCATTGCTCCGCGGTGGCGCAATTCTGCAATCGTCTGCTGCCGAGCAGTCCATACGTCTCGTGCGACCAGTACACGGCACAATTCATCTTTATTGTTCGGCAGGAAGGTACTTGCCGGCTTCAGGTTGGGATCGGACAAAAGCATTACCAGAGGCAGATGCTGAGGTGTAAGCATCTTAACAGCTCGCAAAATATGGAAGCGGTTGTCCCCTTCCGGCAGGTCGGTCATGATCAAGATCAGGGCTCGGTGTCGAATCCGCCGGCGCAAGTGAGCTGCCAATGCCAGGTAATCGGTATGGATGTACTCGCTTTTGATTCCAGTGGCAAACGCCGTGAGCCGACGCAGGTGTGCGGGGCCTTGCCCCTGACCGATCCCATATTGGAGGTGTGCTCCGAACGACACCATTCCAACCCGGTCTCCCATGCGATTGGACATGTACGACATCAGCAGTGCGCCGTTCACGGCATGATCCACCTTTGTGACATACCCAACACTTGCGGCCATGCGGTGACCATGGTCAACGCATAACACAATCTCTTGGGATTGGTCCAGGCGATATTCCTTGACGATCAATTTTCGGTGACGAGCGGATGCCTTCCAAGCGACGTCTCTGTAGTCGTCTCCGGTCACGTATCCGCGCAGCCGGTCGAACTCTCGCCCTTTGCCCAGGCGCGGAGCCACGCGGTTGCCCAGCCCGCGCAGCACGTATTGGTTGAGTTGACCGTGCAGTCGGCGCACGGCCTTTAAATTCGGCAGCACGCTCAATTCGGCCTCTTGTCCCACGGTCCGCACGCGTTCAACCAGCCCCCACAGGGACAGCGTGGCGTATGGGGTCGAAAGCGGTTCCGTTCCGCGCGCAATGCCATGGGCTTTAAAACGAAGCATCAAGGCTTCCCCGGGCTTGCAGACGCCGGACAAGGTTGTGGAACGCTCGCGCACAAGGCTTGGCCACAACTGGCGTACGCTCAGAAATACGGGTCGTGTGGAATTCGTCCGCAGGTGCATGACGACCTCATCTTCGTCATCAAGAGACAGCGCAACGATCGGTTGGCGCTCGACTTCCAACCGCACTTTGCCCAGCTTTACAAATTCGACGAGCGCCGCACCAAGACCGCCCAAGAGACCCAAAGCCAGGAACCAGACAAGAACCGGAACCCACGGCACAAACACAGACAGCGCGCAAAGAGCGAGAAGGACCCGAATGCCCTGTGTTCCCGGACGCATTAGCGTGGCACCTCTAGCTTGTCGAAGATATGTCGAAGAATGTCTTCAAATATGACACCCTCCATTTCTGTTTCAGGAGAAAGGGTGATTCGGTGAATCAAGACGGGCGCGGCCAACTCTTTTACGTCGTCTGGTGTCACGTAATCGCGACCGCGCAACAGCGCGAGGGCTTTGGTGCTTTCCAGCAAGGCCAAAGAGGCGCGTGGACCGGCTCCGATCTGGATTGCGTCGTCCTCCCGCGTCGACGACACAATCTGCAAAATATAAGACAGGAGCTTTTCCTCAATGCGAACGTTATTGGCAACCATACGCCGAGCCTGCTCCAGCTCGTCTCTGGACATAACCGGCTCCAATGACCTTACCACCTCGCTGTGCAGGCGCTTGCCTGAAGCATAAGCAGCGAGCATTTGGCGTTCGGCATCCATTCCGGGATATTCAATGGTGATCTTCATGAGGAAGCGATCGGTTTGGGCTTCAGGCAAGGGATAGGTCCCTTCGAACTCGACGGGGTTTTGTGTTGCAAAAACGGAGAAGACCGGCGATATTTCCCGGCGCACGCCATCGGTGGTGGCGGCATGCTCCTGCATTGCTTCCAATAAGGCCGATTGCGTTCGGGGTGGTGTTCGGTTGATTTCGTCCGCCAGCAATAGGTCCGTAAAGATTGGTCCCGGATGGAATTCAAACTCATTGGTTTTCTGGTTGAACACGTTGGACCCCAACAGGTCGGCCGGCATAAGATCCGGTGTAAACTGGATCCTCTTGAAACGGCATCCCAACAATTGGGCCAAAGATAAACCGAGCAGTGTTTTGCCGGTGCCGGGCACTCCTTCCAAAAGCCCGTGCCCGCCGGCGAGAAGGCACACCAACATCTGCTCCTTTACCTGATCTTGTCCCAAAACCACCCGGTCCATTTGATCTCGCATAAGGCGGCATGTTTGGGCCAAATCACTTACGTCGGGCATCTTCCAATCTCCGAAAAGCCTCGTTCAAGGTATTTAACGCGTGCATAAATTCGTGACGTGAAATGTTTTTGTTTCCCGCGGGATGAGAAAGAGCCAACCCCTTGGTCAGATCCGATACCCTTGCTTCCAGAGCCTCGGCGTACAATCCCATCCGCTTGGAAACGGCCTGCTTGAAATCTGCATGGTAAAGAGCCAGAGCCTTGTGCCGTGGGAGCGCCCGGTTGTATAGCTGGGCCAATGAACTGACAAAGTCAATCACTTCGGTCCGTGTTTGTTCTCGGTCCTCTTCGGGCGGGCCGATTCGTTTGCGCTTCCTCCAAAATGCAGCCGCAGCCGCAACAGACATCAGCACCAGAAGCGGCCCCAGCCCCCAGCCCTTTAGCAATTCTATCGTTCCCGCATCGGATCCCAGGCCATGGATGTGTTCATCAAAATAAACGGGGCGCCCCTCGCCGACCACAGCCTCCAGCAACGCAAGGTGGCCCGCTTCACCCAATCGCTTGTTCGTGAACACCTCGGGCGTCGATAGTACGATGACATCGCCCGCGCCGATCCGTTGACGGCTGATCAGCGGCAACTCTCCTCGAGCGAATATTGTATGGCCCTGATGCAACGCATCTTGCTTGAGCGCGCGAGTCGAATGAGGAGTAAGAATGTTCACACGCGGCCATAGAGGAAATACTTTGTTGACCGCTGTCGTCTGTTGTTTGTTTGTGATCTCGAGGGGGCCGTATTCCATCTGAATCCCCAATACGAGCCGTCCTCCCGCTTGGATCCATTCAAGCTCTGCCGGCGTCAACAGTTGATCCTCTGTCTCCGGAACCATACCCGGATCGGCCTCGTTCTGTTCCGAAGCTTCCTCTTCCATCTCTATCCGACCCGCAAACAATGAGTCGCCAGGATGCCTTTTCGGTCCGATCCTCATCAAGACGGCGTTTCGCTCCAACGAGGCCAATCGGACCGGACGCGACAGAAGGTCCACAGGCAGCCCCGCTTCGTCCTGCGCCAAACGATTTTTCAGATACGCATATGCCAGAGACAGCCCTTCGGGTGAGGTATTGCGTGCCGAGTTTTGCGGAAACAATTTTCGGGTGACCTGCCGGTCCTTGGATAGCCACAGGACGCAGCCCAAAAAGAAAATGACCACTGCAATCCACGGCAGCTTTGTGTTCCATCTGCTCATCGCCGCCCCTCGCCGGTACGTATTGACTGTACGATGTTTTTTACGTCGTGGGAGAACTGAGCATGATCCGCGAGTGTGGAATCGACTTGGCCGTACCATTCTTTTTCAAAGCGCTGCGTGACGTCAATCAGCCGCTGCCGCCACGGCATTTGAGGGGATAAGGAGTAGACATACTCCCAATTCGTTCGTCCCTTTCGGTAATGCAAGATGCCGGCGCCGTAAAGCGTAACCAACACCGCATGAAACCACGCTCGAATGGCCTCGCGATAACGTCCTGCACTCGCAAGTTCTTGCGCATATCGCTCCCATTCGTTGTCGCTCCTCGATAGGGGGTCGTCATCTCTTGCCGGTGGCAAGGCCACCGAAACAGCGTTCTTTCCAGGCAGGCTCTTTGTGCGGCTCCGTCGTAGAACAAAATAAACACCAATGGACAGGGCGAGCACGACGATAATAATGAGGATCGTGACCATGGGCATTGTTCCGGACTGCCCCGACGGCGAAGAGCCGCGCGAATCGGGCCAAAGGTCTCTTATCCAATCGACAACATCTCGCCACGCATTACGGAGCCACGACTTCACCTTGGCGAACCATTGGCGAATCCTTCCGCTCAGGGAGGTATCCTCCAATGGCACGCCACCCACGGTCCCACCCTGCTCAATAAGATCGATTGCTTGGTCTACCTGCAACTGTTCCAAAAGCGTGTGGTTGGGTTGCGCCTTCTCAAGGGAACCGCCGTGCGTGACCACTTGCTCCAATTCGTCGATTACAACATTTAGGCGAGCCAACAGCCTGGACGCTTCCTCTCGATGGGGTTCTTCGGCGAATCGCTGTAACAGCGTACCATCGGTGGCAACAAAGGCATCTCCATATCGAACACGGTCTTTCAAAAGAGCAGCGGCCTGTTGGCGCGCGGTGCTTAATTGCCCACGCTCCACAGACTGTCGAATCACAATTAGTTTTTGACGGTATGTGTTTACTGACAGATCTTGCGCATGGGCACGACCCGCCATGCAGAAGAGTCCTATCAAAACAAGAAGAGTGGCAAGGACTCTCACGACGCTCTCCCGGCATGAATGAGATCAAACCACAAGCGCATGTCTTCTCCGCTGTGCTTGGCTTTTAATTTGCGGATATAGACAACATTTGCAGCCAACCAGAACGGCTCGACGGCCATGCAAGCACCCGCGAAAACTAGCAGTTTGAAATGATTTCCGCTGAAGATTCTTTCCCACGCCGGCATGTCCAGGCCGGCAACTTCACTTACCAATCCCAAGGAAAATTGAAAGGCAGCGTTTAGATTGACAAAAGCAAGCAGCAGAGCAACACTGAAGACAAAGGACACCGCTAGAAGAATTTTAAGCTGCGTAAGTGATTGCCAGATCTCCTTGAATGGGCGGATCAAATCCAGTCGTTCATTGAAGGGATAAGTCGCTGCCGACAGCCCGATCAGTACAAGCACCATGGGGATGGCCAAAAAAGTCAAGGCAAAGCTGTAGAAGAGCACCAGTGTGATTAAAGATGTGTATAGATAAGTTGCCGCCTGGGCAAGGGGCACCCTCCAGATGGCGCTTGGCCGAAGCGATACGGAACGCAGCCGAAGGTTACAAGCACGAATGAATACGGCTCGGCCGTAAAGGGCAAGAAGATAGGCAAGCAAAATACCAAGCACGAGCCCCTCAAGGTATTGACCATAATCGCGAGCGGATGGTCCCAAAAGAAGCAACTGGTTCACGAAGTGAACTTGGAGAAACCGGAGAGGAAGAGCTGTTAACCATAAAACACCGAGCCACGGAGCCGTAACTGTAGAAACCAATTCACCTGTATCGTTGAGGATATTTGTTGTGCTAAGTCCCCTGTAGTTCAAAACATCCTCGCGAAGTTGACGCCGGTCCACACGATCAAATGACTTGCAACGAAAAAGAGGCCCAAGACCACCGCTGCCCAAAGCACCCACTGTAGCGCAGTGGAGGACTCGCGTGAAGCGTCACGACGTAAGGCAAGACACGCCACGCAGTAATTGATTCCGTCCCACTGCGTCGCGCATTCCTGACAGACAATCTTGCGACAGGTCATGCACAATGCAGACCCTGCTCGATCCGGGTGATTCGCGCAATATTGGTTCTGAAAGCCTGCTTTCACCATGACACGCGTCCTGTCATTGCCCCGATGACTCCCTAACGTCCAAGGAGTGCCGTAAGGTTTTGCTCATACATCCCCCAATGCAGAGAATCGTGGGAACATCATACAATGCAAGATTCTATGCGTCACCTGTAAACATGAATAGTACGAATCAACGGTTACCAGGCTTTGGTACCGCGGGTTACTATCGAGCCTACAAACGCCAAGGAATGAGGCTTCTTCAGGTCGTCTGAAAATCGCTGGAACATATTTCTTCATAAAGCTTTAGAGCCCTGCGTTTGCTGCAAACAGTGCTCTGTCTTTTTCCTGATTGAGCCCTCTGGAGCCCTCTGCCGTTTATCGGAAACCTTACGGGAGATACAATTTTTGGGAACCATTCGCTGGCTCGTGCGTCTAACTTGATGTGTACGTGCGTCCATCCATTAGAACCAGAAGGTCAAAATCGAGATCAGCGGTGACCGCACCGGATCTGGCTGGGGAAAGGATTTTCGCCGGCTTCAGGTGCCGACTACATCGTGATCGTGCGCTAAAGCTGGTTGAGCGGCTTTGCAACAACTGGCATTGGCCCACCGACAAGGCCATGGAGCAGGCCAGATTTTTTGCACAAGGACGCGGCTCAACATTTTTCTTGATCCATGGGTCGCTGGTGCCCTACAATAAAACTCTTGGCAGAAGTTTATTTTAGACCGCTTCGCCAATCGTCTGGGAGTACATGCTGTGCCGTGGGCCCGATCTGTTCTTCGCTTCAGCACCCTTGCACTTCTGTTGTTCCTGCTGCCCATCGCTGCGGCCAGTCAGGACCGCGACCCGCGCTTGCCCCGTGAGATTCTCGAGCGCGTGGGCGAATGGCCCGGGACGCGCGTTGAGGTCCCGCTGAAACTCTATCGCCAATTCGTAATCGAAACGGTTCTTGGAGAAAAGCCGGCCCGGTCGTCCGCACCGGCAGGAGTCCTCCCTCTCCACCTGCACTACCAAATCCTGGGGATCGCGGACCCCATAACCTTACGGGTCCGTTACCGCTGCCAAGTGTTGGAGACGAAAAACCTGGCACCCATTCGGATTTTCCCGGCCGCACACGCATGGGAAAAGATCCAGGTCAACGGCAAACCCGCTCAACTCCGCGTAGAAGACGGATGGCTTGTTTTCGAGCCGAAGTCCACGGGGCGGTTCGAGATCACCGCCGAAGCCGCCATCAATCCGAAACGAACCGGGGTCTTGTCTGCTGTGAAGATGCCTCGCCCGAAAACTGCGCAGACGACGGTTTCTGTGGACTCCGAAGTTGCGGTGGACATGGACGTTTCCGGAGCCGCCCGCCGGCTGGTCGGAAACGCAAAAGCCGGTACCCACGGTACCGTCGGGCTGGTATCTGGCAACGCGCTCTCCATTCGGTGGCAACCCGCTCGCGCGCAGCGCGATCGATCGCCCCGCATTGAAACCAGAACGATCCTGGGCGTGGAGATGGGTACCAGCCTCGCTGAGATCAAGGCTCAATTGGCGGTCACCCTCTCCGGCGGGGCCACCGACACCCTATCTCTTCGGCTGCCGCCGGGCGCCGACCGAGTCGCGGTCTCAGGTCCCGACGTGGATCGGTATGCGGATCGCCGCGTGCGACTCAAGGGCCGGATCACCGGCACAACGCTGCTGAACGTCACCTACGCCCGGCGAGTCCCAAAAGGAAAGCCGATCGCTATCACCGGGCCCTCGATCGCCGGAGCGACACGGACCGGGGGAGAGGTGGTCCTGGCTGGCGGAACCTCGACGGAACTTATAGAAACCGCGGTCCGCGCCGCCGAAGCGGTCGATCTCACAGAGATCTCGGGCGAAGTGCGGGGCCTCGTCGCACGGCCTCCGGTCATGGCCTATCGCCTGCGGCGCGGCGACTGGCGGATCGGCGTCGAGGCGCTCTCCGTGGCTGCATTCGAAGCGGCGGAAACCATTGTGGACGATGCGGCCTACACGCTTATCTTTCGTCCCGACGGCAACGTCATGGTCGCGGCGGCCCTGACCGTTCGAAATGCCCGCAGGCAGTTTCTCGGCTTTCAACTTCCGAGCGAAGCAACGCTCCTTTCCGTGCGGGTGTCCGAAGAAAAAGCCAATCCCGTGCGCGGTAGCAAGGGAGAGCTACTGGTGCCGATGAAAAAATCGGTTGAATCGCTCGTCGGGATGGTGAGCTTTCCGCTGGAAATCGCCTACGTCCTGCGCGGACAGGCCTTCTTGCGCGAGGGGGGAACCTACTCGTTTGCGTTGCCTCGGCCCGATGCTCCGGTGGCCTACGCTCGCGTGGCGGTCTATGTCCCGCACGAGGTCGAGCCCGGCGGGACCGAATCCTTCACCGGGCTGTTCAAGAAGGTCGAGAAATATGGTTTGGAAGAAGCCGAGGCAGAATTTACCTATGGTCAGGGGTATCTGGAAAAGGCCGACACCTTTGCAAGCGCCCTCCCGAGCCGGCCGACTCATTTTTCGGAGACGGCCGCCGCGTCGCGACCGGGCTCAGAAGGCACCGTTGCCCGTACGTCGGAACCCGCAGAGAATCTGCCTCCGCAGAGGGCCAGCGGAGGGCTGGAGACCTCGTTGATGTCGAGTCCTCCATCAACTCGAAGATCGAGTTCGCAACGGGGATATTTGCGTGCCGGTACCAAGGCCTTTGAGAAAGGCGATTT
>JAJDCN010000114.1 GCA_029260815.1 Planctomycetota bacterium
GCCACTAAGGCGCTGGCGATCTCGTACAATTCTTTGGGGTCCTTGTTGTCAATCGCTTCAAAGAAATCCGCTTTGAGCGCCTGGGCCTCCTGGGCCGCTTCGCTTAAGCTGTTCACGTCAGACGCGGCTGGCAACTCCGACCCCAACGCCTTGTCGGTCGGGGGCAAGTACTCGCTTGGGGGCACGAAGCTTTCCAGTTCGCGCTCAACTTTGTCGTCGCGGTCTTCCCATTTTTTCAGCTTGGATTCGAGAGCCGCAACGGCGGCCTCAAGCTTTGTGTTGGCTTCGTCACGGCGGGCGGCGGGCGCTTGGAGAAAATAAACGCAACCGGCCAAGACAACGACTGCAATCATCAGCAAGGCCGTGAATTTTGAGTTCGACAGCATTTACTCCTCCCGCACACTTTGAAGGTATCGGTCCGCCAATTGGCGCGTGACCTCGTCCGGATCGTTCTGGGCAATCCCCCTCAACACTGCGATGGATTCGGGCGTGAACGACAAGCTTTCGCCCAGCGCCACGACACCGGCGCGCCGGACGCTCTCCGTTTGGCCCTGCATGCCGCTTACGATGGCGGGCACCGCAACCTCCGCCGGCAAATATTGCAAGAGACCGAATGCCGCCAAGCGCCGAGCCGGGTCGGCATCCGTCGTGGCCAGTTCGACAAGTGTCTCCCGCATGCGCGCGTCCTCCACCAGGTTTCTATATTCGGACATGGAGGATTGCGCATCGGATTCAATCTTCCAGACCGCCCGCTGCTTCGCCTCGGCACTTCTGGCGGCTTTGGCCTCAGCGCGCGCGATCTCCGAGTCACTATAATCCGGCAGGTAGTTTTGCGCCGTCCGCTTCAGCTCTGCATCCTCTCCGTTCGCGTATTGCTGCAGTATCGCGACTGCCGCGTCGTCTTCGATTTGCCCAATCGCTCGCAAAGCCTTTTGGCGCACGCGCGCGGGCGTTGTTGGATCTTCCAATATTCCCCTGAAGAAGGACAGGTATTGCACATCCTGGAAATCACCCAAGGCCTCGACCGCCTCGCGCGCGACGCGCTCTTCCGGATCGTTCTGGGCAAGGTCTTTGAGCAATTCGACCGCGGCCGGGTTGTCCATGCCCATGAACGGAAGGCCTTCAACCATATTCGCACGAAACTTCGGAGGAAGCTCTTGGCTCTTGGCCAGAAACATCGCAAACTTTAACGTCTTCGGGGAAGCCGACAACGCCATAAGTCTGTACTGATACATTCGACGAAAACGACGCTTACCACCCTCGAATAACTCTCCAAATTTCTCGGGATTTTCGGCCAAGTCCTTTACGATCATCGCCATCTGGGGATAGGCCGCTTCGTCCAATTGCAAAAAGGCTTCTACCGTACTTAGAAACGCAGATGGATCTCCCTCTGTCATCGCCTTGTCCAAACGCGCTTTGAGTTCGGACACGTGTTGTGCAAGCTCTTCGGGTGTTAAGGGCTTCACCTCCGGGGGAACTCTTGCGCTTAAGGATGTGACTTGCACATTGAGATGATTCCTTTCACTATTGAGCGCGGAGAAGCGGGATTCCCAATCGGAAATCTCTTTGGCTTGCCGTTGGACTTTGGCTTGGAGTTCCTGCTCGGTCCCATTGGCAGGGCCCTGTTGGTCGGTCGCCCGGATCAAGGCGTAGGAACCGGCGAAGACGACGACCAGGACCGCGAGTATTAGCGTGAGCTTTGCGGTGGACATTCGAAAAATCCCCTTTCCCAAGTTTAGCGGCCTGGACGGGTGGTTTCGGTCATCATATTGCTGCAGGCGCCCATTTACCAAGAAATTTGCAGAAATTCCTTGACGCCCCCAACTATAGATAGTAATCTTTATCTAAATTACTTACCAAGGGGCTAGGCCCCTTAAAAATAAGCGTTTAAGAAGGAACCCCATGGCACTCGCACCTGAGAAGGAAGATATCAAAAGCCTCGTCGACGGCCTGCACTTCGGGCAGAAAGTCGACCGTTCGCTAAATCTAATCCGAGACGCATACGAGACTTACGGCTCGGGCCTGGTGGTGGCCAACTCCCTGGGCAAGGACTCCCTGGTCGTCTGGCACCTGGCCAAGCAGGTCAGCGCCAACATCCGCGGCTTCATCGTCACCACCAAATACAAGCCCCCGGAGACGGTTAAGTTCATGAATGAGCAGGTCTTAAAGCAGCCAGAGCTGCGCGTTTTCAAGCACGAAGGCCCCACTCCTGACCGCGAATACCTAACTGATCCGGACGCTTGCTGCGACCGTCTCAAGGTCCAGCCCACGCGGCAAGCCATTGAGCAGATGGAGGTTACATGCTGGATCACCGGCCTGCGCTGCACCGAAGGCCGCACCCGCACAGAGTTCCAGGAGATCGAAGAGCGCGACGTAGGCCTCACCAAGCTCAACCCCGTCCTCATCTGGCACGAACGGGAAATCTGGCAATATCTCGCCCTCTACGGGGCGGACGTAAACCCATTGTATAAAGAAGGTTATCGCTCACTCGGCTGTGCCCCGTGCACCA
>JAJDCN010000115.1 GCA_029260815.1 Planctomycetota bacterium
CCTCATCCAGGCCCGGATCCAGACGCACCGCTTTCGATAAGTGTTCGATGGCCTTCGGATGCTGCTCTACCCGCAAGTAGCTGACCCCCAGCCCCATGTGCGCCTTGGCCTCGCGCGGGGCCAACTCGACGGCTCGCTGGAAGGCGCCGATGGCCGAGACGTACTGGCGTCGCGCTTCGTACGCACTGCCGAGTAATTGGTAGGTCAACGCGTGGCCGTCGTGGGCTTCGATCGCCTCTTTGAGGACATTGATGGCTCGATCGTAGTGTTTGTCGTCCAGATGCAACACCGCCTTGTTGAACAGGCGCTGATGTTCTTCCGGGTTCTTCGGATTCGATTGGGTGGGGATAAAATCGTCGACCGAGGACGGAGACCCGGAGCCCAGCTCTCCCGGCGCTTCACCTTCCTTCGTTGAAGTAGCCGGTGACTCTCCAACGTCGGGCCTCAACACGAACGCCGACAGGCCCATTCCCAACACCAGAAAACTGACACACAAAAAAATCACCAATCCCTTGGACATCACGAGCGACCTCCACGTGGAATCCACAAGTTAGAAGTTTCAAGAGAATCTGTTTGAATCAGAATGCGCCACCGAGGACAAAACGCCTCCGGTCGGCGGTAGGCATGGCGCGAAGCGAATGCTTCGTTGAGAGTGGCTTGCAACCTTTCCACGGGATAAGCCATTTCGATCCGTTCTTTGCTGATCTGTATAAAGACCATTTAAAGACGATTCAGCACGCACTATGAAGAACACGCGCGCCGGCGTCAACATTATTTTTCGACTTATTTGACCCTTTTTTGTGTATCTTTTCTAAACTAGTTCTTTACGGCCACTTACGCTTGTTTTATATATAATGGAAATCGCAATTGGCTTATGAGAATGTTCAGGAATCCTTTCACAGAAACTTCTTCGCTAGTGCGGTGTATGCCGGAAACATCTTAAGCTCGATGTAGATCTTGTCCGCCAGCTCGTAGACTGCGCGTTGGAGTTGTTCGTCTTGTTGGACGTCAGCGAGGTAGTGGGCTCGGCGGTCATCTGCGAGCCTTCCGCGCAGGTACTGGCGCAAGGCATCGCGGAGCAGATCTCGGTTGTAGATTGATCCAATTTCTTCGTGGAGCGCATCGAAGCCGGGATACCGGGAGGGGTCGTTGTGGTCATGTATGACCAGTTCTTTGAATCGCTGCTTGTGGCCTTGATACCACTTCGCGTCGTAGCGCATGAAGGCGTTTGTCGTCTTTAAGCGCTCAATCTGAGCAAGTTGATCCGGATCAGGCTTGGCCGATGGAACCACAATATGGGGCTCGACACCGACGCCCTGAAACGAACCGCTCTTGGGTAGATTGTACTGTACGGTGCTCATGTAGAGGCGATACTGTCCTCCTCCGCTAGTGAGCGGGACCTGGGATTGGCCGACGCCTTTACCGAAGGTCTTTTCGCCGAGGATCACGGCACGACCATGGCTCTTGAGGGCTCCAGAAAACATCTCGGCGGCACTGGCCGAGCGGCCGTCTACCAACACGACCATGGGGCATTCGAGCCATTTGGGGCACATGACTCGCGTCATGACTTTGTTTCTTATTCGGCCCCGGGTTTTGCCGACAGCTACGATTTTCTGACCGTCCAGAAAACGCGATACGGCTTGGGCGCACAGATCGGCGTCGCCTCCAGGGTTACCGCGAAGATCGAGAATGAGACCAAACAGAGCATCGTTCTGGTCAAGCTGGTTGAGCGCGACGTCTAATTCCTTCACCAACGCTGAACTGCCGAAGTGCCGGATGCGAATATACCCGATGCCGCCAGGCATGGCCTCGAACTCCACAGCCTTGGCTTCCATCGCCCTCCGGGTGATCTCAAACGCTCTTGGTTTCTCCCATCCGGCGCGTAGGACCGAGACCTGGACTTTCGTTCCTGGCTCTCCCAGCGTTAGCTTGCCCAGCTGCTCGGCGGTGTAGCCTTTCGTATCGACACCCGCGATGGCGACGATACGGTCGTGGGTGCGCATCCCCGCGGCAAAAGCAGGCCCTTCGTAGAGGAAGGCATAGGCCGTAGGATATTCGCCGACGTGGCTGGAATAGAGGCCAATGCCCGTGTAGGTTGTGGCGACTTCTTGCTGGTATTGGGCAAGTCCAGACTCGTCGAGGAATCGGCTATAAGGATCCAGGGATTTCATCATGCCCTCAGCGGCGGCAAAGACCAATTTGTCGATCTCGGTCTTGGATTTGTCCGGGTACAACGCGCGGATTTTGTCGATGCATTCCACCAGCACCTTCATTGGCTCGGTGACTTCTGGATCCTGAACTCTTAGGATCCGGCTCTTTGCCTTCGGGAACACATCCGAGGCTTTGGCCAGGTGCTCCTCCAGTTGCTGAAGTGTCGTATTCAGGGGCTTGTCCTTGTCACGGTGCTCCAGCAGGCGCTGGGACAGGCTTTTCAATTTATTCACGTATTGCCGTTGGGCATCCTTGAGCGGGTCACTCGGTTCCGATGGGTTGCTTGCTTCAGGCTGCCGGATCGGCTCTTGGGCATGCGTAGGCGATTCATGGCCGCAGGTGATCACGAATATCAGCAATGCAAACCGTATACGGTTATTCCCACTTCGCGTCTTCATGGGCCTTTCCTCTTTAGAAGAAGTTTATCGAGTTCTTCTTGCGCAACCGCTGCGATGCGCTTAGGAGTCTTGGGGTTGTGACTCAATTCCTCCAGCGATTGACGAACGAATGTTTTTACGAGCTCTGATGGAAGAGGTTCTTTATACATCCGCACCCGCCCCACGAAAGCGGGGGCATCGTATTCGTCGCCCGCGACCGCCACAAGGGCTCGGATCGCGCGGACCCGACGCATGGGGTGGGCCGTTGGGTTTTCGGCCACGAGTTTGAGCAACAACGCGCTGCGCAGATCCCCGCGCTTCTTCAGGGCTTTGATACCCTTCCGCTTGGGGACCCACCCGTTCTGATCGTGAATCCAAACGTGCAGAGCCTTAAACTCAAACGGAGTTTCCTTGCCGCTAAACTCAGTCACCTGCATGCCTGGAGGAGCATTAAGCTTTGGAATCTGCGGTGTCCCAGCAGGGTTGGCTTTGGGCTGAATGGACTTGGCATGCGCCAACTCGCTCTTGAGAGAGGCTACCAAGACCTTGCGCTTGTTCTCCTCTGAGATATCCTCGGGCCATTGCCCTTTCGTTATTGGCATACCCGCCACGTTGTTTTCGGGTGAGGGAGAATCACGGACGGTACTCGTGGCCTTGATCTCCCAGACCAGCCACTCCAGCTCTTCTAAGCTCAGCTTTTCCAGAGTAGACCGAGAAGATGGACTCTCCGGCGGTTTGGGTGCATCAAACTGGGCGCTTGCTCTTTTCTTTTCATCTTCCAGAGAAGGGGCCTGAACAACGTGGCCTGGATTAGGCCCGCCTCCGCCTTTGGGCTGTTGCTCTTCGTGAGAGGCCGAGGCTTGCTCCTTGTTCGGCTCTTGCTCTTTCCACCACAGGGTTCCACCGATCCCCACAGCCACGCCCAGAAGAAATGTTGCCCATATGGATTTCATGAGAACCTCGTGTCTAAAGAGGCCGTATGAGAACACTGTGTTGCCAGTATGAAAAGCAACAACAGAAAGATCAACACCTTTCGAGGTTGAATGCCGGTTTCCATTTATCTGTTCCTAAATGCTCACTCCATTAACAGTCTTGGCAGTTTCAGGTTCATTAAAACGAGCTCAGCCATATCTCCAGGGGAAACAGACCGTAAAAGTAAGTCAGTCTATTTATGCGACTGTTCCCTCTGCCATGACCTTCGCTTTTGCTCTAAGAAGGACCCGCTCGGTCGCACGACGATGCCACAGGACGCAATCAGATGGCACCCCTTCGGGCTCCCTGTGCGTCAGTGGGGGAGAGCGGATACAACAAAGGTCATGTCTTGGTCCCCCGCGTGGATTCGAGTAGGATCTTGATCGCGTCGAGGATGGGGCGTGGCAGATTGTTCCAGGTTTCTACCTGCCGGATGTAACGATCAGGACTCGGCGCGCTTTCGCCACGAGACCGTTGTGCTCCTATTGTGCTCCCACTGGTTCCGGAATGGGGTATTTTGGGGGATTGTTTGTTCCGGGTTACAACATGATCATTGTCTGGAGACATGGGAACATCAAGGGTTTCAGCTTGAATTGGTGATTCAGCGGTGGTGATGGAGGCTTGGAACGATCTACCGGAGGCGATTCGAGTGGGGATCATGGCAATGATCGAGACGGCTCAGAAGCCTTAGGGCTGTGGAGTGCTCCTAGAGATGGCATGCAGGCACGCTCTGTGGCTGCTTAGAATTCACTCGATCTTGGATCGACACTCGGCATAGGTTCACGTGCTTGTACGTGCCTAGGGGCAGGGAAAGCCGACTCTCTCTTGTCTCGGGATGTGGATTCGGAGACGGGTTCCACTATGCCCGAAGGGCTTACCAATCCACGATATTCCCTCATTAGCCCTCGAGATTCAATCTCGACTCTTGTTACTTTCCCGTTTCCGTGGAAGCACGATAATACAACGACACCTGACTTGCCCTGGGCTATATCCGGCAGGTCACCGCCACCAGAACCAACGAGATCGCCAGACGCATCGTACAGCCGTACGTCTATGTCTGGGGCCGGGCCTGCTCCATATAATAATTCTCTCAATTCCTTGTCATATGACCAGACGGACTGGTCTCCGTTGTTTGTAATATGAACATACATGCTCGAGTTTACAGTTGTTCCATGCCAAATAACGTGTGTTACGTTGAGAACTGGTTCTCGCGCATCGCGCTGCTTAAGTAGATTATCAAATCTATTATTGCCCGCGGCTTCTTCCGCATAATACCGCGCAGCTTCCTCCTCAAGGCGCGCGGCTTCTTCAGCCGATCTTGGCCCGCATATATAGATTTTAGGGAAAAAGAGATTATAGGCAACTATTGCTACAACGACTGCAAGCACGACGTTCCTTGGAGTTGGCTTCACGACGATATCCCGGCACAGCATTTCACTCCCATCGT
>JAJDCN010000116.1 GCA_029260815.1 Planctomycetota bacterium
TTGCAGGAAGGGATCGAAGAGCTCAAAGGCATCCAGGAGCCCAAAGCCCGAACCCAGGCGGAAGGCAACTTGGGCTGGATGCAACAAGAGCTGCAGGAACGCGAAAAAGAAATACTCGACCAGATCGAAGCGCTCTTTGAAGTCTGGGACCGCAATCCCGACGAGCGCGCCAGTTTGGCGTTGAAACTACAAGAGCTAATAAATACACGCAACTACCTGGCACGAACACTCAAAACTCTCGACGGAGCACTGAACCAACCCGATGTATAAGGATCTACTCGCAACCCAGAAAGACTCCCCCATCGTCGGTATCGACCTGGGAACCACCTACAGCCTAGTCGCGGCCTGCCGGGACGGCGAAGCGTATATTCTTACGACCTCCGACGGGGATAGCCTCCTGCCGTCGGTACTCTCTCTCGATGATTCCGGGGAAGTCCTCGTCGGCGACGCAGCCCGTCGCCGACGAGTGACTCACCCGTCAACCACCATCAATTCCATCAAGCGGCTTATGGGCAAAGGTGGCGAACTCGCTCGCCGAATCGCCCAAGAGGTCGCCTACCCGGTGCTGGCCGAAGACGCGGGCATGGCCTACGTCATGCTCGGCGACCAAAAGCTCAGCCCGCCGGAGATCTCCGCAAAGATCCTGCAGACCGTCAAGGCGCAGGCGGAAGCTCGTTTGGGCGAGCCCGTCACCCGCGCGGTCATCACGGTCCCGGCCTACTTCAACGATTCCGAGCGCCAAGCCACCCGCGACGCCGGACGGATCGCGGGGCTGGAGGTGCTGCGCATCGTCAACGAGCCCACCGCTGCGGCACTGGCCTACGGGCTACACAAAAACAAGGAAGGCACTATCGCCGTCTACGACTTGGGCGGCGGCACCTTTGACGTCTCCATCCTGAAACTCAAAGACGGCATCTTCGAAGTCTTGGCCACCAACGGCGACACGCACCTGGGCGGGGACGACCTGGATCGCGCGTTGGCCGAGCATCTGCTGCGCGAACTGGATGTAGACACCCCCACCCCCAACCTGATGGCCCAAGCCCTGGGCCAAGCGGAACAGGCCAAGCGACACCTGTCCGAGGCCACGGAGGCGACAATCCGCATCGAGCTGCCCGACGGCGCCGGGGCTTTGGAACATACAATCACGCGCGACCGGTTCAACGGGCTGATCGATGCATTGGTAGAACGGACACTGGTCCCCTGCAAGAACGCCCTGGCCGACAGCGACCTGAGCGTGAAACAGATTGACGAGGTGATCATCGTGGGCGGTTCCACCCGTGTTCCGTTGGTGCGGGAAAAGGTCGAAGCCTTCTTCGGCATGCAGCCCCGCGCGGAACTCAACCCGGACCACGTAGTCGCCATGGGCGCCGCGGTGCAGGCGCAGATCCTGGCCGGCGAAATCAAAGACATGCTCCTGATCGACGTGACGCCCCTATCCATGGGGATCGAGACCTTCGGCGGTGCCTTCGACCGGTTGGTCCCGCGCAACACCAGCATCCCGGTGAGTGCCAGCCACACGTTTACCAACGCGGTAGAGGGCCAGACGAAGTTTCTGGTCCATGTACTGCAGGGTGAGCGCGAGCTGGCGTCTGATTGCCGTTCCTTGGCGCGCTTCGAGTTGACCGGCGTGGATCCCAAACCCGCCGGTATGTCCCGCGTGGTCGTAACCTTCTTGTTGGATGCCAACGGGATTCTGCAGGTAAAAGCCCACGACGAGCACAGTGGAAAGGAAGCCGGCATCGAAGTAAAGCCGTCCTACGGCCTGACCGACGAGCAGGTGGAGGGGATGATCCAGGCTTCTTACGACCACGCTGAGGAGGATTTGAACACCCGCATGCTAGTGGATCGCCGCAACGAGGCGCAGACCATTTTACAGGCGATCGAAAAATCTCTTGCGGTAGCTGGTCACAAACTGGACGCGAGTGAAAGAGAAACCATCGACCAGGCCACCGAGCGACTGACCCGCGCCATGAAGGGCGAAAACGTGACCGCCCTGAACAAGGCAATCGAACACGCCGACCTGACCACCCGACACTTGGCGGAGATCCAGATGACCGATGCGGTCCGATCCGTGGTGGTCGACCGGGCGCTCTCCGAGGTGGAAGATGAATTTGCGGAAGGGAAATAAAAAATGACGATCAAGATTCGATTCGAGAACCTGGACAAGACCCTGGAGGTCGACCCCAAGGAGTTTCCTCTGGGCGACCACGGGGAGCCCGGCTCCATCCTGGACATCGCGCTGGCCCACGGCATCGATCTGGAGCACGCCTGCGGCGGCAGTTGCGCCTGCTCCACCTGCCACGTGATTGTCACCGAAGGACAGGAGAACCTGTCGGAAATGGAAGACGCGGAGGCCGACCAGTTAGACCTGGCCGCGGGGCTTACGCTCAACTCCCGCCTGGGTTGCCAGGCGGTCGTCCGCGGCGACGTATCGGTCCGCATTCCCCAGTTCACCGTCCACGAACCGGAACGGGCGGCAGTAAAAAACGAACACAAGCCGTAGCAAGGAGTATTCCATCATGCAATGGACGGAGGTTGAAGAGATCGGGTTTCAGTTGGCCGAAGCTCACCCGGAGATTGAGCCGCAGACGGTGCGCTTTACCGATCTGCACAAATGGGTCATGGAACTGGAAGGCTTCGACGACGACCCCAAACGTTCCAACGAACAGATCCTCGAGGCAATCCAGGCAGCATGGATCGAAGAATACACGGAAAATCAGGAGGCGGGCGGGTGACCTCCCAGACGGAACAAGAGCGTTCTGTCCAGGTTCGCCGGAACGTTGGCTGGACGGAGCTGACCGACTGGGGCGTCCTCGCGTTTGAGGGCGAAGACGCGGCGAAGTTCCTCCACGGCCAGCTCTCCCAAAACATTCAAAAACTGGCGGACGGAGCCGGCCACCGGCTTGCGCTGCTGGACCGAAAAGCCAAAGTCTATGCGGACATGCTGTTCTACCGATGGGGCAATGCCTATTTTGCCCTGCTACAAAAAACATTGGTTTCTACCACCTTGGAAAGACTGGAGAGCGTGCATTTCGCGGAAAAGATCGCCATGACCGACGCGACAGACCGCTATGCTCTCCTGGCCGTCCAGGGTTTAAAAAAGGAGCCGCTGCTGAAACAGCTAAAAATAACAACGCAGCAGTTGGCTCCCCATACAGTGTTCGAGGCCCGGATTAGTTCTGTCGCCGTGCGCGTTGTGCACGAAAGCCTGACCGGCGGGCCTGGCGTTCTGCTGTTGGTCGCGACCGAAGACGCCGAAGCGGTCCGCGCCGCACTGATCGATGCAGGTCAATCGCTCGGTTTGGTGCGTTACGGCCAGGAGACGGCCGAAGTCCTCCGCGTGGAAGCAGGTCTGCCGAAGTACGGTGTCGACGTGACCGAGCAGAACCTGCTGCCGGAGCTGGGACGCGAAGAGATGTTGTGCTACGACAAAGGTTGTTACCTGGGTCAGGAGATTGTCGCACGGATCAAGACCTATGGCCAGGTCAACCGGCTTTTGGTCGGCCTGGTCCTGGAGTCCGAGTCGTCGGTACCGCAAGCCGATGCGCCGGTCCGATCTCCCGAAACCGACGACGCAGTGGGTCGCGTGACCAGCGCGGTCTATTCGGCCAGCCTCGGGCGGCCCATCGCCTTGGGATACGTAAAACAGAAGCTTGCCGAGACGGGCCAACAACTTGAAATTGAAGTCAACGGCACGCGCGTGAACGCCACCGTATCCGCATTGCCGTTTGTTCCGGATATAAAATAGACCATCGATTCTCTATCAGGAGTGAGCTATGCCAACCGAAGAACAAGTCGTCGAGGTCGTCAAGAAGGTCTTCGACCCGGAGATCCCGGTCAACATCTACGACCTGGGGCTGATCTACAAGATCGAGATTCCCGACGACGACACGATTAACATCGAGATGTCCCTCACCTCCCAGGCCTGCCCGGCCGCACAATCCCTGCCTGAGGATATTCGCGGCCGCGTCGTGGGCGACCTGGGCGTCGAGGCGGTGAACGTCAACGTGGTATGGGATCCGCCGTGGGGACCGCACCTGATCTCGCCGGAAGGAAAAAAGATCCTGAACCTCGAGGACTGATTGCATGCGAACCGACGCTCAAGCCTTGTACGAAAAGGGCCTGGAGCTCTTCCAGGAAGATCAGCTCGACGATGCGGAGCACCAAATGCGCCGTGCCATCGAAGTGAACCCTCTCTATGAAGATGCCCACGAAGCGCTCGGTGTCATCCTCGGCCGCCGCGGTCGGATCGACGAGGCCATCGCCGTGACTCTGACTCTGGCCGAAATCAACCCAGACCATTTGATGGCTCACGTGAACCTGTCGGTCTTTTACAACAAAAAAGGCGGCATGATCGAGGAGGCCGAGGCCGAGCAGGCCAAGGCCCGGATCCTGGGCTGGAGAGAAGAACTCCGGCGCAACAAGGAGACCGGCATGGTCGGCTCCTCCACCACGATCGAGCCGGAGGCCGCAGGCGCCCCGCCGGAACCCAACGCGGCGCCCGGTCCGCGACGAGAAACGTTCTTGGAAGTCCTCAAGATCGACGCAGAAGACGCCGTCGCCAACTTCAGCCTCGGGAAGCTGTATCTGGAGGAGGAAGAATATGAACAGGCCCGGGACCACCTTTCGACCGTCGTGCGCGTACAGGAAGACTATTCCGCCGCCTATCCCCTGCTGGGTCAGGCCCAAGAAGCCCTCGGCGAAGTGGAAGCGGCTTTGGTTACCTACACTCAGGGAATCGCGGTGGCCGGCCGTCGCGGCGACCTGAAGCCGTTGCAGCTCATGGAAAAGAGGCTGGCCGCCCTCAACAGCGACGACGCCCCTCATTCCAACGTCGGGACACAAGAAGAAACAAAGCACAAATAAATCAGAAGGAGAATGAACCCATGTCGGAGTTTATCGTAACACCCCAAACCCAGATGCAAGAAATCGAGGATAAGATCCCCGGAGCCCGACGGGCCTTGTTTCAAAAATATCACGTCGGCGGGTGCAGCAGCTGCGGCTTCGAACCGACCGATACGCTCGAACAGGTCTGTGCAAGCCACAACATTCTGGACGTGCCGGAAGTGGTCAGCTGGTTGTACGAAAGCCACGAACTGGACAAGAAACTCCAAATTTCACCCGAAGAAGTCCACGCCGCACTCGGCAACGGAAACGGTATGAAGCTGTTGGACTTTCGGCCCGAGGAGGAACAGGCGATCGCCACCATCGACGGGGCCATCCCCTTGTCGCCGGAGAAGGTGCAGGAGATCATGGACACCTGGGAGAAGGACACCCTCCTGGTCTTCATGTGCCACCACGGCATCTCCAGCATGGACTCCGCGGCCTACTTCATCGGGCACGGGTTTACCAACGTGCGAAGCATGACCGGCGGCATCGACGCCTGGGCGCAGACGATAGACACCGCAATCGCGCGCTATTAAGATTTAGATTTCCCCGAGTTTTTTCGGACCCGCCGGGCGCACGCCGGGCGGGTCCGTTTTGCGTTTTGGGGCCGTTCAGATGTCGGATGAAATCTTGGAGACGCGGCGGACATGGCGCTCGCCGCCGGCGAATTCGGTTTTGAACCACAGGGCGACCATTTTTTTCATTTCGTCCACCGTGTTGCTCGCCGCGCCGAAACACAATACGTTGGCGTTATTGTGCATCCGGCTCATCTTGGCAGAGTACTCGTCGTGGACCAGGGCCGCTCGAACGCCGGCGAACCGATTGGCCGTCATGGACATGCCAATCCCCGTGTGGCACAGCAGAACCCCGCGCTCGCAGGATTCGTCCATCAAGTGCTTGGCCACGGCCTTGGCATAGTCGGGGTAGTCGGTCGATTCGGCAGAATCGGCGCCCACGTCAATCACCTCGTACCCGGTCTTCTCCAGGTATTTTTTCAGCGCCGCCTTCTCCTCGAATGCGGCATGGTCACTCCCGATCGCTACTTTCATATTTTGCGACAATCTCCTTTACGGCGTTTTCAATCTTGCGAGCGCATTCCCGGTAGAATTCCGGCGATCGGCCGATCGGGTCAGCGATCTCCAATCCGCGCGGATCCAACAGGTGCACCTTGTGCATCACTTGTGGCATCCATTCTTCCAACAGGTTGATGTGCAGCTTGTTCATCACGTAGATATCTTCGGCCCGCTCGACCATCACTTCAGTGACCGGACGGGCTCGGTGCTGACCGATATTGCAATCCATCTCCGCCATGACCTGGATTGCCGGCAGGCTCGCCCGGGATCCGGACAGGGCCGCGGTTCCGGCCGACAGGATCTTGTACCCATGGTTCTCCAGCTCCTCCGGGCCGATCCGGAGTTTCTGGGCGAGCACGCGCTTCATGAGGGCCTCGGCCATGGGGCTGCGGCAACTGTTGCCCGTACAGACGAACAGGATCGATCGGCAGGCGCAGTTGGCAATCATGGACCCGGTAATGATCCCTTCGCGCAGGACCTCCCAATGGTTGGCCGTGACGCGCACGACCGTAGAGGACTGCTTGATCTCCGTCGGCCCGCCGTCGATTACCATGTCAATAATCCCGTCGAAGGTTTCTCGAACCGCCGCCGCGTCGCAACTGGGCGGGTCCCCGGATAGGTTGGCCGAAGGGGCTACGATCGGTCGTCCGGCCAAGCGAATGAGGTCCTGGGCGATCTTGTTGCCCGGCAGGCGCAAGCCGAAACCACGGCCCGCATTACCGGGGAACACAATCGTCAGGGGTCCAGGCCAGTATCGGTCGACCAGTCGTTGGGCCATATCCGGGATTTCGTCCACGTACTTGACGACTTCCTCCTTGTCGGCGATGTGCAAGCTCAAGGGCTTGTCCTTGGCCCGATTGCGGACCCGGCACAACCGCGAAACGGCGTCCGGGTTGTGGGCATCGGTGCCCAACCCGTAGACCGTCTCTGTGGGGAAGGCTACGATCCCGCCACGGGATAGAATCTCCGCCGCAGGCTTCAGATCGTCGAGTGAGTATTGATCCGGATCAATTGTCTTATATAAGGTGTCCATGTTGCTCTCCAGACCGGCGTTGCACAAACTCAATTGAACCACCGGTGTGCAGGTTTGTCAAGGGCTTTGCCTCAGAACTCTGCCCCGCTGCGATTGCATTGCCCGGTCCGGTATGATACCATTTCTCCCAATCTCTTTTTTTCTTTCCGTGAGGGGCACGTGAAACCCAGGGGTCAAATCATTTCCCGCGAGTTGAAGGCTCACCTGCCCTATTCAGTCGGCAGCGTGGTCTTCGCACTGGCCGTGGTCACCGGATTTTCCCTGGTGATGGGACAGGGCAACCCAGAGCGGTTTGGCAACCTCTCGGACACGGCCTACCACATTTCGCACCCGCTGCACATTCTTTTGAGCGCTGCGGCCACGGCGGCCATGTTTTGGGGCTATCAGCGGCGCTTGATCAAGACGGCCTTGGTCAGCCTCTTCGGGTCGGTCGTGCTGTGTTCGCTCAGCGACTTCTTCATCCCCTATATCGGTGGATTGCTGTACGACACCCACTTGCACGCCCATATCTGCATCATCGAACATGCCGAATTGGTCCTGCCGTTTCTGCTATTCGGCATCTTCGCCGGAATCGCCGCCCGCCGAACGGTGGAACGAAGCACCGTCTTGTCCCACTCTGGGCACGTGATCGTCAGCTCCTTGGCATCGGTCCTGTACCTGTCGACTTTCGGCGGATCCGAATGGATCAATTATCTGCCCATTGTCTCAGCCACGGTCTTTTTCGCCGTGCTGATCCCCTGCTGCTTGAGCGATATCGTCGTGCCGATCCTGTTCGTGGAAGGGGAGCACTTGGAATCGTGCCTGTGCCACCACCATCACGGCAAGCCAGCCACCCACCCGACCGAGCCGACTGATCCTGCGAAAACCGATGAGGCCAAGACCCCGACCCATCCCCACGTGTAACGCGATTATCCAGCCGTCTGCTGCCCCTGGTATTGAAGCTCGTAAAGCTTTCGGTAAATCCCCTCCGGGCGGCGCAGCAGTTGCTGATGGGTGCCGGTCTCCCGCACCTCACCCTTATGCATCACGATAATCTTGTCGGCCCGCTGGATGGTGGACAGACGATGGGCAATCACCAGGGACGTCTGGTTGGCCATCAGCTTGCCCAGAGCTTCCTGAATGAGGTGTTCGGTTTCCGTGTCGACGCTGGAGGTCGCCTCGTCCAGGATCAACAGGTCCGGGCGGAAAGCGACGGCCCGCGCGAAGCACAGCAGTTGCCGCTGACCGGTAGACAAGGAGGTGCCGCGTTCGGTGACCTTCGCGTTGTAGGTGTCCGGAAGGTTCTCCACAAAGCGGTGTGCGTTGACGAATCTAGCCGCATCCCGCACCTGCTCGTCGGAGATCGTGTCCTGTCCCAGGCGGATGTTTTCCGACACGGTTCCGGAAAACAGAAACACGTCTTGGAGCACCACCGCCATCCGGCTGCGCAAGGACTGGAGATCGTAGTGCTTGACGTCGATCCCGTTAACCAGGACTCGCCCGCTATCCACGTCATAGAAACGACAAATCAGGTTGACCAGTGTGCTCTTGCCGGCTCCGGTGGCCCCCACCACCGCGACCGACTGCCCCCGTTCCACAGTAAAAGAAATACCCTTGAGCACTTCCTCGCCTGGGATATAGGAAAAATGCACGTCGCAAAACTCGATCCGTTCGATCGCCGTCTCCAGCCGCGAAACCGGCTCCACCGGAACGATGTCCGGCGGGCTGTCGAGAATCTTAAAGACCCGCTCGGAGGAGGCCATGGCCGATTGCATGGAGTTGTAGCAACTGCTTAGGTCCCGAATCGGCTGGAAGAACATGGAGGTCAACAGGACAAAGCTGGCCAGCTCGCCCGGCTGAATCTCCTTCGGTCCCACCAGATACAGGCCACCGTAAACGATCACGATGGCAGAACTGATTTGGGTAATTAACTCCATCAACGGGAAGAAGGTCGCATAGTAGAAGACCATCTCGTGCCATTCATCCTTCAGCTCGTCGTTGAGCTTCCCGAATTTTTCCTGGTTTTTTCCCTGCCGGTTGAAGATCTGCACCACCCGCATCCCGGAGATGTTCTCCTGGAAATAGGCGTTGACCCGCGCCAAGCGCATCCGCGTGTTGCGGTAGCACCGCCGGGCGTTCTTGCGAAACCAGAAGGACAAAATAAATGCCGGCGGCAGAATCGCCAGCGTGATTGCCGCCAAACGTGCATTCATTGCGAAGAGCCATACGATTACGGCAAAGATGATGAAGATGTCCATGCACACGTTGGCGATCAGCCCGGAAAAGAACTCGTTGAGCGTCTCGATGTCGTTTCCGACCCGTGTCATGAGCCGCCCGACCGGGTTTCGATCGAAAAACCGCAGAGACATTCGCTGCACGTGGGAGAACAGTTGGGTCCGCATCACGTACATCACGTTCTGCCCCACCCGCTGCATGGAGAGGGACCGGAAATAGTCCAGGACGAACTGTACCAGCACCGACACGATCATGATGCCGGCGTAAAGCTTCAGCCCGCCCAGGTTCTTCTCCTGGATGAAGTCGTCGAAGGCCAGGCCGATCAGCCGGTTTGGCAGTGTGTGCAACGCGGCGACGAAAACCAGGGCCACCACCGACAGCACGACCGCCGTGCGATGGGGACGCAGATAGACCAACAGCCGGCGCATCAACCGGGCGTCGAAGGCTTTGCCCATGGCTTCATCTTCAAAGAAATCGTCCGAGCGTGGTTGGCCCTTCATGTCAGGGTCTCCAACTCTTCTTCCAATTGCTGCTTCCGCTGGATCGTCGCGTAGATCCCTCCGGCAGCCAACAGGGTGTCGTGGGTGCCCTGTTCGGCGATGCGACCTTCGCTTAACACCACGATCTGATCCGCGTTTTTGACCGCCGAGATCCGATGCGAAATGATAATGCTGGTCCGCTGAGCCATGACGTGGGCGATTCGTTTAAGGATCTCCTCTTCGGTATGCGTATCCACCGCCGACAGGCAGTCGTCCAGGATCAGAATCGGAGCGTCCAGGATCACTGCGCGGGAAATGGCGGTCCGCTGTTTTTGCCCGCCCGACAGGTTGACGCCCCGCTCGCCCAAGCGCGCGTCGTAGCCGCGGGAAATTTGGTCCACGTCATTAGATAAACGCGAGACCTGTGCGGCAGCTTCTACGGACGGCTCCGGGGCCTCCCCGTTGAAACCAAAGGCGATATTCTCCCGGATGGTTTCGGAGAACAGAAACGTATCCTGGGGCACGTAGCCGACCTGCCGGCGTAGGGAACGGACGCCGATGGTCGTAATGTCGTGGCCGTCCACGAAGACCTGCCCCGGTTCCACCTCCAACAGGCGCGGAATCGCCGCGGCCAGGGTCGTCTTGCCCGAGCCAGTGGGCCCGACGATGGCCAAGGTCGATCCGGCGGGGATCTTCAGGTTGATCCGGTCCACTGCCGGCGCGGCGGCTTCTTCGTAGCGAAAGCTGAAGTCGCGGAACTCGATCGCCCCCCCGGCACGTTCCAGTTCGATGCAGTCTGGTGCGTCGGCGATGGTCGGCTCCTCGGCCAGGAGCTGATTGATCCGGCGCATGGAGGCCGCCCCGCTCTGCAAGACCAACGTCAAAAATCCCGATACGTACATGGGCCACATCAACATCGGAACGTAAAACACGTACATAAAAAAGTCCTGGGAAGTCATCAGGCCCCGGATGGCGGCCGTGCCGGACAGGGTGAACGAAATCACAATGGCCAACCCCGCGATGCTGGACACCAACGGAAACAGAAGACTGCGCAGCTTGGCCATGTGAATGTTGCGGTCCACATATTCCCGGGTCATCCGATCGAACCGATCAATCTCGTTGGTCTCTTGGGCAAAGGATTTGATCACGCGGATCCCGGCGAAATTTTCCTGGGCTCGGGTGTTGAGTTCGGAGAATTGCTCCTGGACATCGGTAAAACGCTTGTGGATCTTTCCGCCGAACACCCGGGTAATCACCGGCGCGATCAGGAGCGGTAGCAGCATCAGGAGCGTCACCTTTACGTCTACAAACAACAGGATGATCAGGCCGCCGGTGAACTTGTTGAACGAGTCGATGGTGTACATGATCCCCATGCCCAGGACTGCTCGGACGGCGTTAAGATCGTTGGTCGCTCGGGCGATCAGGTCTCCAGTATGCGCCTGGGTGAAGAACGACGGCGACAGGGAAGCCAGACGTGTAAACAGCTCGTTGCGAATGTCTCGCTCGATGGTCCGGGAGGTGCGCACAATGAGCATCCGCTGAATGAAGGACAAAAGCCCCCGCAACAGCGTCGCTCCCACCAGGATTCCACCGTAGGCAAGAAGGGTATCGCGATCGACGACACCCTCCTCGTACATAAGAGCCACGGCGGCGGTCCCGTAGGCAAGAATGCCGGGTGTAACCAACTCCGTCAGGTTGTTCAGGATCAAGAAGAAGATGCCGCACAGGATCCGCCACTTGTGCGGGCTGCAGAACCTACGAAGGGTCAGTAACTCTCTCATATATGGAACGATTCTATCATGAATCCGACTCGCCCGCAAGCGACATCGGGCGGGCCGCCTGTTTCCGCCTGCGAAAGGGCTTGTACCCCTACCGCTTGGACGCTACAATACCGAGCTTCAACACGCACAGGATTCGCCATGACACAGGATCGAACCATCAACGTCGCCGTCGTCGGAGCCACCGGAGCCGTCGGGGAAGAAATGCTCGCCATCTTGGCCGAGCGACGCTTCCCCGTGGGCACAGTGCGCGCCCTGGCCTCGGCCCGGTCCGCCGGGCGGACCGTTGCGTTTGGCACCCAATCCCTCCCGGTGGAAACCCTCGGGCCCGATTCCTTCGAGGGGATCGACCTGGCCCTGTTCTCTGCGGGTGCAACGATTAGCCGCGAGTACGCGCCCATCGCCGTAAAAGCCGGCGCGGTCGTGGTGGACAACTCCTCCGCCTTCCGTACCGACCCGCAGATCCCCCTGGTGGTTCCGGAGGTCAATGGACCCGCGGCGCTGAAGCACAGCGGAATCATCGCCAACCCCAACTGCTCGACGATCCAGATGGTCGCGGCGGTGGCCCCGATCCACCGGGCCGTGGGCATCCGGCGCCTCGTCGTGGCGACCTATCAATCGGTTTCGGGCAAGGGCCGCAGGGCCATGGACGAGTTGCGAGAGCAAAACGCGGCAATCGCGGCCGGAGAGGAACCGGTGCCCAATCTCTTCCCCCATCCCATCGCAGGGAACCTGATCCCCGACTGGGGCGACTTCGACGCGGAAGGCAACACCGAGGAAGAAGCGAAGATGATCCGGGAAACGATCAAGATCTTCGACGACGACACGATTCGCGTGGCAGTGACCACCGTTCGCGTCCCGGTCCTGCGCGCCCACAGCGAGGCGATTCATCTGGAAACCCGAGAGCCAATCACGCCGGAGGAGGTGCGACGGCTGTTGTCCGAC
>JAJDCN010000117.1 GCA_029260815.1 Planctomycetota bacterium
TTCAATCTCCAGCGGGCCGCCGTCGGTGCCAAAGGGATTGCAGACGCGCGGCTGCTTCTATTCGCGGATTACCAAACCACGCTAACCTATCTTGTCGAAGATCTCGGGGCCGGCTCCACCGATTCGCCGGATAACTACACACTCCTTGATGGCGGCTTAGGCATGCAATTCCAGCGGGTAAAGGGCGTCGCACCGAACAAGGAGCAGGCCGTAGACCCTGTACTGCTTCCTCTTCTGTACGAAGTAATTGACGGGAAACTTTCTCGATACGAGTTTGGCCCGAACTCGGCTTGGATCGATCCGGATCAGGCGGAACGTGCAAAGGTTCTATCCAACCACGTTCAATCCTGCTTATTTCGGGTCAACTCGAACAACGACTTCGTGGTGGATCTCGTCTTTTCAAAAAAGGATCCGGTCAACGGCCGCACCATAGCGATTACTCGTAAGGTCGTCATTAAGCCGAAAAACAATTTCAAAACGATCGAGCAACCGTAAGCGATCACAAACGCCCAATAGGCAAAACCATGAACGAACCCACCGTACTCTTCTTCGAGGACGAAAAAGGAATCCAGTTGGTCCTCTCTAAAATCCTGTCGCTGGACGGATACCAAGTCGTCCGCGCCGAAAACGGAGAGAAGGGCCTGGAAGCTCTCCAGACCGAACGGATCGACGTCATCCTTCTCGATGTCATGCTCCCCGGAATCGACGGATTCGAAACATGCCGCAGAATCAAGGAGCAAGAACGCTACCAGGACATCCCCATCCTGTTTCTGACCGGGCGATTCGCAGAAAAAGCTTACATCGCCAAGGGGCTAAGCCTCGGCGCCGACGATTACATGGCCAAGCCGTTTGAGCCTGTCGAACTGACCGCGCGCGTCGGCGTTCTGCTGCGGTTGAAGCGGGCCAATGACGAACTGAAAAAGAACAATGAGCAATTAATCGAGCTGAACAACGAGCTGGTCCAAAAAAACGAGAAACTTTCCGGCCTTGTGGACAAAGACCCTCTGACGAGCGTAGACAACCATCGCAGCTTCCAAGAGCTTCTCTCGAGAGAGGTGGATCGTGCCTTCCGACAGAAACTTCCGTTGACCGCACTGCTGATCGACATCGACGGCTTTGCCAAGATCACCGAAGAGTTCGGCCATGCCTTTGGCGACGAGGTTTTGTCCAATACGGGCCGTCTGATCCAGGACACCGTGCGCGACGTGGACGTCGTGGCCCGGTTTGCCAACGACCGCTTTGCCGCGCTTGCCACGGCCTCGGAGATGGAAGGGGCCTACGTCATGGCCGAGCGTATCCGCAAAGACATCGAGGAATTCATGATCATCAGCGGGGGAAGAAACGCCTCCATCACCGTGAGCATCGGCCTGGCCCCGCTCCCCGAAGAAGGCACCTCCAGCGAAGCGCAGATGATGGAACGGGCGAAAGCGGCGCTGCAGAAGGCAAAGGCGAGCGGCGGAAACTCCACCTGCCTGTGGACCGAGAATATTCACGAAGAGACCATCGGCCTGCGAGAAGACACCGATGCCCTGTCCGATGTGGCCGTGACACTCGTGGGCCAATCCGCAAAGGCCAAGCGCGTGTTCTTCGATTCCGTCAAGGCTCTCGTCAAGGCTGTGGAGGCCAAGGACCAATATACCGCCGAACACTCCACCAAGGTCGCCGCCTACGCCGTGCGACTGGGCAAGGAGTTGATGATGCCGCCCAACTCCCTGGAGACCCTGGCCAACGCCAGCCACCTGCACGACATTGGAAAGATCGGCATCCCCGACCAGATCCTCAACAAGCCCGACAAACTGACCGATGAAGAATTCGCACTGGTTGCCCAACACCCCGCATTCGGTTTCCGGATCCTCAAGCCCTTGAGGATGCTCGATCAGGAACTCCCCGGCGTGCTCTATCATCACGAGAAATACGACGGCACCGGCTACCCCAGCGGCAAACAAGGCGAGGAGATCCCTCTCATCGCCCGGATCATGGCCATCGCGGACACCTTCGACACCCTGACCTCCGACCGCTCCTATCGCACCGCGTGGACCGTCGAGGAAGCCCTCGCCGAGATTCAGCAGTGTTCCGGCACCCACTACGACCCGAAGCTCGTCGAACTCTTCGTCAAGAGCATCCGGCTCGACTCCCTTGAAGTCGTCCGCGCCGCCGCCAAAGAATACACCTGGACGTAAAACCTTCATCGAAAGAATCGAGCCGCTGCCACTTCCGCAACGAATCGCCGGAAATTTCGTACTTGACCACGCTTGTCACGGAAGTTTAAGATCGTCATCCTCATTCCTTTAAAGCAAAAGCACCGCTATAGACACAAACGGAGCGTGGGCGCGATGACGTGTCAAAGGAATTCGGTGCAGCCCATGGTGGTCGTTGCGATTTTGTTTCTGGGTCTGGCGGCGTGCAGTTTTACCCCGGCCCGCTGGGACGTGTACCACGACGACAACTCCAGTGGGCCCCAGGGAATTGCCCGCCCGGAACCGCATCTTCTCAACGACAATGTCGTGAGCGAGTCCGGCGACGAGAATCTGATCCAGCTTCATATCAAGCTCATTGCCCACAACATCACGATATTCGACGAGAACAAAGACCAATTGATTGCGAAGCCGGGCGTGGTATTCTGGATACAGCAGTACAAACGTGACCCGAAATCTGAAACCATTCATCTCCGGCAGGCCATGCCTCCCAGCTTTGCGAGTGACGTTTCTCGCCTGCGGGACTTTTCCGTGCAGACAAGCTTTGAAGAATCCCCCTTGGATCCGGAAGACGGCGAAGGAAGCAAGGGGGTCGCGGTAACCATGGCGATGACCATCGTGGCTGCCGACACGGAATTGGAGATAAACCAATTGACCCGTCGTTTTGAGTTCACGTGGGACGGGAGCCAAATCGTGGCGAAGATCGCGACCGGAGATACCTTCGGTGAACCGGAGTATTCGATTCAGAACAAGAGCAAGGCCAAGTGGTACCTCGATTCCGCAAGCGTTGACAATCCCTCAGTGCCGAAGTGGCTTTTTGGTTTGGGCTGCATATTCCAGTCCGACATGGAAGTGCACGTGAAGGAGGAGAGCCTTGACGTTTCGCAGTAGTGCGAAGGGACACCGATCGCTGTTGCTGTGCTTTTCCTCGATCGTGATTGCTTTATCGTTCGTGGCCTTCCAGGGATGCCACATGCTAAGAGCGGATCAAGAGAAAATCATGATGGGGGGCGGAGTGGTAACATTGAATGAGGTAAACGAGAGGATTGAAGCCTTTCAAAGAAGGAAAGAAAATAAATCAGAACTCGCAGAGCTTTATGCAGCCAGGTCCGTTCTGCAAGTACATCAAGACCCCACGTTTCAAGTCACAACGATCGTCGCAAGCATCACTTTTTGCGGGCCTTGGCCGGATCAAATTGGTTTTATATTGTCCTCCCCAATAACATTTCCCATCGGTATCCTCTATGACGTCGTGGCTCTGCCCGTGCAAGGCGTCAGAACGCTAAGCGTTGAAGAAGAACAACTCAATCGCGCCCTCTTCGACTTGCAGCAGGCAAGGGCCTTAGGATATGCTATGGATGAATACACACTGGGAATGTTTGTCCCGAATGCGACCCATTTGGATACGCTCGGGTACGAGCCGACAGGCTCCAACAAAAAGAGCGGGGGCTCCGGAAAATAATTGGAAGTTTTGGAGATTCGACGGATGAAAACCTGTTTCACCACTTTCTTAATTGGAAGCCTTGTCCTGTTTTCTATCGGGTGTGGCCAAGCATCCGAGGAGCCGGGCGACGCATTTCTATCGCGTTGGAAGGCGGAATCGCCCGAAGACGCGTTTGCCCAGTTTCGCGATGAGATCCTCGCCGGAAATCTTTCCGTGCTCTACGATGCTGCTTCCAAGCGGGTTCAGAAAGATTACGATAATGCTCCCCAACGGATCGTCGACCTTGTAAATTCCACGGCGGACTCTGTGCCAGAAGAGCTGCGCGAAGACGCGCTAAAAACTTTAAAGCACTTTCAGACGAAATTGTATGACGCCGGCTCCTTTGGCGAAATCAAAACGTGGAGTGGACGAAAATTTATGCTTAAGTTTCTGGCTGTTGCGAAGATGGAGGGCGAACCCCTCCAAGAAAAATTCAAGGAATATCTTCAAACCGCCGAGTTGGTAAAGATTGAAAAGGCGGAGGACTGGAAAGCGATCTTGACAGTTCGGGATTCGTGGGGCGACGAAGAAAATAGCGAATGGGTTCTGGAATCCGGAAGTTGGCGGCTGGACGACTCTCCCGAGCTGAATCTGAAGGCCTCGGTCTACATGGATGACGGGGTAAGCGCCGCGGGCGCTTCCAGCGAATAACGAATTCTTCGCCCGCCGCGTTCCTTTGGTTGTGGTACAATATTCAGGGAAGAGTCGCTCTCTGAACTGGATTGCGACGACTATTCACGGAGCTGGGGTAAGAACCATGTGGAAAATCGTTTGTTTGATCGTGCCCGTTGGCCTGGTCGCTGGAATCGCCGGCGTTTTTCTGGTGGGTTGTGGAGAAGCAACAGCGGAAGCAACAATCGACGGTTCGTCAAAAGGAGCGTGCGACAGATCGGTTTATAGGGTCAGTGAAACTCTGAGCGGCGACCAGAAGGAGAAGTTTCGAGAGGCTCTGAAGACCATACAGGGGAAAGAGTTCATGAAGAATCGGAACGAAATATTGAAGAAACGTGAAATCCCGGATGAAGTGTATGCTGCGTATTGCGCGAAGATAGACGGCAAGACCGCCAAGGAAGTGATCGTGATGGCAGAGGCCATCAAGCGCCCAGCAAAGATGCAGGCACAATTACTGAAAGCCTTCGAGGTGCGCGAGGCGAAGTTTTCTCTTGAAAAAAAGTTTGCGGTAATTAAGCTCACCGTTCACAACGGCACAAAGCACACGGTTGCGAAAGCCTTCTTTCATGTCGTTCTTACAACCCCGGACAAGAGCGAGCCGTGGCTGGATAAGAAAAATATCATGTATACGATCCCTGGAGAGATTGAACCGGACGATACGCAAACCTGGATACTGAAGTTCAACCTGGACAGAGGGTGGGAAAAGGCTCCCAGAGATCGCGACGACCTGGAATTCCGAGCCACCACCACACGCATCGACGACGCCAATGGCAAGCTAAGAGAGTAAACCCCGACCCTCAGAGCTCCTCTAACGATTGATTGTAAGGCCGATTAGGCCCTCCTTCCCATGAGTCTCAACTTTTTCTCAAAAACTCTTAAACTTTTTCCCATTTTCTGTGTCTTGTCTATAGCGGTTTTGCGCCAACACATCCGGCGGAGCGATCCTCCCCCGCGTTGGCCAAGCCTTTTGGGACAAGGTCCAGGGCTTTTCTTGCGGAGGGGGCTATGCTGCGCGCTTTATCGTTAATGTTATTTACAGGTGTTCTCTGGTTTCTCGCGAGTTCTGCGTCTGCCGCCGAACTGACGGGAACGCTAGAACTCGCCGACATGGGCACTACCTGGCAGGGTGCCACGTTTGGTGGAAGCGGTAGGAACAATGAAACGGGTTGGGCCGTCTCTAATGCAGGAGATGTGAATGGGGATGGCATGGACGACCTCCTCATCGGCGGCTCTTTTGCAAACTCCAACTCAGATTCAGTCTATCTTGTTTTCGGCAAGACTGGCTCCGCGGCCCTCACAGGCTCTATCGATCTGAACAAGGTCGGCACTGAGGTGGATGGCGTGGTCTTTTCCGGTATTCCAATGGGTGACTTCCCTGCTAGTCCAATTGCCTCTGCAGGAGATGTCAACAATGATGGGTTCGATGACATTCTGATAGGGACGTATGGAAGCAGTCCAAACGGCACCCGGTCGGGAGCAACCTATCTTGTCTACGGTTCGACATCGCTTTCCGGGACGGTACCCGTTGCGACCATCGGGCCATCCGTTGATGGGGCGGTGTTCAATGGCGTCGCCGCCAACGACTGGTCGGGCTTTGCAGTTTCGGGCGCGGGGGATATCAACAACGACGGCAGAGATGACATTTTGATTGGCGCGGGAAGAGCCGACCCAGACGGCAAAGTCGACGCTGGTGAGACCTATCTAGTCTATGGCCAGGCCGGAGGGGCTCAACTGTTAGGGACGTATGAGCTATCCTCTATTGGAACATCTCTTGACGGAGTCGTTCTTGCGGGCATTGATACGAGCGACCTGGCCGGACTTGCAGTGTCGGCAGGGGGCGACATCAATGATGATGGGATCAGTGACCTGTTGATCGGGGCGGACGCAAGAGACTTTCCCTTTACGGCGCCGGGAGAAGCCTACTTAATCTACGGCGTAGCAGGGGGAGCGGTCCTAATAGGAAACGTGGCACTCTCTGATGTGGGCATTTCTGTAAGCGGTGTCACCTTCCAGGGGATTGACTCCAATGATTTGGCGGGGATATCGGTTTCCAGTGTTGGCGATGTGAATGGAGACGGAATTGATGATCTGCTGACAGGCGCGGCGTTCGCAGATCCCAACGGTGTTAGCAGTGCCGGTGAAAGCTACCTGATATACGGACAGAGCGGACCCGGTGCCCTGTCGGGCGCGATTGATCTCTCGCAAGTTGGAACAACCATTGCGGGAGCAATTCTCAACGGAATCGACCAAAGTGACTTCTCAGGACGAACAGTCAGGGGAGCTGGTGACATCAATGGAGACGGCTTGGCTGACTTGCTGGTCTCCGGTTGGAGAGCACAGCCCAACGGAATAAACAACGCGGGCAAAACCTACCTGATCTACGGACGTTCTGGGGCAAGCGCCTTGTCTGGCTCGATCGACTTGTCAGGCCTTGGGATCTTCGTGCATGGCGCAACCTTTAACGGTATTGATCCGTTTGATGATTCCAGCGCTTCGGTTTCGGGCGTAGGGGATATCAACGGCGATGGATACGATGACCTACTTATCGGAGCCAACCTTGCCGATCCCAACGGCATATCCGCAGCAGGTGAGTCCTATCTGATCTACGGTAACACTGGGATTCCCGAGCCGGGAACGATCGCGCTTGTGGGCTTCGGTGGGCTCGCGCTGATCCGCAAACTGCGCAGAAGGAATGCCGCATAAGGCGAGCGTTGGCAACCCTGGGGTCCATTCCACCGTACTTCGTCCGTCCGTGGCAGTAGACCTGCCCGTTGATCTCCAGCTATTTGCGAACCCGATGGACCTTATAAGCCCCATCGAGAGAACCCTGTCCGGCCACTCGGCCGACATGCGGGGCCAATTTCTAATCAACAAGGACAAGCGCCTCTCTGGCTTGGCAGTGCGGATTACTTTCGCGACCCACGACCTACCAGCATAGCGCTCGCTGCCTTACCTATTCATTTGCAAATGCCGGCTCCGTGGGCAAAGCCACGCTCTCCGGGCCTTGAACCCGGAGGCAATTAGACGAGAAACGTCCGGCCGTGATGGACGAAAACGACACTAGAGGCCGCCGGGCCCGAGGGTTTTTATCCGAATTATCCTTCTCGGGAGCGGTTCAAGCTCTTTCGGGTGGCCGGGTCGACCGCTGTTAAACCCGACCACCCTCCAGAGCGCTTGTTCAGCCGATTCGCGTGACAAATAGGCTCGGCATTACGGAGCTACGGGTGGAGTTTCCACCCATTTCGATTTCATGGAACCGCGGGAGTTTACTCCCAAGTAGCGGTCATACTTGATGCAAGTATACTTCATCTCCGACATCGCCACAGAAAGGACCGCGTGTACAGTAATGCTCTCGCCTGGCTGAAGCCTATGGATTCCCTTCTCCTCAATATTCAGCGCGTTGGAGTATTCTGCTTCGTCTGTGGTCATGCTGCCTTGTACATGAAAGCGGTCCTTGTCCAGGTTGACAAGCGTGTAGTGGGCCTTTTCTTCGTTGTTGTCTGGATGTTGGATCGTAATATTGCACGCCACCATTCCATCGTCTTGCCGACTGAGCGATAGAATGGGTAGGCACATATAATCGTAGTCCGACCAGGAACTTCTTATGTCTCCGCTGTCGCGTTCCGCCTGGTGGAGCAATTCCTGCATAGCATCTTCTTGGGCTTTCTCCCGGCGAGGTTTGGCATAGAAGACGATAAACGCTAGAACGCTTATCGCAATTGCGGCAAGCGCATTTAATCGTGGCGATTTCAATCTCCGCTCCTAATTCCAAATAAAATAGTCCTGCGGCGCGAATCCCTCATGGAGCCGGACAAAAGCATCCAACAGCTCCATTTCAACGTCGATCATGCTGACTCCGCGCCAGCCACGCTGCAGCCAATCGCGTTCTTTGATCCGCTGACGGACATCATGCAAAGCTTTTTTGCTCTCTGAGTAACCAAGGATTTCGATGACAGCCTTATCCAGAAAGCGGTCCAGTGAACGCAGCAATTCTTCTACGGCCCTTTCGTTGTCGATGGAAACCATGGCCCAAGCCGCGGCTTCTTTTTCAACCGGGGGTTTGTTCCAGATCGACCCTTCAACCGGACCCTCGTTTTTATAGTACCGCTCTCTACACGGTTCATAGTAATCGTGCTTGCCTGACATTCCGGCAACGATGCATGCGTAGACAGAGCCTGCACGGATTTTGTCGAGTAAAAACGGCTGGATCTGTCCTTCGATCAAGTAAAGCGCGCGGAGGTAAGGATACAAATGACTGTATTCGGTATGTAAGGATTCCTTGGTGTTCGATCGAAGATCGTCAATGGATTCTACTTTGGCAATTAGTTCCTCCCATATGGCGTGAGCCCTTTTGCCGGGCTCTTCGCGATCCAGCTGAAATCGGCGCCGCAAAATCGCGTCCAAGAGGGCTTCCGACGCGTCTGTCTGGCTTCGAACATGCGTATTCGGAGTTGCATATCGAAGCGTTCCGCCAATTTCGTTCATGTCCTTCGTTATTTTTTTCATAGAAGAAAACACTTTTCTTCGCGATTTTTTTTGATGCTGCAGGTAATAAAAGAAGAGGTCTCCCCATTCTACGGCTTCATCGAGATCCGCATCCCTTAAGTTGTCGGCTTCGGCTTTTGCCAAGAGCGCCTCGGCCTTTTGTTCCAGCTCCAGGAAGCGAATCTTCATCTTGAGTTCCATGTGACATGCGAAGTCATCCATGTTCTTGCCGATACCGACTTTATAAACGGATGCCTCCAGGCCCCGGTAGCGCAGATTGAAGCGGTCATTGGAGTGGAAGAATTCCTGCAGATACTCTGAATGGGGCAGCCCTTCCCAATCTCTTTCTTCCGGCTCGCGAAGCAGGTTGATAATCGACTGAAAAGAAATGGGCGTCTTGATTGGTTTTTCGACATTTGTCGTGCTGCTGCCGCCGCCAAAGCTGCTTCCTCCAAATGGGGGGCCCAGGCGGCGCGAACTGATCTTCCAGCCCTTTGCGTTTCCGGTTCCCAGGAAATCCCCGTTGAGGAAGATCTCCACTTCCGGATGCTCAACCTGGATCTCGTATGCCCGGATATATCGTTGCCCACCCAGCAAAAAGGTTCCGAAAAAAAACAAGGCGAATATGTATCCGAGGATGGGCCAGGGAGCCGTTGGAATGAATCGCCGCAGGCCCCGCCATGCAGATTGGGGATGGACAGACGCACTTTCACATGTGGGGCAATGAGCAATGCTAGGCATCCGCCGGCGCGTACAGCGGCCGCACAGGATCGCCTCACCACGTAACCGGATCGCGCGCCAGATGAAGACGCCCACCCCCGTCAGATTGAGGGCAAACAGCGCCGCCGCACGCATTCGGGTGAGGGTCCGGCTGCGAGCTTGCGCGAGACTCCAGGGTATCGCCAACACCCCAAAACCCAGCCAAAAACCTGCGGTCAAGAAGAATGTCTCGATGTGGACATAGGGGTGGATGTCCGCCATCTTTGCGTAGATCGCCCAGGAGAGTGGAAGAACGACGGCAGGAAGACATGCCAGAAGAACCGCAAGCCGATCCATTCCTTTCAACCGGCCTAGTGTTCGAGTATGTGGGTCGACCTCCCCGACGCCCCGGTGTTGTCCCAATCGCCAGGCTGCAACCAGTAGAAGAGCGCCACCAAAAAGCAGAATGCTAAAAAAAGAAATCGCATCCCTGGGAGCCAAAAACTCGTATGTAAAATTGGCAAGCGCAAAGCCCATGAAAAAACCGGGAACACCTGCCTGCCGGGCCGCGAGGATCTTCTCAAAGGCGCAGGCAAAAAAAGCGGACGCGGCGAAGGCCATCCAGCACATCCCGACGGCGACCTGCCATCCCACTGTGGATGGGGGTGCGATCGGATCATCGACCTGAAACAACCCATGGAGCCCCTGCAGCACGCCCGCATGCCAGAACAGTACGTGCGCAAGGAGGCATGCCGCGATGGCTGCCAGCCCCATGCCAATCTTGAGAGTGAACAGTCGGTTCC
>JAJDCN010000118.1 GCA_029260815.1 Planctomycetota bacterium
CATCTTTCCGGCGATGCGAAAGACCACGTATGTGACCGCGACGGGTCCGACCTCGGAGAAGTAGGACAAATCCAGCCGCGCGCCGACCAACACGAAAAACAAAATGTAAAACGGAGGGACGAACCGATCGACGGTCTCGAAGGCCCGCTTGCTCCGGCCCGGCGACTTGTTGACCAACGTTGCGCCCAGAGCCATGGAGGCCAGGATTAGGTCCACTTCCAACGCAAGGGACGCGCCGATGACGAGCAGGATGCTACCGATCACGGTTGCCAGCATGGCCCCGTGCTCCTGATGACGCTTGAGGATCAGGTACAGGATCATGCCGACCGCATAACCCAGCGCGATAGCCCCCATGAGTTCGCGAAATAGTAGCTCGATGGCGTGCCATGCGCCGCCGGTGCTGTTGCCCAGCACGCCGCCGGCGACGCTATTGGCCACGGCAAACAAAATCATCGCCAATCCCACGTCCAGGGCCACGACGCTTACGACAGTGGTGGTTAGAATGCCCCGCGAACGATTCTCCCAGAGCACGTCTACCGTGGTGGTCGGCCCGGTGCCCGCTGCGATGGCCCCTAGCAAGAGCCCGACCGGAATAGCGATCTGCTCGTCCTGGGTGATGAGGTAGGTGACGAGCGAGACGGCAAGGGACACCAAGACAAACGCCCCGAGGGCTTCGCCGAACAGGATGGCCAAGAACCGTTTGCCGTGCTTGGCAAAAATTTCCCCTTTGAGTTCGCCGCCGATTTTGAATCCGATAAGAGCCAAAGCGAAGAAGTTCACCGGCTTAAGTTGTTCGAGCGCGCCGGCACTGAATTCAAATGGCGTCATCTGCCCGACAAACAGACCCACTGCCATGTAGCCAACCACCTTGGGGATGCGCAGCCGATGAAACGCGCGGCCGCCCAGGGAACCCAGCAGCATGGCCAGCCCGATCAGTAGGAAGAGAAGACTTGTTTCTATCGAAAGCGCCAGAATCATCGGCATCCCGGTATCAAGTGGTCCATTCATTAGCATCGCAGGTATCATATCCGGGGCAAAAGGGGATCGCAAGCAAGCAAATTACCCTCTCAAGTTCTTTCATCAGGCTCCCGTGTGGGAGCAGAGTCTCGAACCTTACTACTTTTGTCATCCTGAACGCAGTAAAGGGTCTGATTTGTAGCTGGAAAAGGTTCGCGATCAAGGTTCTTTGGGTTGCTCAGAATGAGAAGAAATTTTGATTTTTTTCGCGGTACGCACTGTGGTGAATGAACGCGTGCTACCTGTTGTCTTCACTGGGTTGGTGTTTGCAGGCGCGTGTGCAGCAGCTTCAGATCCTGGGCGATCTGCGCTGCCAGCGCCGCGGTGTCCTTGAACTTCTTTTCCTCGCGGATCTTTTCCACAAAGGAGACCTCAATGGACTGTCCGTACAGGTCGCCGGTGAAGTCCAGGATATGGGTCTCCACCAGTTCCCGACCCTTCTCGACAGCGTAATCGCTGGTGAAGGTGGGGCGGTAGCCGATGTTGGTCAATGAATGATAGAGCCGCTTTCCGATGCGCACGATCGTGATGTACACGCCCGCCGGCGGGCGCAGCTCGTGGTGTAAATCCAGGTTGGCCGTGGGAAAGCCCAAGCCCTTGCCGCGGCCCGAACCGGTGATGACCGTGCCCAACACCGAGATCGGACGGCCGAGCATCTTCGCAGCGGTTTGCAGGTCGCCTTCCAAGATTTCGGTGCGGATGTTCGTGCTGCTGATCCGCTTGCCGTCGACTTCGACCGGCTCGGCGCGGCGCACCTCGAATTGATGTTTGGTTTCCAACTCTTTGAGGAAGGCGTAGGTGCCTGCGCCGTCCCGGCCGAAGGCTGCGTTGTAGCCCAGAAGGATTCGGCGGCATCCGAGTTTTCCCATGAGCGTTTCGGTCAGGAATTGCTCCGGTGGGGTGGCGGCCAGTGCCTGATTAAATTCCAGAACGACCGCGGCGTCGATCCCGAGAAAATCGAACTGTTGCAGGCGGTGTTCGAGCGAGGCGATGAACATCGGTTGTTTGTCCCGCAGGACTGCCTGCGGGTGGCGGTCAAAGGTGACCACCACCGTGTTGCCAGCCACCTCCCGAGCCCAGTCGGTCATGGCTTGCAGCACCTTGCGGTGGCCCAGGTGGACCCCGTCAAAGACGCCGACGGTAACGACCGGCTCGACGAAGTCGCGGGAAGAACATCCTGCCAGCCCGTTGTAACGAATCATTTTGCGTCCCGGAATTCGCGCTCGAATTCCTTGAGCTTCTGACCGGCGCCGATCCGCTGGGTGGGGGAGAATTTTGAAAGGAACAATACGCCGTCCAAGTGGTCGATCTCGTGCTGGAGCGCCCGTGCGGCGAGGCCTTCGCCTTCGATGTCGAACTCGTTGCCGTCCAAGTTGTAGGCTCGGACCTTGACCCACTTGGCCCGGGGGATTTTTACGAGGATTCCGGGAAAGCTTAGGCAGCCTTCCTCGCCGAGTTCCTGGTCCTCCTGGGCGATGATGTATGGATTGATCAGGACCTGTTCGTCCTCTTCTTTATTGCTCAGGTTGATCACCGTGATTCGCAGGTCGCTGCCCACCTGCGGCGCCGCCAGCCCGAGGCCTTTGGCGCGGTACATGGCCTCGAACATGTTGGTCGCCAAGGTCACTGTCTCGCCGGTGATCTCCTGCAGGTCGGTGGTCGCCGCGGTCAGGATCGGGCTGGGATATTTTACGATTTCCAATTCATCCATGGGATCTGCGCTTTCTGCGCGGCTGCGGGTCGCTAGGACAGCCCGATGGCGGCGGTGACCTGGGCCACGATCTTATTGCGCAGACCGATGGCTTCCTTGTGTGCCCCGTTGACTTCTTCCCGGGCCGTCTGGACGACTTGCGCGTCCTTGATCGAGCCCAGATTGATTTCCACGTTAAACTTGGCGCCTTCGAAGGCCGCTGCGGCAAGGAGCGCCGCCACGCCGATGTCGGAGCCCAGGTTTTTGTTTCCGATAGGAACCAGCTCCTTCAACGACCGGAGCAGTCCCAGGCTTTCCCGGCAGATTTCCATGGGCACCGCCATGGCGCCGACAAAGGCCTCCTGCATGGCCGCACGCCGCAGGTCTTTTTGTTCATCGGTCTCTTTGGGCAGACCCATGGCCTCGGAGACCTTGTCGTAGGCGGTACAATCTTCGTTGATGTAGCGCACCAGCGCCGCCTGACGCTCGGCCGTGGCTGCCACGATTGCGCGGGCCTGTTCTTCCACTTCCGTGTACTTCTTGCCGGAGGTGTACACGCCCACCATCTGCCCCAACGCAGCGCCCAAGGCGCCCGTCAGCGCCGCAACCGAGCCGCCACCCGGCGTGGGTTTGCGCGAGGCGATGGCCTCCAGATAATCTTGGATCGTTCCGTCGGAATAGGCCATGTTAGTTCCTCGAGTTTGCTTTTACCAGCATCCAGACCAGCATCATGATTGCTGAAATCGCGGCAGCCACGTAGGTCATCGCTGCGGCGTTGAGGACCTTTTTCACGTCAGAGCGTTCTTGTGTCGTGATTACCCCGGACTGGGTCAGCAGGGCCACTGCCCGAGTGGAAGCGTTGATTTCCACCGGCAAGGTGACGATGCTGAAAACAACCGCCGTGGCAAACAGGACGATACCGGCGCTCATCAGGAATTTTGATAAATCGGTTCCGCCTCCGATCGATGAGCTAAAAATGAAGCCAAAAATAAAGATCCAGTAACCGAAATTGGTGCCGATAGACGCGACGGGAACCGATAGGTTGCGGAAAACCAGCGGTGCGTACTTTTCGGCGTGTTGGATTGCGTGGCCCGTTTCGTGCGCGGCGATGCCAAGGGCCGCCACGGAGGTAGAGTTGTAGACATCAGGAGAGAGCCGGACCGTCTTGGAGCGCGGATCATAATGGTCTGAGAGCCGCCCCTGGGAGGCTTCAACCTTGACATCCTGGATTCCGTGGCCGTGCAAGATTGCTTGGGCCACCTGGGCCCCGCTGTAACCGGACTGACTGCGGACCTTGGAGTATTTTGCAAACCGACTTTTCACGAGCATGCTGGCATATATCGACAGCAGCATGCCTGGAATCATATAAAGCAGATACGAAGCGTCGAAAAAGAACATCGCGAGTTCCTCCGAAACAAATGCGTGAGGACATAACCAATCTATATTATATCGGCTGTTTCCAAAAACGCAAGCAGTGCAGTCTGGAACGTCAGGCCCTATTTTCCAATGCAGAAATCGGCGAAGATCTTGCCGAGAACGTCGTCGGTGGTGATCTCGCCGGTGATCTGCTTGAGCTGATCGATCGCGCCGTGCAGATCCACGGCGATGAACTCCGGGCTCAGGTTGGCCGCGGCGGCTTCGTCGGCCCGCTCCAGGCACGACAGGGCGGCGGCCAACGCCTCCCGATGGCGTCGGTTCGGCACAAAGGCATGCTCGGCGGCCGGGAGTGTCCGCACCTGCTCTACCAGCGCATGACGAATCCGGTCCAGACCGGCGCCGGTTACGGCCGAGGCGGAGATGGCCGAGGCCGCATGCGGCAACGGGCAGGACAGCTCGCATTTGTTGACCACGGTGAGACGCGGTGCGTCGTGAGGCGCCACGAACACTTCGGGCACAGCCGTGGCCGTTCCGTCCAGGACCAGAAGCTCGATCGCCGCTCGCCGTCTGGCGTCGGTTGCCGCTCCCTGAGCGGCCCGCTCGATAAGGTCGGTTGCCTCCCGCAGGCCCGGGGTGTCGAACAAGTGGAATCGGATGCCTTCGATGGTGGCGGTGGCGGCGATGACGTCGCGGGTTGTACCGGCTATCTCCGAGACGATTGTGGTCGTGGATTCGGACAGGGCGTTGAACAGCGTCGACTTGCCTGCGTTGGGCGGGCCGGTCAGGACCACCGTCACACCGTCTTCGGGGATCGGCAGCGCAGCTTGAGCGGCGAGGGCCGTACGGATCTTTTGGCCGGTGATTTCGATCCGTTCGCGAATTTCTTCGGTGGAGACGATCTGCACGTCCTGATCAGAGAAATCAATGTCCAACTCCAGCCGGGACGTGATGTGCATCAGCGCTTCGCGCAAGTGCGCCACCTCACCCGCCACGTGGCCCGACAGTTGTTCTACCGCGTGTTTTAATTCCGCACGATCGGCTGCGTGGATGACTCGCGCCACCGCCTCCACCTGGTTGAGCTGGAGGCGTCCATTGAGGAAGGCCCGCCGAGTAAACTCCCCCGGCTCGGCCAATCGAGCCCCGGCACCCAGGAGAACTTCCAAGATCGCGTCCAGGAGCGGGGGCGAGCCAACGGTATGAATCTCGCACAGGTCTTCGGCTGTATAGGAGCGCGGCGCGCGGAACAGGTACAAACGAGCCGGCGCGCGGATGCCAGCGTCCAGATCCAGGGTGCCGGTGGTGGCGGTGAAGCCTTGCTCTTGATGAAGTGCGGGTTGGAAACGGGCCTTCAAGATTTCCAAGGTCCGTGGACCGGAGACACGAACGATGCCGCGAGGTGCGCGGCCGGGCGGGGAGGCAATCGCGGTGATCGTATCGAGGGCGGTGGGATCGCTCATGACGAGACCTACCGAGGAAATTGCTTAGGCCGGCTTTCGTTTTCCGGACGCCTTCTTAACGGTGACGCCCTTGTTTTTGACCACGTCTTTTTGTCGTTTTTTCTCGTCTGTGCGCTCGTCGATTTCTCGGATGTGGTTGCGGATGTACTTCTGCTCGCCGATACCTATGCCGGTGCTGGTGATCATGTAGAGCGCCAGCCCGGACTGATAGTTATACAGAAAGATCCCGAACATAATCACCATGTAAGACATCATTTTCTGCTGCTGCGCCATTTGCGGGTCTTCAGACTTGGGCATTTTCTTCTGCTGGATAAACCACAGCACCGTCATGAGGATCGGCAGAATGTTGAGGTACTGAAGCGTGCCAACCAGGGGCAGCGAGAAATCCTCGAAGGGCAGTTTGAGAATATGGTCCGCAGCGGAAAGGTCCAAGAAAATGCCGGGGATAAACACCGCGTGACGAAAACCCGGGAACAGGCGCAGCACGCTGAAGAGCCCAAACAAGATCGGCATCTGGAGCAGAAGCGGGAGGCAGCCGGCCAGGGGATTGATGCCCTGGTCCTTATAGAGCGTCATCATTTCGGTGTTGAGCTTTTGCTTGTCGCTCTTGTATTTCTGCCGCAGTTTGTCCATTTGCGGCTTCATCTTGCTCATGTGGTGCATGGAGACCTGCTGCTTTTTGGTTAGCGGATGCAGCATCAGCCGAACCAGCACGGTCAGCAGAACAATCGCAATTCCATAGTTACGGACAATGCCATAAAACAGTTTGAGCAACCAGGCGATCGGTTTCAGGATAAAGGCGAAGGTTCCGGTGTCGTAATCCACGACGGCTTGGAGACCCTGTTCCTCGAAGCCCTCGGTAAAGCTGTAATCCCGCGGACCGACGTAGAAGTCCAGTTCGTAAGATTCCTCCCCGCCGGTTTCCAGGGTAGTTTCCGGGTACTTCAGCGAGGCGATGGCGCGTGCGTCGTCCGGATCCACGACATTCTCTACAAGAGGCTCCAGGACCGCGACGATTTTTTCATCCCCTTCTCGCTTGGGTAGCAGGATTGCCGCAAAATAGGAGTTCGAAATCCCCGCCCACAACACGTCCTCGTCCGCGACGAATGTTTTCGTTTGAAGTGTTTTGGGAGATTCCTCGGTTAGCTCGGGCCTCTCTGGGGATCCTTTTGCGATGAGGCCCTCGATGTCTGAACTAATGGTGCTCTCCGGGTCCATGCCCGCGGCCCCGGTCAGTTGGATCTGCAGCTTCTTCTCGTCCGGCGACTCGTTTTGCACTTGGATTGTCACGCCCATGGCGTACACGTCGTCGCGCAGGGTAAAGGTTTTGATGAACCGAAGGCCATCGGGCGTGAGATACTCAAAGACGATTTCCTTGGGGTCGTCGGAGGGAACGTGTTTGAACAGGGCTTTTTCCAAATCGACGGCACCTGCCAGATTGGCCAGGGTCAGTGCGTATTTGTCGTCCTCGATTCCATTGATGACTTCCAACCAATCGGCGGGATCGCTTTCGTCTCGGCCGTTGAAATCGTCATTCGTGATTTGCTTGCCCGGCTTGGTAAAAAATTTCTTGAACCGAAGCGACTTCAGGCGCCCGCCCCGGTTGATGAAGGCCGCACGCAGCAGGTTGGTGTCCCCAACGACGTCCGACCGGACCTCCGTTTCCAATGGCTTAAACGCCGGGGCTGGTTTTTGCATTTCCGCCGGCTTCTCGGACTCGGGCGTTTCCGGTTTTTCCTTCGGCTGGGATTCGGAAGTGGTGAGCGTTTCGGTTTGTTCGGAAGCCGTCTCTTCCTCGGATGTCTGTTTTTCGGCCGGCGGCTGGGCTGGAGACGTGAATTGGAAAAACAGCATCATCACCAGAGCACACAGCATGAATGCGAGCAGAGCGCGTTTTTCCATCAGCGCCCTCGCTCCAGTCGTTCCGCCTGGAAGTTTGGTAGGCCCGGCTCGTCGATGATTTTTTTCATCGTTTTACGGAAATCGTATTCGATCCGAACGAATTCCACGGAGTCTCCATCGTAGATCGCATAACTGGCGCGGGTATCGAAGTCTCGCGGTTGGCCCGTGGAGCCGACGTTTACCAAATACTTACCGTTTTCGGGGATCTTAAAGTAGTAGTCCGTGTCCTGGGGCCAGACGAAGCGGTACTCTTGGGTAAACACCCCGGGAATGTGGGTGTGGCCCACGAAGCAGACACGTTCGAACATGTCGAAGATCTCATCGAACTTCCGAAAGTCGCCCACCTCGTCGGGAAAAACGTACTCCCGGATTGGGTCGCGGGGGCTGGCATGGACGAACAAGGCGTCTTCTTCGCGCAGTTCGGTGCCCAGGTTGCCCAAAAAATCCCACAGCAGGGCGTTCTCTTCCTTGTCGAACTGAGTACCATTGATCTGGTCGCGGGTCCACTCGATCGCCCGGCGCGCCCGGTCGTTGAAGTCCTCCGCGTAGAACAGCACGCCCTCTTCATGGTTGCCTTTAATGGCCCGGCAGCGGGTCATGATCTGCTTGATGCATTCGCGCGGGTTGGGCCCATACCCGACGATGTCGCCCAGGCAGATGACCTCCTCGATGCCTCGTTTGTCGATGTCGAGAAACACGGCGTCGAGCGCTTCTATATTGTTGTGAATGTCCGAAATAATCGCGATCAATTCAACGCATCCAGATATCTAAAAATAAAAATAGACTGATCCCCCTACGAGATCTTCCCTTAGGCGGTCAGTCAGCCTCCCGGATCGCAATTACAACAGGAAAACGCTGCCATGTCAAGGGCTAATGGATCATGAAAACATCAGAAGAATAGAGGATGAAAGGGGTTTGCGGTTGACTCGTTTTGGGCCGGATGTATGATGAGCTCCGTGTGATTGCTTCCTCCTCCATTGGCCGACTCTGGAGCAAACAACATGATCTCAGCCGTTGCAGGCTTGATCGGTAGCGGGTTGGCCGCAGGTGGACTCCACGTGGTGAGCGGACCCGATCACATGGCCGCGATGGCGCCCCTGGCGGTGGACGGGCCGCGACGGACTTGGCGGACCGGCCTGTGGTGGGGCATCGGGCATACCAGCGGCGTATGGATCGTGGGGCTGTGCGCCCTGGCGTTGCGAGGGATCCTGCCGGTGGAGGCTCTGTCTGCGTTTAGCGAGCGGTTGGTGGGGGTGGTCCTGATCGGGATCGGCTTGTGGGGCCTGCGTCGCGCGCTGTCTGAAAAGATCCATACCCATGAGCACGTCCATGACGGGCAAGCCCACGTTCACATTCACGCTCATCGTCGCAAGACCCAACACGCGCAGCCCCAGTCCCACGCCCGCCACACGCATACGGCGGTCGTGGTGGGGATCTTGCACGGTCTGGCCGGCAGTTCACACTTCCTGGGCGTGTTGCCCGCGTTGGCGCTGCCCTCCCACGCTTCGGCGCTGGCCTACATTATTTCCTTCGGGCTGGGTTCCATCCTGGCAATGGCCGGCTTCTCCTGGCTGCTTGGCGCCGTCATGGGCCTTTTTGCGCAATCCCGCCAGCTCGCTTATCGGTGGATCTTGAGCGGTTGCTCCACGGTGGCGATCGGCGTTGGCTGTTGGTGGTTGGCGCTGTAGAAGCCGCTAAGGCATCGCAGAGGGCAGGATCTCGCCGGCCTTGCCGAAGACTGACAGATCGGCGCTCGGACTCAGGGGTGTGGCCTCCAAGTTGATCTCCAGCACCTTGGCGCCGTTGCCCGCGGCCCGTTGTGCCAAGGACGCGGCCGGCTGGACGATCGAAGAGGTTCCGATGACAACGAACAGGTCGCACGCTTCCGCCGCCGCGAGCGCTGCATCGAGGATATCCGTCTCTAAGTTTTCGCCGAACCAGACCACGTGCGGCCGCAGCAGTCCGTTGCATTCGCCGCAGTGGGGGAGAATGCCGATGGGGACTTCGGTGTTGTCCGAGACCGTCTCACACTCGGTACAGCGGACCTTCCAGATGTTCCCATGGAGCTCGAGAATGTTGCGGCTGCCGGCTTTTGCGTGAAGGCCGTCGATGTTTTGGGTGATAAGGATAAAGCTTTCTTTTTCCGCCTCGAGCGTGGCCAGAGCCTTGTGGGCGGGATTGGGCGTCAACGGGGCAATCAGTTCCCGCCGCCAGTTGTACCACTCCCAGACGATCCGCGGCTCGTACTCGAAGGCCAACGGGTTGGCCAATTGCTCTGCTCGATAATTGCGCCACAACCCCTCTTTGCCGCGAAAAGTCGGCACACCGCTTTCCGCGGAGACGCCCGCGCCGGTTAAGACGGCGATGGCCTTGGCTTCGGTGAGTAGTTGTCGGGTCCTGGCGATCGGTCGCACGGCAGCTCGCTATTGGTCGGTGGGTTTTTCCTGAACGGCGCGGTCGAGCAACATCACGGGGATGTCGTTTTCGATCGGAAATCTGCGCCCGCACGCGTCGCAGACAATGTGCTCATCCGCCTGACGGACCGCCGTCTTGCAGGCGGGACACGCAAGGATCTCCAGAAGCTCCGGATCCATCATCACATTCTCCCGGGCCGTGAGGCCTCAGGCCTCGTAGCGGTTGTAACTGGTTACGTGGTCCATGTCGAACCGGCCGAAGTCCTGCTTTTCGCCCGTGCCGTAGCCGATGGGCAGGACCAGAACGACTTCGTGCGCCGCGGGAATGCCCACCGCTGCTCTTACTTTGTCGGCCACGAAGCCCTCCATGGGGCAGGAACTCAACCCCATCGCCTCGGCCACGAGCATCAGCGTCATGCTCAGCAGCGAACACTGACGAGTCACCCACAGGCGTTTGGTGGCATCGTCCGCCGAGCCGAAGAAGCCTTCGATCATGGATTTCATGGACTCCGCAAGCTTGGCCGGGACCACCCCCTGTTCGGCCAGGCCATCATAGATCTGCGGCGCCTTATGATAAGAGTCAGGGTCTCCGCTGACCACCAGCGTCACCGGCGCCTCGGTAACCTGAGCCTGATTCCAGCAGGCCGCACAAAGCGTTTGTTTGACCTTAGCTTCGCTCACGACCGTGATATGCCACGGCTGCAGGTTGAATCCGGATGGCGACTTCAACGCCTGCTTTAGCAACTCTTCGAGAGCGCCTTCGGGAAGAGTTTTATTTTCAAAATGGCGTTGTGCGCGCCGCTGGTCTAGCACTGTGTCGATGGGCAGATAATCAGCCATAGGGGAAGATGCCTCCACGTTCAGGATGGAAAGCCGCTATTATGAACTTTCTTGCTCGCTTCGCCAATACATTTTCGGGGCTAACTCGTTGGCGCGAGGGTTGGTGGATTCGCGGAGCGCGGCGGCGATGTGGTCGCACAGGAGGCCTACTTCGAAGCTGTCGGTTTTGTAGTCGCCTTGAATCGATAGCCAAGTCGGCAGGCGCCCAAAGTCGATGCCACGAAACCGTCGACACCAGGCGCGGGACAGGCGCAGGGCCGATGCGATGGGCATCCACAGGGTGAACAAGTCCAATGCCGCCGCCGGGTCGGCCTCGGGAATGGGCATGGTGCGCAGCGCCTGTTCAATATCCTTTGCCGCCGCGTAGATTTGGTTACCCTCCGCCGTCAGTTTCGGGCGCAGATATTGATAGATCGTAAGGAGGCAGCCGCCGACAATGACCATGACGCCGGGGATGCGCGCGCCCGATACGCCAAGGGCCACGCCCAACACGATGCCACCGGCACCGGCGAAGTACAGTGTCCGCTCCGGAGAGATCGGCGGCACCCGGAACAGGCCAGAATCCATGAGGCTGTCGGAAACAGCTTTCTTGAACGCCTCCACGCGGGTGACTATCTTCTTGTCTTCTTCGCTCAAGCGGATGGAGCGATCGGAGATTGCCTCCTCGTCGCCGAACAAATAGCGCCATGTCGCCCGAGATAGCGGATCGTCCAGATAAGCGGTCCCCTTGCCTTGGATAATAAAGTCGTCCCGCGGATCGTCCTTGTCGGGCCGAGGGACCCATTCGATCTGGATGACGCCTTTGTGCGCCAGCGCGAGCACAGCGGTGCCCACGTCCTCCAAGGCCCGCCCGCCTTCGCAAACGACGGACAGCGCCATGGGCGTCAGATTTTCCATCGGCTCCCTCATCCCGGAGATTGTAGCATAACCCGTTACTCTGGCAAGCGTAATAGGCATTCAGCCGGAGCCGGATTCTGCCGATTTATAGACAGTATCGCAGATTGTTTATGGCTTGAAAAACCCGGGAGTGCCGTTTGCTGTTCAACAGCCTTCAATTCGCTGTCTTCTTCGCGGTCGTCTACGGGCTCTATCGCGTCCTGGGGCATCGCTGGCAGAACCGGATGCTTCTGGCCGCCAGTTACCTGTTCTATGGAGCGTGGAATTATAAATTCCTCTCTTTGATCCTCCTGTCCACCGTCGTCGATTATTTCTGTGGGCTCCGTATGGCCGCGGCCGGATCGCGGACCGCTCGGCGCCGATTCCTGATCCTGAGCATCAGTACCAATCTGGGCATTCTGGGCTTCTTCAAATACTTTAATTTCTTCGCGGACAACGCGGCGACAATGTTGCTGGCACTCGGGGTCCCCGTCAACATCGGGTTGCTCGAAATCGTTCTGCCCGTGGGCATCTCCTTCTACACCTTCCAGACGATGAGTTACACGATCGATATCTACCGCGAGAAATTGAAGCCCGAGCGCAACTTCTTCGACTTCGCCCTGTTCGTGGCCTACTTCCCGCAACTGGTGGCCGGGCCAATCGAGCGAGCCTCTCGCCTGCTTCCGCAAATTAAACGGCCCCGCCGGATCACCACCGCCGACACGCAGGAGGGAGTCTTCCTGGTGCTGTGGGGGCTGTTCAAGAAACTGGTCATCGCTGACAATCTGGCCCTGATCGTCAACAGCGGCTTCGGCGCGGCGGGCTCCATCGCTTCGGGCGATGCGCTGATCGCGGTATACGCCTTTGCGTTCCAAATCTATTGTGACTTCTCCGGATACTCCGACATCGCCCGAGGCGTCTCGCGCCTGTTGGGGATCAAGCTGGTACTCAACTTCAACCTGCCGTATTTTGCGACCGGTCCTCGGGATTTTTGGCGCCGCTGGCACATCAGCCTGTCCCAGTGGTTGCGGGACTACCTGTATATTCCCTTGGGCGGCAGCCGCGGCGGCGCCGGGATACTGGCGGCGAGCCTAATGCTGACGATGCTGTTGGGTGGGCTCTGGCACGGAGCGCAGTGGACCTTCGTGGTGTGGGGTGGGTACCACGGCCTGCTGCTAATCGTCTCGCGCATCTGCGCTCCGCTGACCGAGCGATGGGCCGCCTCCGGGAGCCAGACCGTAAAGTTCCTGCAGATCGTCGGGACGTTCCACCTGGTTTGTTTGGGCTGGCTGATCTTCCGCGCCGAATCCTTGGCCCAGGTGGTCCAAATGATCCAGACCATCAGCGCCGGAACGGGGCTGTCGACTGCTGGCGCGCAATGGCTGATGCACTTAATCGGTTTTGGTGGCCTGTTGTTGGTCGTCCAACTGATTCAATACATGCGAGACGATTTGCTCATTTTGTTGCGTGCGCCTTTCGCCCTCCGGTGGGTGGGCCAGGTAGCGCTCTTTTATGGTTTTGTCTTGTTGGGGTCGCCCGGTGGACAAGCGTTCATCTATTTTCAATTCTAAACGCCGCCGTTGGCGTCGCGTCGCGGTGTTGGTCCTGATCGGGCTGCTGGCCCACGCAGGCGCCGAAGCGTACCTGGCGAGCACTGTGCGACCGAAGCTTGCGGTCTTTCGTCGAGTCCACGCCTTTCAGGACGTGCATCAAAAGGCGGGCAATG
>JAJDCN010000119.1 GCA_029260815.1 Planctomycetota bacterium
GTTTAGGGTAGTTGGCTTCAACGCTAAACTTTAGATCTTTTCAGTACGTAGATTGGCCGCTATTTTAGAATAGCGGCCATTTTGCATAGTAATTGCATTATGCTTTGCCAAAAAAGCAGGCAAGGTAAAGAGTAAGAGTGCCAAAAAATGTCTGCCGATACAGACCCATTTTGCGACCATTTATAACTGCGCGCATTCCTTTGCAGTGCCTGAATTGTTCAAATTGATCCAATGTGATTTTATTTTGGGGATGGAGCAGAGACGCATTCTTTTTTAACTCGGCAACGTTTATATCATTCCAGCCCGCATATTGTCCGCTTAAAACGGCAAGTATTCGTTTTCCTCTTGCCCGTAGTCCCTGATTTGATCCGATAATATTCATTCCATGATTGCGATATAAGACTTGAGGGGTTGGATCGTAGATTACATTCCCACCTGCACCGGAAATAACTTGATAGGCCCACCAGTCGTGGCTGATAACCGTGACTTCAGAACCAATATTCTGCAAGATGGTTTTTGCCTCTTTGTTAAACAGCATTGTATTGCCGCCCGCAAAATTTTGCACCAAAGCGTTTAGAAACGTAGGGTCTCTTTTAAACAAGGGCGAAAGATTAACTTTGTTATCGTTTGAATCAATAATAATTGTTCTACCCCCATACAATTTAGGCGCATCGTTACTAATTTGATTCAATTGATGTACCGCTGTTTCAAGCTTTTCTGGCAACCAAATGTCATCTTGGTCCGCAAAAGCGAAATAATCCCCGACAGCGTTCTCATGGCAGAGCATTGAGAGGAAGTTTTTGACGTACCCTTGCCTAGGCCCATCGACATAAAAAATTTGTTTGCTAGGGTTGCTCTTGACAAATTGAGCGATAATGTTTTGTGTTGTGTCTGTTGAGCCGTCATCACTTACCAGTAATGACCAGTTTTGATGAGTTTGCTCTAAAAAGGATGCCAATTGTTTTTCAAGGAATATGGCACCGTTGAAGGTAGAAAGGCATATATTAACGTGGTTCATGTCAGTTATTTAAGATGTCTCGATGATATCTGTTTAGGAAAATAAATGCCAATATGAAGAGTGTGCCAGAGACCGAAACTACAAACAAGCCTGACACATAGGTTGCGTCATAAGTTGAATAGAAAGCACGGCGCATTTCCCCGACGATATGTACCATGGGGTTATACCAAAGAATACTACTGTAGGGTTCCGGGATTGCTTCAAAAATAAAAAAGATACACGAGATGATAAACATCGGGCGATTAAATATCGCCCATACCCGAATCCATATAGGAAACATAGAGTTCAAAAAACAATTTATAGAGCCTACACCTAAACCCAGCATCCCTGCCATCAACAAACTGATAATAACCGCTTGAAAATTTATGATGGCTCGAACGTCAAAGAACAATAGTATTCCAGAGATAACAAGAACAAAAACCAAAACCTGCGTAATAAAATTCAATATAAAACGCGCCGCGATTGCATCAAAGTAAGTTACGCTAGGATACAATAAAAGGGGCCGTGAAAATTGAACTGATTGAGATACCTTGCCGCTTATTTCCATGTAAAGCATAAATGGAAGTAACCCAGTCGCATAGAATAATGGAAAGCTGTCCCCGATCGGGGGCGATCTGAATGCCAACGAAAATACAAACGTTAACAAAGCGGTTCCCGCAACAGGCTCCAAAACGGCCCAAAGGTACCCTCCGGGAGAGCGCCCATAGGTCGTGGCCATTTCGCGCAAAACCAGCGCTATGATTGATCTAAGTGTTTTGAATTGTGGTGAGGGTCTCGAATGCAATGTTCTAGACACTTTGATAATTCCTCGGATTGGTTTTAAGAATGGAGTATATGTCAAAACACGACTAATAATGCAATATGATCTTTCTGGGACTGTGGCATGGTTAACGATTCTAGTGATTTAATAGAAAAAAACTCGTGTATAACCCGAGTATTAATATTGGAGGCTGATCTGTGAAGAAACGTCATTTGATCCTCATATTTAGTTTTATATGTCTTGTTTTTACACCAATGATAGTTGTCAGTTGGTACCTTTATGCAATTGCAGATGATCAGTTCAGTTCTAGGGTAGGGTTTTCCGTGCGAAGTGAAGAGGTTTCTTCACCCGGTGAGCTATTAGGAAGTATAACCGGTATTTCAACCGGAGGATCCAAGGACTCCGACGTTTTATTTGAGTATATACAAAGCCAACAACTTGTGGAGCAAATTAATGCTAAAATTAATCTTAAGAAACTTTATAGCAAACCAGATTACGACCCGGTATTTTCGTTCAATCCTGATGGCTCCATTGAAGATCTACTTAGATATTGGAAAAGGATGGTTAAAATTCATTACGACGCTAGCACCGGTCTGATTGAATTAAGAGTTAACGCCTTCACATCACAAGACGCCCAACTCATTGCTCAGGAAGTTTTTGATGCCAGCAGTCAAATGATAAATGAATTTTCAGAAATCGCTCGAGATGATAGCACATATTACGCTAATAAAGAACTGTTTAACGCGCTTAATCAATTGAAAGAATCGCGCCAAGCACTTACGTTTTTTCGGACAACTACGCAGATTGTAGACCCGACGGCTGACGTTCAGGGGCAGATGGGCTTGTTGACAACATTGCAAGGTCAACAGGCTGAAACCTTAATCGAACTAGATTTGTTAAAAGAGGTGACGAAGGAAGGTGATCCTCGTATTGCGCAAGCTCAGCGCAAAGTAGAAGTTATCCAAAACCGAATAGAGCAGGAGCGCAAAAAATTTGGACTCAGCGAACATGATGGGGAAAATACGTTTGCCTCTCTAGTTGGCCAATATGAAGCACTAGTTGTTGACCGAGAGTTTGCAGAACAAACGTATCTAGCAGCACGAGCACTTTATGAAGCATCCCTTGCCAAGGCGCTCCGACAAAGCCGGTATCTGGCTGCTTATGTTAAGCCAACGTTGGCTGAGACGGCGGAATATCCCAAACGCGTTCTTTTAAGTTTTACGGCAGCTTTCCTTTTGGCGATGATGTGGTCGATTTTGGTTTTAATTTCGTACAGCATTAAAGATCGAAGGTAGATATATATGATACGTCTTGAAAACTTGTGCAAAACGTATTTTGTAAATGGATTAAGTACTACTGTAGCAGACAATATAAACGCTACATTTCCCAGTGGAACCAGCGTGGCACTTTTGGGGCGTAATGGCGCCGGAAAATCAAGTCTATTGCGCATGATATCGGGAACGATGGACCCGAGCAGCGGCCAGATTAGTTTCACAGGCACTGTTTCTTGGGCAGTAGGCTACGCCGGTAGTTTTCATCCCGAATTAACGGGTGCACAAAACATTCGTTTTGTTGCACGTATTTATGGCGTAGATAGTGATGCCTTGATTGAGTACGTGAAAGATTTTTCTGAACTAGACTATCACTTTTACCAACCTTTTCGTACATATTCATCAGGTATGCGGTCCCGTCTAGCATTTGGTGTTTCAATGGGTATTCAATTTGACACCTACCTTGTAGACGAAGTTACAGCTGTTGGAGACGCTTCTTTTCGGAGTAAGTGCGCCACTATCTTCGGAGAAAATATGAAGAATAGTGGCGCAATTGTTGTCTCTCATTCATTGCCCACAGTTCGCGCTATGTGTACTGCAGGTGCTGTTTTGGAAAATGGTAAGCTTACCTATTTTGACGATTTGAATGAGGCAATAGCGGCGCACAATAAGAACATGGGTATTGATCTGAATGTCAGAGTTCCGCTAGGTTAAATGAAACCGCGGAAACAATTTTCACTTGCCAGTATAGGATTACGTGGTAAGCCCCAACACTAGGTATTATAGGTGTGTTTGCAGATGTCAGTTTTCCACTATACTAGAATAGATAATATCCAACGTTTTTTAAAGACAATTAGAGAAGAAGGTTGGCGTGTCGCGACCTACAAAGCACTTACCTACATCAAGAGGCATCGTGCGGGTGAATTTGGATCAACGGTAACTCATGTGCCGCAGTTACCGGACCAGGAGTCTAGTTTGCCATACTTGGGTGGATTTTGGTTGGAGGCTGCCCGTAAGGAGTCATTCCATGTTTCATCGGCACCCTCTGTCAATATGAAGCGACGCAAGGTCGTTATGATTGGCGATCTGAACTTACCACAATGTCGGAAGTATCGAGCAGAGCAACCCATTGAGCTATGGCAAAAAAGGGACATAGAGTATGTACATGCGCATTACGAAGACCTCCCACGTTGCGTTAACGCGATGCAAGATGCAACGCATCTAATGTTGTATAGGCTTCAGAATAATCCACTTGTTAGCATGTTAATGTACGAAGCGCGACGCTTACGTCTACCTATTCTTTATGATTTAGATGATCCATTATTTTCAATCTCTGCATATGAAACATATGAAAACATGAAAGCTCTTTCTCCAGAAATGAAACGGCATTTCTTAAACGAAGCACCAAAATATTTAGATGCTATGAACAGTTCTGATATGATCACTGTGTCAACACCTGGAATGAAAAAGCATACGGAATTATATACGCCGCGATCAGTTTACGTTAGGCGTAATTTTGCAGATAACACCACGCTTGAGCTAGGTTCTTTTGCCATGAAATCAAGGCATGAAAACACTAACACGCCATTCCGAGTTGCTTTTGCAAGTGGCTCACAGGGACATGAGGTTGATTTTGCTATCATTCAAGATGACATAATTGAATTTCTTGCCAACGGAAGTAATCGTAAACTTATGATCTTAGGTCATTTTAATACAACCCTTCTCCCAATAGAGCTTCGCGATCAGGTCGAAACGTACCCGTTCACTACATATGATCAGTATTTAGAGAACCTTGCCCAAGCTGATTGTGCTGTTATGCCTCTGGCGAACGACACTTTTAACAAGTGCAAAAGCGCAGTCAGGGTCTTAGATGCCGGTGCTGTTGGGGTCCCATCCATTGTCGGTACTGTCAGCGATATGGCATATGTTGTTGATGATCAAAAAACGGGTTTTGTTATTTCAGCTAGATACTCTTGGTTGACAGCACTAGAAAATCTAGAAACAGACCAAAAAGCGACAAGGGAAATGGGGTTACAAGCGCGACAGAATCTTGAACTTGTATGGTCAGCTAAACTTGATCTTCCGATCATAGACCCCGAAATTGTTGGCTGGGTAAGCGAATGAGTTTTAAGCATATTTTTGTAGTGAATGTATTTTTCGCACCACATTCTTATGGCGGAGCAACAATTGTTGCCGAAGAAGTTTCAGTTGAGCTTGCAAAAAACCACAACTTCATGATCACAGCTATTTCCACGATCTGTCGGGATGATATTGCGCCATATACAGTCCTAAAGGTTGAAAGATACGGAATTGCTAATTATCTTATCAATTTACCAAAAGCTCGGAATTATACGGAAGTATATAATAATCCACAAGTCGACGAGATTGTTGCTAGGCTTATTGACGCTCTTTCACCTGATTTGGTGCATCTGCACTGTATTCAAGATTTAGGTGCAGGCATAATAGGTTCAGCCAAACGTCGCGATTTACCCGTTGTCCTTAGCATCCATGATTTTTGGTGGATCTGCGAGCGACAATTCATGATCAAGCCAAGCGGGGCGTATTGCGCACAAAGCCCTATAAAATTTGAAAACTGCAAAGGCTGCGTAACCAATATTACAAACGCAAGAACAAGGTTTGACTATCTTTTAGAACAAGCGTCCAAGGTAGATATTCTTACTTACCCTAGTAATTTTGCCAAGGATTTAGGTGCAAAATCTGGACTCAACGCAGGAAAAAATGTTGTTTGGCAAAATGGTGTAACCACACCAAATATAGACTTTTTCAAACAACAAGAAAAGCGCCGTCAAATAGACCCTCGCATCTCTTTTGGATTTGTTGGCGGTCCATCGCAAATAAAAGGCTGGCCCATAATTCGCAAAGCATTCACCCGGTTGAAGCAAGATGGTTTTGTTGGCCATCTTGTTGATGGCAGTTTAGATGGAACTTGGTGGAACAATGTTGATATCTCAACGATGAAAGGTGACTGGAAAATACACCCTCGTTATAACCAAGCAACAATGGACGTGTTTTATTCAAAAATAGATGTTCTATTGTTTATGTCTCAGTGGAAGGAAACATACGGCCTTACTATCCGCGAAGCGATATCGAGAGGCATCAGGGTTATCCAAACAAATAGTGGCGGTACAATTGAACATGAAGCCGCAATAGCGCAAGAAATGTTTGAAATTGGCGACGGCCCCGAAAAACTAACCTTTCAGCTTGAGACACTTTTATGTGCGCCTAATAATCACCCAAAGCCCGCGAAAGTTAAAAGCTATATTGACCAAGCCAACGAATTTTCAAAAATAATTGAACCTTTGATATTTTAGTGCATTGTTCGCGGGTTGAAATGTGGTTGTAAATCATATCAAAGTGATTTTCCTAACAAGCATCGGTGTTGGCCTGCTGGAAATGTTTTAGCACCCACATTGGTTTTTAATATCGCTCTAGTTTACCATACAGGTATATATAAACAGTCGATTAATAGGAGTGTTATTATGTTCCTGCAGAAGGCATGTTCCGCTGTGTCCGTTTATTTTACGCTTGTCGAGAGATTGCTTCATGACTAGCTTAAGCTGCAACTTATAGAGCATCGAAAGTATAAAGATTTAAAAATGAAAATAAATAATCTTCCATTATCAGCAGCCGCGCGAGGGCTGCGCACCATGGCGCGTGGTGGACAAATTAGTTTTTCTGAAGCATGTAAAAAAATTAAATTTACTGACGAAAACATTGACTACTCAATAGAACTCGCATTGGAAGAGTATAGTCGGACACAAAATTCACAACTTCTAGAGTTGGTCGGAAATTTATATGTTAATGCGGGTCACACAGTTATTGCAGAAAACATTTTTAAAGCAATGTATTATGAACAGAAAAAGATTCATGTAGCCAATATGATATATGCTGGCGTAAATGCCAGTTGGGCACTTGTTGATGATACAAAGAAAATTCTTTTTATTCCTATTCCCAAATGCGGATCATCTACAATTAAGAATTACTTTACTGAAGCTATATATGGAAAAAAGTATGGCAATACTGTTCACTTTCAACATTCCTCTCTTTACCGAAGCATTTCACACGAAGAGTTCAGTACGCGTTACAAAAAATATTATAAATTCGCTGTCGTCCGCGACCCGATCAAGCGCTTGGTTTCTTACTTTTCAAAAAATGTAAGCAATGGCTCTTTACGCCGCGAAGCTTTCTTGCAACCCAGCTTTATATCCGTTCCCACGATGCCTGGACCGCGTCAGTTCGCAAGTAATTTTCACCTTTATCGACAGTATTTTATCGATTTTCGACATCATACAGACCCAATTCACGGATATCTTCAACCGGCAAAGGGACATCTAGATAAAGTATTTCAAATGTCAGATCTTCCTGAGGTACATGAAATAATTGAAACAACATATGGTATGAAAATTTCTAACGAACCTTCAATGGTTTCCAATACGGACAAAACAGTTGCCGAAATTTGTGAAAAATCCTGCAAAATTCACTTAGATTGGTACCAAAAAGATTATAATGCCTATTTTTAACAGACTTTGGGGTCGTTTAAGATGTTAATATAGGTCAAGAGAAACCAATAATAAAGACATCAGGAAATCTATAATGGCTTGGAAGAACGCTAAAAAAGACTTACGTCGTGGAGTGCTGAAAGATATGCTCGGGCATGGCATGGAAACGGGGGATATTTTAGAGTTTGGGGCTTTCGCGAGCCCAACGTTTGATCCAGACGAAGGTGATATCCGTTACGCTGATAGGCTCTCCACGGATGAACTCAGAATGTCAGTCAATAACCCTGAAAAACGAGCGGCAATTCTGCCAGTAGATTTTATTGTTGATGATCGGTTTGACCAGCAGATAGATCAAAAATTCGATTTGATTGTCGCTAATCATGTTGTGGAGCATGTGCCTGATGTTATTGGTTGGCTCAACAAGCTTGCCTTTCTTCTTAAGCCAGAAGGGCACATTTTTCTTTCCGTGCCAGATAAAAATTTCACGTTTGATATAATGCGTGACCCATCACTGACGCGCGAGATCGTTGATAGTTTTTTATCAGAAAAACAACAACCATCGCGGGCCGATATCTTGGATGCGCGTTATTTTCGGCGGGATATTAAAAACGGATCAGACGTTTGGAACGGCCTTGCGCATCATGCTATAAAAGCAGGCAGCAATATCAATGTAGCCCACACAATAGAACTCTTGAATAAAAGTGCTGCTGAAGGAACTTATATCGACGCACACTGTAATGTTTTTACAGAAGCATCCTTTGTTCAAGTATTTAAGTCCCTTGCCGAGATGGGATTCGGAGATGTCAAATTAATTCAAACTAAGCCAGTACAACGTCCTTATAACGAATTTTATGCTTTGTTTCAAAAGAACCCAGATGTATCTGCTGGCCACTAATCGTGCAAATACCGTTGCCCCGGAAATTCCCCCAACAATAGGAATAAAAGCTACCCTCAAATCTTCACCTGACTAGCGGGATCCTAGAACACGAAATCGTCTACGGCAAGATCAGCCACCTGAAGGTTAAGCAGGGTAATGGTGTTTGCACCGTCGGTGATCAACACATCGAGCCCGGAATCGACCATGTGATTGTTGGAAAGGTCCGTGAAATCGGTAATTTCAGTC
>JAJDCN010000120.1 GCA_029260815.1 Planctomycetota bacterium
CTTCTTGGCAGCTCCAATGTCGTCGTAGTTTTCCTTGAACAGCTTCTCGCTCTTTTCCTTCGCCACCGGCTTGATGACGTCGCTTTTCTTCACGCGGAACGAAGCGATGTCCACCTTCCGATCGTTAACCGTCACGTGACCGTGATTGATCAACTGTCGTGCCTGGGCGATGGACTGAGCAAAACCCAATCGGTACAGCACGTTGTCCAGCCGGCTTTCCAGCACGCAGATCAGGTTCTCACCGGTGTTACCGCGCTTCTGATCGGCGAGCTGGTAGTAGCAGCGGAACTGGGCCTCCAGCACGCCATAGGTTTTCTTCAGCTTCTGTTTTGCCCGCAGACGGATGCTGTATTCGGACGACTTGGTCCGTTTCCATCCATGCATGCCCGGTCGCCGCTCCCGTTTGGAAATCGGACACTTGACCGTCTCACAACGGGCGCCCTTCAGGAACAGCTTTTCGCCTTCGGTCCTGCATTGCTTGCATTTTGCATCAACAAATCGTGCCATGTACTGCTCTCCACAAATTTCAGCGCATCGTTTTGTTTAGACGCGCCGTTTCTTTCGAGGCCGACAGCCGTTGTGCGGAATCGGCGTGGCGTCTTCGATCGTTCGAATGTTCAGTCCGGCCGCCTGGAGGGCCCGGATCGCGGATTCCCGGCCGGAGCCGGGACCTTTGACCAGAACGTCCAGCTCTTTGACGCCGAACTTCTTGGCCTTTTCCGCGCAGCTTTCCGCCGCCCGTTGAGCGGCAAACGGCGTGCTCTTGCGCGAACCCTTGTAGCCGATCGTTCCGGCCGAGTCCCAGCAGAGGGTCTCGCCGTTGGTATCGGTGACGGTTATGATCGTGTTGTTAAACGTCGCGGTGATGTGGGCAATAGCCTTGACCACGTGACGCCGCGTTTTTTTCTTTCCTTTTGCCATGAATCCTTCTCAGTTCTTTCCCTTATGACTTAGCGCAGGCCCTTGACGCTCTTCTTGCCGGCGACGGTCTTCTTGGGGCCTTTTCGTGTGCGGGCGTTGGTCTGGGTGCGCTGGCCGCGGACCGGAAGGCCTCTGCGGTGCCGCAATCCCCGGTAGCAGCCGATGTCCCGCAAGCGGCTGACATTTTGTGTGATCTGCCGACGCAGGGTGCCTTCGGTAACCACGTGGTCCTCGATGTACGAGGCGATCCGGACAAGCTCTTCATCGGTCAGGTCCGCGGCGCGGACAGACTCCTCGATGTTGACGTCCTTGAGGATCCGCCGGGCCAGGGTCCGGCCCACCCCGTAGACATACGTCAGGGCGACCACGATATGTTTGTTGTTCGGAACGTCAACGCCGACGATTCTGGGCATGCTCGAATCCTCTTACTTCCCTTGCCTCTGTTTGTGGCGTGGATTGGTGCAGATGACGCGCACCACGCCCTTGCGCCGGATAATCCGACAATTTTCACAAATCCGTCGTACTGAGCTTTTTACTTTCATCGGTTCAGCGCTCTCGATATACGATTCTTCCTCGGTCCAGGTCGTACGGCGAAATCTCCACCGTAATCTTGTCGCCCGGAAGGATCCGGATGAAGTTCATCCGCATCTTGCCGGAGACGTGTGCAAGAACCTCATGGCCGTTTTCCAGTTCTACCAGGAACATGGCATTCGGCAGCGTCTCTTTAACGACGCCTTCGACACGAATTGCTTCTTCCTTGGCCACGCAGCCTCCTACAGTTCTATCCGATCGATAACACGTCGGCTCGGCCTTCGGCCACATGAATCGTGTGCTCGAAGTGGGCCGACTTCTTCCCGTCTTTGGTGACCACCGTCCACCGGTCGGGCATCACTTTGACCTCGTGGGTCCCGGCATTGACCATGGGCTCCACCGCCAGGACCATCCCGGGCTTGAGCACCAGGTCCATCTCCCGAAACGTCTTGGAGACGTAGTTGGGCACTTGCGGATCCTCGTGCATCTGCCGGCCAATGCCATGTCCGACGTACTTTCGGACCACCGAAAACCCGTGGCTTTCCACGTGGTTCTGGACGGCGGCCGAGACTGCCATCAGCTTGATCCCGGCCCGGATGACCGAAATCGCCGCAGCCAGCGAGCCCTGGCACACATCCATCAATCGGCGATCTTCCGGATGCTCGGCGCCAGCCGCGTAAGTGTTGGCCGAATCGCCGACGTAACCGTCTTTTGTTACGCCAATATCCACGCTGACGATGTCGCCTTCCTTCAACTCCCGGTTGCCAGGAATCCCGTGCACGACCTCTTCGTTGATCGACGCACAGATACTCGCCGGGAATCCGTGATAGCCTTTGAAGGTCGGAATCCCTCCGTGGTCCCGGATGAATTCCTCAACTTGGCGATCCAAATATTCAGTTGTCACGCCGGGCTGAACCAAAGACGCCACATGTTGGTGCGCCTCCCAAACGGCCCGGCCAGCCCCACGCATCACTTCGATTTCGCGAGGGGACTTGATCGTAATCACGTCTATATTTCTCCGGCCCGGTTGCGTGCGGGGCCGCGATTAGTCTAAAATCGCTTTGAGGTCCGCTTGTACCGCCGCGACGTCCTTGGCCGCGTCGATCTGTGACAGCAGATCGCGTTGGCGATAGTAATCAATCAGGTCCGCGGTCAGCTTCTCATAGGTGTCGATCCGGTTGCGAACCGTTTGTTCGTTGTCGTCTTCCCGCTGATACAATTCGCCGCTGCACTTGTCGCACACCCCGTCGGCCTTCGGCGGCATGAACTTCACATGGTAGTTGGCGGCACAGTCCCGACAAGTCCGCCGCCCAGTCAGTCGCTCCACCAGGACCGCCGCATCCACGTCGAAGTACACCACCCGGTCCAAAGTCATGCCGTGCTGACCCAGCGTGTCGGCCAGGGCCTCGGCCTGCTCGTAGGTACGCGGAAAACCATCGAGCACGTATCCGTCCTGGCAATCTGCCTGCTGGATCCGCTCGCCGATGATCGCCACAACGACTGCGTCGGGCACCAGGTCGCCTGCATCCATGTACTGCTTGGCCTTCAGACCCGTCTCGGTCTGGTTCTTCACCGCTTCTCGCAGGATATCGCCGGTAGAGATGTGGGCAAGGCCCTGCTCCTTGGCGACTTCCTTTGCCTGGGTTCCTTTTCCAGCCCCTGGGGGGCCCAAAAAGACCAGATTCATTACCGTGCCCTCCGACCGCGAATGGCTCCGGCTCCGGCTCCCATAAAGCCGTCATAATGCCGCATCAACAGGTGCGACTCGATGGTCTGGACCAGATCCAGGGACACGCCCACCACGATCAACAAACCGGTGCCACCCAGAAAGCCAGTGACGAACTGGCTGATATTTGTGGCCGCAAAGATAATCGACGGCAACATAGCGATGGCCGTCAGGAACGCCGCTCCGGCCAAGGTAATCCGGTTCATGATCTTCTGCATGTATTCCGCGGTCTTCTTTCCCGGCCGAATGCCCGGGATAAAGCTTCCATACTCCTTGATATTCTTCGCGGTCTCTTCCGGGTTGAAATACAGACCCGTCCAAAAATAGGAGAAGAAGAAAATCAGCCCCACAAAGGACAGGGCCCACAAGTAGCCCGTACCGTTTTGAAACTGTGCCGCCATTCCCGGCAAGCCGATTCCGCTAAACAACATGCCCAAAAACAGCAGCAGGGGCGAGGCGAAGATCACCGGCATCACGCCCGCGTGGTTTACCTTCAACGGCATGTAGCTGCGTGTGCCGCCCGCCACCTTTCGCCCGCGTACGTGTTTGGCATGCTGTACCGGGATCCGTCGCTGGCCCTGGGTGATAAATACCGTACCCGCGACAATCACCATAAACGCAACGGCAAAGCCCAGCAATACCACAGTCCCCATGGCGACATTGGCACTCTCGCCGCCGAAATACTGGTTCAAGATGAGCCCCATCGCCGCGGGCATACGGGCAACGATGCCGGCCATGATCAACAGGGAGATGCCGTTTCCGATTCCCTTCTCGCTGATCTGTTCGCCTAACCACATGACAAAGATCGTACCGGCCGTCATGCTGAGGATGGCAATGAAGTAGAACATCGGTGTCAGCGCCTCGGGGGACACCAAGTCGTACTGGGGCCAGGTGCCAATCACCCAGAATGACTGTACGACACACAGCAGGACGGTTACATAGCGAGCGTATTGATTGATCCTCTTTTGTCCGCTTTCCCCCTCTTTGGCCATTTCTTCCAGGGCCGGAACCACCTTCTGCAACAGCGAGAAAATGATCGAAGCACTGATGTACGGCATGATGCCCAGCGAGAAAAGCGAGCCGCCGGTCATGGCCGCGCCGGTGACCGCGCCTAGAATCCCTGCAATACCGCCTTGGCTGCCAGCCCCGAGGTTTTCCAGGAAAGCCCCGAAGTTCACGCCCGGAATCGGGATGGCAAACCCGATCCGGTAGACGGCGAGGATCCCCACGGTCATGAGAATCTTCTTCTTCAACTCCGGTATGCTGAAAACGTTGCGTACCGACTCGATCATCCGAGAACCTCAGCGGAGCCTCCGGCGGTTTGAATCTTTTCGGTCGCCGTGACCGAAAACCGGTTGGCCCGGACGCGCAGCTTCTTCGTCAGCGCGCCGTTGCCGAGGACCTTGATGCCGTCGTATTTGCCTTTGACCAGACCCGCGGTGCGCAACTGCTCGGGCCCCACCTCTGTTCCGTCCTCGAAGCGTTCCAGGTCCGCCACGTTGATGATCGCATAGGTCTTTCGACAGACGTTGTTGAAGCCACGTTTCGGCATGCGACGGACCAGCGGCATTTGGCCGCCTTCAAAACCGGCGCGTCGCTTGTAGCCACTGCGGGATTTCTGCCCGCCGTGGCCCCTGCCACAGGTCTTGCCGTGACCAGATCCGTTGCCGCGGCCCACGCGCTTGCGTGGTTTCCGGGCGATCTTGATTTTGTTGACATCTTCGAGATTCACGCCAGTTTCACTCCTCGTAGCCGCTCTGTTTGCTCAAGAGTTCGTAACTGCTTGAGCCCATTGACGGTCGCTTTGACCACGTTGATCGGGTTGGTCGGCCCGTGGGCCTTGGTCAGGATATTCTTAATGCCCACCAGTTCGCAGACGGCCCGGACCGATCCGCCGGCGATGACGCCGGTCCCTTCCGGGGCGGGAAACATCAGGACCACGGAGGAGCCGAACTTCCCGATGACCTCGTGGGGAATAGTGCTCCCGTCCACGGCGATGCGGGAGACGTTCTTCTTGCCGTCCTGAATGCCTTTTTGCACGGCCAGCGGGACCTCATTGGCCTTGCCGAAACCGCAACCCACGGTCCCCTTCCGGTCCCCTACGACCACCAAGGCCGAGAAGCTGAATCGACGGCCGCCCTTGACGACCTTGGCGCAGCGCTTGATCTTGACCACGTTCTCTTCAAAGACGCCTTCTTGTGGCTCGGTGGGCTGATCCGACTGTTGTCTTCTTCGGGGTCTACGTGCCAACGTTTTGCTCCGTTAGAATTTCAATCCTTTTTCCCTCGCGGCGTCCGCCAGGGCTTTGATGCGTCCATGATACTTCTGCCCGCCACGGTCGAAGACGACCTTTTGAATCCCCGCGTCGAGGGCCTTGGCGGCCAAGTCTTCGCCCACCTGTTTGGCGGCTCCACAGTTGCCGCCGTAGGCGGCCTGGGCTTGAACCTCTTTGTCCCGGGTGGAGGAGGCGACCAAGGTCTTGCCTTCTACGTCGTCGATAATCTGGGCATAGATATGCGACAAGCTGCGATACACGCTCAGCCGCGGCCGCTCCAAGGTTCCCTGCACGGTACGGCGAACCCGATGATGTCTGCGGGTCCGCTTCTTCCACTTCTCTTTTTGTTTGTCCATTGTCAGGCGCCTCCGCCTAGTGCCTTGCCGGCTTTCCGCCGGACGACTTCGTCGTCGTATTTGATTCCCTTGCCCCCGTAGGGCTCCGGAGGCCGGGTGTGCCGCACTTCGGCGGCGAACTCTCCGACGAGTTGCTTGTCCGCTCCGGTGATCACGATGGTGCTCTGGGTGGGTGTCTCCACCGTCAAGCCCGACGGGATCTCAAAATTCACCGGGTGACTGAAGCCTACGGTTATCACGAGGGTCTTTCCTTCGAGCTTCGCATTGTAGCCAACCCCAACGATCTCAAGCTTCTTCGTAAACCCGTTGATGACGCCTTCAAACATATTGGCAACCAGCGAGCGGGCCAGGCCATGGAGGGCCCGGTGTCGCTTGTTGTCGGAGCGTCGGGTCACCTGAAGCTGGCCCCCGTCGGCTTCTGCGATCGTAATGCCTTCGGGCAGATCGTAACCGAGCTTGCCCTTGGGCCCTTCGACGGTAATCGTCGGCCCGCTGAGTTTGTAGTTGGCCCCGCTGGGAACCGCGATTGGTTTCTTTCCTATTCTCGACATTTCACCAGACCTTGCACAAAACTTCGCCACCGACGCCCTTTTTCCGAGCCTCCCGGTCACTGAGGACTCCGGCAGAGGTCGAGACCACGGTAATGCCCAACCCCCGGAGCACCGGTTTGAGCTCATCGGATCCGGCATAGACGCGACGGCCGGGCTTGCTGACGCGATCGATCTTTCGAAACACGGGAATCCCGTCTTCTCCGTAGCGGAAATTCACCCGCAATGTCGCTTGCACGGGATCTTCGATCACGTCGTAGCCAGCGATGTACCCTTCTCGTTTGAGGGTATCCAGGATCCGTCGCTTGATGTTCGACGCCGGAATGTCCACGTGAGCCCGCTTGATGCGATAGGCATTTCGGATCCGGGTCAACAAATCTGCAATGGGGTCGGTCATACTCATGTTTGGTTTGTCCTGTTCCTTCTACCAGCTCGATTTCTTAACGCCGGGAATCTGTCCGATGGAGGCAAGCTTTCGGAAACAGATGCGGCAGACCGCAAACTTCCGATAGTAGGCCCGCGACCGCCCGCACAGCTTGCAACGGTTGTATTCCCGCGAGCTGAACTTCGATTTCTTGTTACACTTTTCTACCAGTGCTTTTCGTGCCACAATGGCCTCCTAGTTGTCCCGGAAGGGCATCCCGAAATTCGTGAGCAATTCCAGGGCCTCTTCATCGGTCTTTGCCGTGGTGACGATGCAGATGTCCATGCCTTGAACATACTCCAGCTTGTCAATATGGATCTCCGGAAAGACCAGTTGTTCGTCCAGCCCCATGGCGTAGTTGCCCCGACCATCAAAGGATTTTTTCGACAGGCCCCGGAAGTCCCGGATTCGCGGGATTGCCAGGCAGATCAGGCGGTCAAAAAACTCGTACATACGCTGGGACCGGAGCGTGACCTTGCATCCAATCGGCATGTTCTCCCGGAGCTTAAAGGCGGCCACTGACTTGCGGGC
>JAJDCN010000013.1 GCA_029260815.1 Planctomycetota bacterium
TGACGGCCCGGTCCTTGATGTAATAGTCCAGACCTTTGGCCTTAAGAATGGCCCCCAGAACGGTTTCCAGGCTTCTGCCGCGGCGCAGACGAAGGCTTAGGTTGCGCTTGTCCACCTCGTCGAGATCCGCACGCTCAAAGACATCGCGGGAGATGTACATCGTGATGTTAAAATGTTCGGAGAGCTCTTGGATCGCTTCCTCGAGAGGGCCTTCGAATTTCCACCGCTTCAGGAGGCGCTGGTTTAAAATTTTGGCGCGCAGTGCGGCATTTTCAGGCGATTCTTCAAGACTGGTGTCCTGTAGAGCCAGTTGCTTTTTTCGGGTTGCGGTCAGCTCCCGCCACCGAGCGGGAGAGGTGCCGAAGGAGATATTGTCCGAATAGGGCGTTGCCTTGTCGTAGAGGTTGTTGAAATTATCCTTCCATTCTCGCGCTTCGCGAAACCAGTTCACGTTTTTTTGCCATGCCATGTGCTGGTCATGGACTAGTTTGAGCAGCCTCTGGGCATTCTCGCTGTCGGGGAAACGCTCCGCAGCGGTTTGAGCGTGGAGCCGCGCGGAGTTGAAGTCTCCCCGGCGCATGGAGTCTTTGGCCAGCTGACGGAGACGCTTGATTTCCTGAGCTTTGGTTTCTTTCTCTTTTTTCTGGCGCTTTTGGATAAGATCGCGCGAGGTCTCGGTGTACTCCGCCTTCCGGGTTTTTGCAGTGTTCTCCGCCTCGGTGGATGCCTTGGACGATAGAGCTTTGGCCTCGGCTAGGTCCTTGGCAACGTCTCTCGCTTGGACCGGGATTGTCTCGAACCTTGCAATCGCGCGTTCCGCAGCCCGCTTGGCGCTTTCATAGCGCCCGTCGGCCATCTCCCGGTTCGCCTGGTCGAGCAATTTTCTAGCCTCGTGATATTTGGCCTCGGCGCGAACCCTTACCAGGTTGGAATACTGCGTGCCTATCGAGGTCGCCGGTTTTGCCTTCCCGAGGAACACCAGACAGGCCTGGCGGTACTGTTTGGCCGCCTCCATTTGCGGGTTCAATTGCAGGGCTTTTTCGAAGTAGGGCAGAGCGGCCTTGGGATTGGGAGCCTCGTACAACTCCAGACCTTTCTTATATGCCTGGGCCGCCTCATACAGGTTCTTTTGTTCGATCAGGGACGGGCTCTTTTCTTCCGTTTGGGCAGAGCCGGAGTCCTCCATCCCCGTCGTGGGTGTCGATGGCGGAACGGGCTCTTGGTCCTCCCCCTCGGCAAAGAAGAGACAGCCGGTCAAAAGGAGCGGGACCAAGGCTGCAATCAGCCAGAGTTCACCATGTGGCTTTTTCATCAATTCATCCTCCGTAGGACCCTGGAGTCCAAACTCATCATCAGATTTTTTCTTACGCCCAATGGCTTTACTGGTTCGTCTATCGGGCCAGCTCCAATACTTCATTGGGATCTTTTTCATTGGTCACAACGACAAACTCGAAGCTCCTATTTCTTCTCTGTTCGCTCGGCCGCTCAAGGAGCGTTTTGCCGAACTCGAAATTTGCGGAGGTTTTGCGATCGCCCACTTGCTCGGTCATGATGCGTACCATGGCCTCGGCGCGTGCGCGCAGGGCTGATTTGCTGGCAGGAGCCGCTTCCGAGCTGAATTCAAACGGTCCGGTGACAAACCGGTTCCCTCCGCCCAGTCCGCTTTCCTGCAGCATGATGTTTAATACGAAAAATTTCTTCCGGTCCGGGCAATAATAAACCACCCAGTCGCGGTCGGCGGGTGTCGCGGCCTCCCCCGACAGGGGGGCGACCCACAGGTGGTCCGCTGCTTCTCCGGCTTCGTGCAGGGGGCAGGTCGCCACGAAGAGGCTTTTATCAGAGACACTCAACAGTTTGGCTGGCTTTTCTTTGAAGCCGTCCGCCATCTTCCGCAGGGTGCTGAGGACCAGGCTCTCGTCGTCGGTCCTCAGTTTACCTGGGTGGAAGTTCTCCCGCTGGCGGAGAATCTGGGCCCACGCTGCCCGGATGATTTCATCCTTCGAGCCCTCCGAATTTTCGATTCGCACAGAAATCTCTTCGGCTTCGTCCGCGTAAACCCGCTGGAGACCGCGTTCGAGATCGTCGACCAGCTTCATGGGATAGCTTGTCAGGTCGATGGTTACCGAATCGACTCGATTGGTGAATTCGACTCTCAATTCAACCTTGATGTGGTCATCAAGAACGAAGTCGGTCTCGAAGGGGCTCGGACCGGCCTGGTCTTTGTCCACGCCGATCCGTTCGCCCAGCGTTCCTTGCCACTCCTTGTTGGCCTTGCCTGCTCCCTTGATCCATTTGACCACATTGATCAGGTACTCGCCATTGAGCTTTTGACGGAGGAACACAAGATGCACCGTGCGCTTGAGGTGCTTGGAGACTATGCGCGCCCACTTGGTTACGTGCTCTCTTTCTTCATCCTCTCCGTCAAGTTTGTAGGTCGCCTTGGCTCGAACCATGTAGAAGTAAACCGTGTTTTCCGCCAGGGCTTTCCCATCGTCGTCGTCGACGAAAACGGTCTCTCCATTCGGGTTGGACTCAACACTTTCTTTCAAAAGGACAAAGTCCTCGACCCGTGGATTGATCAGGGCCAGGTTTTCGGTGTGGAATCGCCTAATCTCGTAGCGAATCAGTTCGGGCATGGGGTGTTGCTTGTCGTCATCAAAGGATTCAAAAGAGTGCTGAATCCTCAGGTGGATCTCCCCGATGATGGCCACATCCGCGACCACGGCGACTTTGTCGATCTCGTTGAGCGCGCCGAAAGGCTTTGCAACGGGCGGGTTGATGATCCAAGGCTTGGCGTAACCCTCTACGGGGGAATATTGTGGGTCCGCGGGGCCTCGGAGGGTCTCGCGGCTCGGAATCGGAGGAGGCGGCTGCACCCCGGGCCAACTGTCGCTCACCGCTCGGATTGTTTCTCTTACCTTTGCTTTGTGGCCCTCATATCCCTTGTCAATTTGCTCAGCATCGAGTCTGGAGAGGTTGGTCACCACTGCGATCGCCACGCAACCCAAGGCGATTAGCAGCAGCAATTTTTCGCCATTCCGACTGATAAAGCTTCCAGAATTGGCCATCGGTCTCTCCGATCCCCAGGTTAGTTTAGGGCATGTAACGCATTTTAACTCTGCGTAAAAGATACCCCGGTTTCGGTAAGAGTGAACTCCCTATATTTAGCAACTGCCATGCCATCGATCTGTCATTAGTCGCTCAAAAACGAGTGTTATAACTACTTGCAGTTAAAAGGGTAACAATGCTCTGGGTCGATCAGCTTCTCCTCAAATCCTACAAAAGGGGTCATGCTAGCATGATTGTTGATATAATCAACACGTTTTTGGGCTGGGCTGCAAATTCTCTACAGGACAAAACTGCTCACTGATAGCCTAAATAGCCCTGGATTCTTAGATTAGGGAGCCGCTTGGGAAAAACCGACCTTGGCAATTCCAGCTCTATGGCACTGCTCGAGGGCTCCAACGAGTTGGTACCACCGGACTTCAGGCGTCCAGTAAATCGTCGCGCGGGAGAAGGACTCAGCGTACTCGGAGCCCGCACCGAGCGCCTTGAAACCGATCAGCTCCTGGTGCAGGTGCTCAAAAGAACGCAAAGCGCCCCGTGGCCCGGTAAGGATCAACCGGCTTTGGGCGTCGAGACCCAGTCGAATCGGATAGGGCGCAAATGGATCCGCTGCTGTGCCTTGGGGCTGGGCCTCTTTGGCCATTGCGACCGATAAAAACCCTTCGGCTTCTGGAAACTCCATCGTCAGGATAAAGAAGATGAGTAGCAGAAAAATCACATCGATCAACGGCGTGATTCGCAGTGAGGATTCGCCATCGCTCTCCAGCATTAGGGGCGCTCGTCTCATGGACCCTTTCTTTCCACGGCTTTGTTTGCGACCACCGCGGAGATCCGAACACCATGGCGGGTGCACAGGTCGATCAACGGGCCGACACCGCGGACCAGTTTCGTGTCTTTGTCGCAACGGATCACGGCGCTCGGATCCGGGAAGTGCTCCCGAGCCAGCGCCAGCCGCCGGTCGATTTCCTGGAAGGTGACGGGCTCTCCGTCCAGCAAGACCTGCTCGGCGCGCGGGGCGAAAGTAAACGTAAGAGTGGAGAGAATCTGTCCTTCGCTCAGCGCGCCGCCCTCCTGAGAGATCGGCAGCGTAAGATCTTCAAACTGGACCTGAGAGTAACTGTTGATCACCATGAAGAAAATCAGCAGGATGAAGATGATGTCGATCATCGGCGTCATATTGATCGCCAACGGATCTTCTTTCAGGAACTGGGTCCGCCGGATCATTACGGGTTCACTGTCCTGTGGACTGGCGGGCGATTCGAAGGACCATCTCTTCGGCCGCCTCGCCCACCTCGATGGAAAGCCGGGTCAACCGAGCTCGGAAAAAGAAGTAGACTGATGTGGCAATAATAGCCACGATCAGACCCAACAATGTGGTGATCAAGGCCAGGTGAATCCCCTGGGAGGCAAAGGTTGCCAGGTTGGTGATTCCAGTTGTGTAGTTGCCCACCGCTTTCATCATCCCCCAGACGGTTCCCAGCAGCCCCAGCATGGGCGCGATGTCGGAGATCAGCTTGAGCCAACTGATCCTGGAGAAGAGCTTGACCGTCTCCTCGTCCCGCACGTCCTGCATGGCATGGCCCGCCTGAATCGCACCCAGATGCACGTGTGTCAAGCCCGCGGCCACCACGTTGGTAAAGAAACCGGGAGAGTCTTCGCATAGACGGGCCGCCTCGTCCCGATCCCCACGATCCGCGGTTTCCGACAGCTCGCCCAGGATGTCTTCGGGCAGGAGCTTGGAGCGGTTCAGGTTCACCATATGCTCCAGCCACAACCCACCCACGACCACCGACAATGCCAGGATAATCCAGCCGATGATGCCGGCCTGCTTGAAAAACTCGACCAGGCTCAGGGCGCCCCCGCCCGTTTGGGCGTCTGCGGCAAACGCTGTGGTTCCACCCCCGACCAGGACCGCGACAACGATGATTCCACCAAGCAGTTTCCCGCTCACAGTCTTCTCCTTATTACCTTTTGATCTGCTCATAGAGCTTTGCGCCCTTGTGCACCCACGCACGGGATTGGGGAAAGCGTGCCTTGAGTTGTTCCAACAGTTCGCGTGCCTCCGCGGCTGCGTTGGTCTGCTGGAGCCCCTCAACCCGTATAAGAACCGTCACCGCGGCTAGGTGCGCCTGTCCGACTTCCAGACGCGCTTCGGTGCTGTTCGCGTAAAGTATAACAACTCGATAGTGTAACAGAAGGGCTTTTTTGTCGTGCTCTTTCTTGCGATCCGGCTCCACCTTCGTCAGCCGTTCATGCAATCGTGCGGCCGTCTGGTGGAGCCTGCACAGACGGCGTTCCTGGTCGGCGGCTACGGAACCGTCCGGTTTGGTCAAGTTTCGTACAAGCTTGTCGATTGCCACGAGCCCGGCCCGCGCGCCCGATCTGTCGAGCCAGTTGGTATGGTTGAGCAGGTAGGCGTATTTTTCCAGGACCCCGTCGGCCGCCGCGTCTGGCAGGCCGCGCTTCTGCGCGGTCCGGATGAGGTTGTCCAGGCGCGTTGGAATCGAGGCCAGGCGATGGCCCAACTGGTGGCGCGCGTCGCAGGCGAGCAGGCCAATCCGCGCGCGCAGCTCCCAGCGCGCCTTGGGGTCGAATCCGTTGTAGTGGTAGGCGCCACCTCCGGCGTCATCCAGCAGTGCGCGAAAACGCTGGCGAGCCGAATCCAGAAACTCGAGGCGCTCCTTCCCCGGTCCGGAAAGATCCGCGGCGGTCAGGTAGATTTCGCCTAAGGCGTGTTGGATCCGGGCACGGTAGAAGCTGTCGGCGTTGTGGTTCAAAACGGCTTGAAAATATCCGCGAGCCTCCAGGAGGGCCAACAGATCGCTATCGGCGCGTCCCCACAGCATATAGCAGCGACCCAATTGGAAAGAGACGGCGCTCTGAAACCAGGCACCGACCTGTGCGGTGGAGCGTGCGGCCAGCAAACGGCGCTTTGCCGTGTCATAATCCCCTTGTTCCATGCGTTCCAAGGCGTGACGATAGACACTCGGCTCGTCACCATGGATCACACGATCGATTTCGTAGGGCCGCAACTGACGGGTAGCGCTTTCCGTCTCCAGAGCGATGCGCACGCCGCGGAAATCTTCTTCCAGAACGATTCCTTTGCCTTCGAAGAATTCGCCGAACCGGGTGCTCACCTGATCCGTGGGCTGGGCCCACGCGGGCAGGCCCGTAACGAGAACCACGGCTGTGGCAAAAAAGAATTTACGGAGTCGTCGCGTCATCCGCGTCTCCTTTTAGAATTCGGTTAAAGTCCTGTCTTTGTTCCGCGCTCCATGTGCCGGACCTGAAATCGTCGGTGATGAAAGATAGGTAGCGGATCAGCGCCGTGGCCTTCTGGTGTTGGCCCAGATCGGCAACCGCTCGAATCCGTCGCCATTCCAGTGCGGACCATTCCACGGAGAGCTGCGGGTGAATTCCGGAGGCAAGTGCGTTCTCCAGCAGGGTCACCGCTTCGCTCAGCTCCGTCGGGTCGGGAGGCTGGCGGAGGCGAGCTTTTTTTAACAAGGCCAGGGCAAGTTCGCGGTCGATATGCGGCGCGGTCTCTTTACGGGCGTCTTTGTTGAGCGCGCGAAAAATAGCGATTCCCTCCGTCAGTCGCTTCGGGTCGGCGCAGGCCACGCAGCCACGGGCCAGATGAAAACGGATGCCTTCCATCGTCTGCGCATTGGCCTCGGTAAATCTGGCTTGCGCCTGAAGCAGCAACTGCACGACACTCTCGTGCTGGCCGGCCTCGGCCATCCATTGGGCGGTTTGCAGGTAATCGGTGATCTTGGCATCGCGCGCGCTTGCGATATGTTCCCGCCCGGCCCAAACCGCCACTTCGAGGAGCTTTCTCGCGGCCTTTGGGTCGGCCGACGCTTGCTTCCATGCGCCGGCGTAGTCGTCGCGCACCGCCAACAGCATGGACGGAAGCTGTGGGCTTTTGGGAGATTCCGCGCGAAAGGCGCGGAGCCGGGCCAGCGCTTCGGCTCGTTGGTCCAGGCGCAGCTGGCTGATCAAGAGGTTGTGTTCCACCAGTCCAATACCTTCTTCACCCGGATGCTCGGCCGCGAATGTGGCGTATTCGGCGACGACCCGTGCATACAGTTGCGCCTGGGTCAGGCAAACAGACAACAATACTTCGCCGGACACTGCGGTGCGGGCCAGTCGGTCGGGATCAGCCTGATATGTCGGCAGGTCCAGTCGCTCGCGACACCAGAGAATGCCTTGGGAAGCCCAGTCGATGGCCTTTTTCAGGATCGCGGCATCTGGATTGTCGCTCGAGACCAGGTGCAGACGATAGGC
>JAJDCN010000121.1 GCA_029260815.1 Planctomycetota bacterium
ACCATCAGAACGATGGCCACCCCCGCCAGGGCCGGCGCTGTAACCACCAACAGGACTTGGCGACGGCGTTTCCAAAGTACGAGAAAGTTTACCGGACCGATGACGATGACAAAAAGCACGATCGCAACCCAAAACAGACCCAAGGGTGGCTCGCCTACACCGGGAACGCGGAATTGATCTTCCACTCCCGGGATAATAATTTCATCCAGTTTGTCGTCCTCAACAACCGGCGTTGCGGTCGGCCCGCCGCCAAAGCCATAATAACCAGAAGAGGAATGTCGCCCGCTGCCACCCCACTGCTTTTCAAACACCGGACTGCTGTAAACCGCCTGCAAGGACGCATCAGGAATCACTCCAAAAAGCCTTTCCCAAGTGGAAGGTAAATCCATAGCATTCGCAAGGAGTCCATAGGTGCCCAGCATATAGCCGTGGTGCGAAAGGTTGTTCTCGTTCCGCGCAATCATGTCGGGTTTCAAATTAAGACCTGAAGCCGGCTGCAACTTCAGGATGGCATCCTGTGACACGGCATTGATGTTATATATTGTGAGGCTTCCCCCCACCGCAACCCATTTCCAGATTTCTTCCACCTGGGACGAAGGAATCGAACCAGCGCAATCGGCGTCGATCAAAAGAGCGCTGAGGCCGGTGTATCCCTTCCAGGTGGTCGGAAGGCTCCCGGGCCCAACTCTCTCGATATTTCCGCCGGAGCCACCGAAAACCTGCTCATGCATATTCTCGATGTCAGACATTCCGGTAACAGGGCTCGGTGTAACGAAAACCGTTGGGAAATCAAACGACGAATAACCGGGAACCAGGCTTAGGGGGGTATCGTAGGCGGGGATGTGCGTTCCTTCGACGTAGACTTCCAGGGTGGATGGACCCGAGGTCTGCAAGGGAAGCGTGAACGAAACTCGTTGGCCACTGCCTTCCAACTTAAGCGTTTTTCTGACTGTGGTTCCCCTGCCGTACCCGGGAACCACCTCAAAGCGTACTTCTCGAGTTTTCCCTTTGTTGACGACGTCCAACCGCAGCGGCTGGCTCCCGACCAGGACGCTGGGCCAGTCGTGGTGAACCACGATTTCAAGATTCGCCTTGCCGCGCAGGGAGGCGGCTCCGGCAAAGGCATCGTTCGCGCAAAGGCCGATCAAAAGCAACAGGACCAGGATCGTTCGCGCCCCACTATCCTTCACGGCGTACCTCCGAAGGGAGGTCTCGTTCCAGTTGCGGAATCTGTTTGAGAAGGGTCTCCACAATGTGACGCGGAGTCACCCCGTCGAGACGAGCCGAATAATCTAAAACGGTCCTGTGTCCCATGGCGCTTGGGGCAACAAAGGCCACGTCGTCGAAGCTGACGTTGGGCTGTCCCTCGATCAAGGCCAGCACCCGCGCAGATTCTGCCATAGCGATGGCGGCACGAGGCGACGCGCCGTATTTGACGTACTTTTTTACGATCTCAATGGGACTGACGTCGGGGTGCGTCGCTGCGACCAGGCGGGCCATGTAGCTGGAAACCTGCGTCGGCAGGAAGACGTCGTCGACGATGCCGAACAGTTCGTTCAGTTCCGCCTCGGTCAGCACCGCTTGGGCCTGCGGCGGACGGCCGTGACGGCGGGTCGAAATGATGGTTTCCACCACGCGCGGATCTACGCCGGCAATATCCACCTTGAACATGAAGCGATCCATCTGTGCCTCCGGCAGCGGATAGGTCCCCTCCAGTTCGATCGGGTTTTGCGTGGCGAGAACGAGAAAGGGCTGGGGCAAATCGTAGGTGACCCCCATGGTCGTCACCCGCCCTTCCTGCATGGCTTCCAGCAGAGCGGCCTGGGTCTTGGGCGAGGCCCGGTTGATTTCGTCGGCCAGGACGATGTTGGCGAAGATCGGCCCCTCATGGAATTTGAGACTACGCCCGTTGTTCCCTTCTTCGAGGATATTCGTACCGGTGATGTCGGTCGGTAGCAGATCGGGGGTGAATTGGATCCGGCTAAACTTCAGGTTCATCAAGCGCGCCAGGTTCTTTACCAACTCGGTCTTGCCCAAACCCGGAAGGCCTTCTAGCAGAATGTGCCCGCGGCCCAGAAAAGCAACCAGAACGAGCCGCAAAACGTTTTCCCGACCGAGAATGGCCTGACCCAAGGATTCCAGCACGCGTTGGGCCAGCGCTTGTCCGCGCTCCACCCGCGACGGTTCCATCAAATCGCCATGACTGACCATCTGTTCCTTTCTGCCCGGTTTGCTCTGCGCGAACGTGGCGGAATCCCGATCCGCTAGTCGCTTGAATCGTTAGAAAAGTACCGCTTGACGACGCCTCGGCTGCGGGGCGAGATGTTGCTCTTCCACGCTACGCCGCCCGGATCGGCGTCGAATGCACGGGCTTTGGCTGCAACCGCGGCGGCCGGGTCGTTGACGTTCGGCTCCGAAGCCGTGACCGCGTAGACCAAACGCCCGCTCTTATCGAGTTTCCAGCCCGGCGGCAGCGGCACCGCCTTGAAGGCTGCCCCTTTTTTATCGCTCTGCTTCTTCCAAGTGAGCCGCGCATCGCCACGCCCTCGGGAGATGCCCCCGCGACCCGGGTCACCGCCGCCTTCTCCCAGCCCCTCGCCTTCGCCTTGGCCGAATCCTACGCCCTGGCCCTCACCGCGGCCGCTCCCTTCACTTTCTCCCTGTCCCCCGTCCCCACCAGAACCAAAGTCTGGGATCGTCTCCGATCCGGTTTGATTCATCGCATAGTCGTCCAGGTTCGGCGGTGCAGAGCCTCCCCCCGCGCCCCGATCGCCCGAGGAGTAAGCTTCTTCTAACCGCTCCTGCTTTTGGGCCAGATCATTGTCCAGGTCGCGCAGGTTTTCGAGCAACTTCTTGTCCGCTTCGCTGGGCTGCGCAGCGGCTCCGGCCTCCAGATTCTTTTGCGCCTCTTGGAGGGCCTTCTGGCCTTCACGGGTTAAACGTTTGAGTAAGCGGCTGCTTTCCAATTCGTCCAACGCCTTGTTCGTGTCTTCCCGCATGGCGACACGGGTGTCCATCTTCATTTCACCCTCGTTTGCGCCGGCACCGGCTTGCGCCATCGAGGAACGTCCCCGTTGCAACCGATCACTGGCTTGCTGTAACTCCTGGGTAAGAGCGTTGTTCAGGGAATCCAGGGCCTCCCATTGCCGAGATGTGATTCCCTTAGAGCTTTTCTCTTTGAGTTCTTCAAGCTGGTTTGCATACTCTTCGATGCGCTCTTCGGTGAGGAGTTCTTCCTCGGCGAGAACCTGCAGCATATCCTGGATCCGCTTTACGCTGCTCTGGGCAATGGCGAATCCGGTATTCGAAACGGCGATGGGCAATCGCGGCGGTACCAGAAGAACCAATCCGAGAAATAGCATAAACGGCAGGAGTCGTTTCGAAAAACGCGGCCAATTGTAGGCAACCGGCTCAACCTGTACGTCGCGGACCAGCTTCGCGGCGCGCTCGGACCAAACGGGGCTTGCGGCTTGGGAAACAGCGAGTACGAGGCCTCTGGCTCCGGTCCGTCGGTCCAAGAGGGAAACCGTCTGGGCCTCAGTGTAAAAGTCTCTTCGTGTGAGAAGCAGGCCGATCAGTGCCGAACACAGGCAAACGGGAGCAACCAACCAGGCAAACTCCCGGGCCGGCGTCGCATAGGCCCGCGTGTAAAGCAGAAACGCTCCGGCCAGAGTCAGGCCGACCATCGCGCCGCGAACGGCGCCGCCGAGGACAAGAGCCCTATTGAGTTTTCGCCGGAGCCTCCTGAGTTCGTCACGAACCGGTTCCGGTGGAGTTTTCATATTCAATGCTATCTATCCAGTCGCTCAGCGGTCGTAATTTATTATATTCCGCTTGAAACATGCGTCAAGCGAATTCGACAAAGCAACGGATCGAGAAATGGGCAAAGTTCTATTGACCGCCTTGACTCATGGAGGCGATCCATTCTGCTTGGCCCTTGAGGATCTGTTCTTCGCTGAGATCTTGCGTGTGAGTTGCAATGGACCACACGTACCCGAATGGGTCCTTGACGCTGCCCATCCGGTCACCCCAAAAGGCATCCATCAAGGGCATCACGACTTCGCAGCCCGCCGCAACGGCTTGGTTAAAAATGCTGTCCGCGTCTTCCACGTAATAGTACATCCCTGCGGAGCACCCGCCAATCGTTGCGGGCGATTTGTGCCCCATCTCGATATTTTCATCGGTCATCATCACGACCGAATCGCCGAGGGCCATTTCGGCGTGCATCGTCCCGTGTCCTCCGGGCCCCGGCACCGTAGAAACAGTTTTCGCCCCGAAGGCTTTACCATAAAATTCCAACGCCTGAATGGAATCTGGGACGATCAGGTATACGCTTATACTATTGAACCGCTCTGGAATCGGATTTATATTAGACATTGACCTCTCCTTCTGTTGATCTACGAACTCATTTTTGTCGCTGCAAGTCAAAGCGCGTAACGTGGCTGGACTTGCCCTTGTCGAAGAACACCCACTCATGGATCAGATGGTCTGCATCGACCAGGGTGAGCGTTAGCTGGTGCATATGCGGATCGTCTTCCGATTGGATGCTTGTCCCATCCATGTAGACGAATCGCAGTACCTTTGGGTCATCGCCTTTTTCCAGCCGCATGCGGGGCTGATTGCCAAAGGCGCAGTAGTGGGTCATTATTACCTGTGGCCCATCCCCATGGTAGACGCTCAGCATTTCATGGGGCTGCCCCGGAGCGAGTGTCTCGGTCAGCACGGTCCCGGCCGCGGTCAAACTATATTCCACCTCCACATCCTGCTCTCCCTCCGGCATCTGGCCCACCCCTTTCCATTTGCCGACCAACGCCCTTAAAGGCTCAAACTCGGCGGACGGCTTGATCTGTGGCATTTGATGCTCTTTATGGGCTCCAGAACCGGGGCGATCTACGACTTGTCCCTGACATCCAACGAGGAGCATTCCCAATATACCTATGCCAGAAAGCAATTTTAGCGCATTGCGCAGATTTCGTCGCGGCTTCATGGCGTCCTTTCTTTCCAAAGATCTTGTGATTGTCTCGACGTCCTGCTTGGGAAACATTGTCGGTTCCAAATATCCTCGGAATCATATCACACATCATCGCCAGTGAACATGGAGCCCTTTGAAGCCAGGTCGATGGAGCCCCGAATCCAAACCCAACGATTTCAATGTGACTATATTCGCAAAGGGGCGTAGGCACTCTGTCAGAAAATCAAGAGTACACTTGTATATCGTCAGCAGCGTTGAGAATTTTCGAGTTCAGATTTAAGTGACACTTTCGGCATGGATTGGCCGGTGATCTTCCGGTTTTTTTCTTTCGGTTTTCTATCGTTTGCTTCTTCATTCGATCCGGCGCTGGCAGATCGTCTCCGGGCGACCGCAGCACACCTCGTCGGGGTGTCGTTGCCGATGCCCTCGCGATACTGCTCCTGCGCCCGCGTGAGCCACCACCTCGCGGTTCGTTTCGTTGATTCTTTCCTGCTCCTCTCGCACCCCAAGTTAGCCGTTTACTTTTGCTTCGTTAGCGGCTAAGACTGTAACTGCGTAACAATTGGGCTGTTTTCCAGCGGGAGTTTGCCATCGCGACATCAAATGGGGTCTGGCCCATCTTGTTCTTCGTATCCAGCTTGGCCCCCTTGCGCACAACGGCTTGTGCCCAGACGCTACTACCGTCCTTGGCCAGATCGTGCAGGATCGTGTTGCCTTGGTCATCCGCGAGGTTTAGGTCCGGGTTATATTTCAACAGGATCTTAAAATGATCATTATGCGCCCACTGCAGAGGCGTGTCACCGCTGTTGGTCTGCGCGTTAATATTTGCTCCATGATCGAGCAGAAGCGGGCAGAGTCTATTGTCTTGGCCTGAGGCCGCTTCGTGCAACGGCGTGGCACCGCTGTTGGCCTTGGCATTTGCATCGGCTCCTTTCTTCAACAGGAGCGCCGCAGCGTGATACTGATTTTTGTCGATGGCCACGTAGAGGGACGTGCTCCCCAAATCGTTGACGGCCTCGAGGGCGCTGCCCTTGGAGAGGAGCAACTCGATGACGCTTACATGCCCACGCTTGGCCGCGACATGCAAGGCCGTTCCGGTTTTCGCAAGAACGTCAGTCTTTGCTCCTTTTTCCAGGAGAAGCTTCACCACGGGGAGCATTCCCTCGCGGGCAGCGTAGTGCAGCGGGGTCAGACCCTCTTGGTCCGAGACGTTGATTTGCGCTCCTTGATTCAGGAATAACAGGGCCGTCTGTTCGTGGCCGTTCTTTGTGGCGCGCAGAAAAGCGGTGACTCCCTCATTGTTCTTCGGGTTGAGCTTGGCTTCACTGCGGATGAGTGTCTCTGCCACGCGCGGGTAGTCGATTTCTTCCTGCTGGATAGTTCCACTGACCAACGACGGTTTCACCGGCACAGTCCAATGGAGTGGCGTGTTGCCATGGGCGTCGGTGGCGTTGATGTCTGCACCCTTGTCAAGGAGGTCCCACATCATATCCTGATCACCGAGGTAGGCGGCCCAATGCAGTTGGCTTAGACTCTTCCATTTTGCGCCCGCCCTTAGGAGCAGCTCCACAAGCTCTTTGTTCTTCTTGACCGAGGGCCACGCCGAAGTGAACGCTTCCTGCCCCTCGCCAACCGTCTCAGATTCCACCAGTTGCGTCGCTGCCGCTCGATACAGGGCGGTCTCTCCCGCTCTGTTGGGCTGGTTGGGGTCGGCTCCCAGCCTGAGGAGTAATGAAATCATGAACTTGTTGCCCATATTGACAGCATTGTGCAGCGGCGTGTCACCTTCATTGTTTTGGGCATTGATGTCTGCCTTCAGAGCGATAAGCTTCAGGATTACGCCGTCGTATCCATCCTCCACTGCTAGGTGCAAGGGCGTGTCGCCGTTTTCCGTTTTCGCGTTCACGTCGGCACCGTGCTCCAATAGGAACAGAGCTCCATTGCGCTCGCGTTCGGAGTTCTCCCGTGCCTCGGCCTCCCAATCAACCGCATCCAGGTTTCCGGTGAAACAAGAAATCCCGTTGTCCTGAAGGATAAAGTGCAGCGGGGTCTTCCCTTCATAGCCGTCGTGCACATTAATGTTCGCTTTGTGGCGAATGAGTTGCTTCACGAAGTGAATCGATCCTCGCTGCAGTGCGTAAAAGATGGGAGTGCGTCTCCAATGTCCTCCCGCGAGGTTGGGATCGGCGTTGTGTTGAAGAAGAAGCCGTGCGAAATCTTCGTGCTCTTGAAGGACGGCCGTCATAAGTGGCGTGTCGAGATCATTTGCCTGCGCGTTGACGTCGGCCTTGTGTTCAAGGAGCAACCGAGCAGTTCGTGTGGAACCATGCCATGCTGCGATATGCAAGGGCGTGCTGCCATTTCGGTCTTTGGAATTAACGTGCGCCCCCTTGTCGAGCAAGAGTCGTGCGGTCTCATAGCATATGGGGCGTGCTGCAGCGTGCAGCGGGGAAGAACCGTTCGGGGCGCCATTGATATTGGCACCCTGACTGAGGAGAAACTCCACCGCTTTTTTGTTGCCGTATCCGGCAACCACACATAAGGGCGTTTGTCCGCTATGGGTCTGTGCTTCGAGGGATGCGCCCTTGTCCAAAAGCAGCGCCGCCATCTCTAGGTTGTTTGCCGTAATGTGGAGTGGCGTCCGCCCCTCCGCGTCTTTGGCGTCGGTCCGCGCGCCCGCTTCAAGCAGCGTCTTAGCCAATGCCAAATCACCACCGGTGCAGGCTTGATGCAGAAGTGTTTTGCCTTCGTCATCTGTAGCGGATACGTCGGCTCCCAGGTCCATGAGTAGCCGAACCATCCTGGTGTCACCCTTTTGAGCAGCACGAAGGAGCAGGGTATCACCGCTTTTCGACCGGCCGTGCGCCAGGTCAGGGTGCTCTCTAATTTTCTCGCGGACAGCGTCCATGCCCTCCTTGTATTGGCCCATCTGGTACACCAGTGCGTCCATCTCTTTTGTGAGCACCTCCGGCATATAGAACGGGCTCTTATGGGGCGTAGGGTCCGCGCCATGTTTCAAGAGGTACGCATGCAGGCGCTTGTCTTTTCGGACTTCTGCCAGATGAATAAGGCGATAGTCGTCCACGCTTTTGGCGTTGATATCGGAGCCGCGGGCCACCAGTTCCCGGATAGTTTCCAGGTACGGAGTCATGAGTAGCGGCGTGAGACCGTCGTTATTCTTGGCTTCCAACTCCGCCCCGTGATCGAGGAGGAGATGCAGAATCCGGGTATTGTTGTACCGGTTCCGAATCTTCGGCTCGGTGCCATGTTTCGCCATGGTTTTGCTTAGCTCGACTGGAACGCCATTTTGTGCGGCCAGATGCAACGGTGTATTGCCTTCGGCCGTTCTCACATTAGGGTTTGCACCGTGCTGAAGTAGCTGTCTTACCGCATGCGTGTGTCCGTTTTGTACCGCGTGAAGCAGCGGCGTCCAACCTTCTTTGTCCTTTTCTTCCAACCGAGTACCATGCTTGAGCAGCGCATGAACTTGTCGGTCACTGCCATAAATTGCGGCAAGGTGGAGTGGCTTGCGCGAATATTCCATTTTGGCATTAGGATCGGCACCGGCTTGAAGCAGCAGGCTCACAACCTCATCATCTTTCCGTTGGTTCAGGTTCTCCGGCGAAGTCCACCAGGTGTACCAGCACGCGTTCGTCGCGGCCCATAAGAGGGTGTACTCGTTGGGATCGGATCCGTGTCCGAGCAACAGCCGGACTATGTCGGGCCTATGACGCTCCACGGCGGAAAGTAGGGGCGAGGTCTTCCTGTCCCCGCCGTGATCGGCCTTGAGCGAGGCGCCGCGTTGTATCAGGAGTTCCGCGACGTCTTTCCACCCTTCCCAAACGGCGGATCGCAATGCGGACCAGTTGGGAAAGTTCGAGTCATTCGGATCGGCTCCGGCATCCAGGAGTTGGCGAACAACGTCGACGTGCCCATTCCAGGCGGCAGCACATAGAGGGGCTCCATGCTTCGAATCAACCTGCAGATGAATGGTCTTGCCCTTTTCGTCGAGCAGAAGATCCACCAGGACCGTATCCCCCCGGCTCGCTGCCTCGTAAAGTGCACGCCATTCATATTTGGCCCCTTTGGCCAGCAGAAGCCTTACGGTCGAATGCCGTCCGTTCTCTGCAGCAAGAGTTAACGGTGCCTTCGCGTCTTTTTCTTTCGGTGTGTCCAAAGGAGCACCGGCCTCGATCAAGAGCTCGACGATGCGGTCATGTCCGTAAAAAGCGGCAAAGCCGAGCGGCGTTTGATCGCCCTCTTTCTCCGCCACCACCCGGAAAGCGGCGCCCTGCTTGATGAGGAAACGCATCATTTCCTTGTCATTGCGGATCGCCGCCCAATGCAAGGGCGTGAGGGCCTTGTTGTCGAACGCGTGGATGCCGGCTCCCTTTGCCAGTGCAATTCGGATCAAATCCACCCGCCCGGCTTCCGCAGCCACCACCAGTAAGCGATCGATCGGACGCCAACGAAGACCTTCAAGGGAACTCTCCAACAGCTTGTCGACAGCGGCCTTCGCAGCAGCAAGCTCGCCCGCCGCGTGCAAAGCAAGAATTCGAGCTTCGTCTTCGGTCTTGTCGTAGAAGTGAGCGCCGTTCTTGCGGAGCCATTGAGCAGCCAAAAATTTGCGGCTGCTAATGGCCTCCGGTAGGAGTCTCCGGCCCCCGCCCGTTTGAGCGTCAACACCGACGCCCGCGTGCACGAGCAGTTTCAGGCATTCGGAGTTCAGGCGGCGTACCGCGTATCCAAGCCCGCTGGTTCGCGTTTGCTTATCAATTCGCGCACCAAATTCCAATAAGAGCTTGACCAGATCCGGTTGGTTAGAAGAGACCGTTAAATAGAGAGACGAATAAGCACCAGTGCTGTAGCGGGACGTCCATCGACGCGGAGTTTTTAAGTTCGGGTCGGCTCTGGCTTCCAGCAGGAGGCGGGCCAACGATTCCGAGCGACTGCGAATGGCCTTATGGAGAGGGCTGAAATGTTCGTGGTCCAGCGCGTTGGCGTTGGCGCCCAGGTCCAACAGAAGCCTTGCCGCTTCAACGGAACCGAATTGCGCGGCAATGTATAGCGGTGTCCGTCCAGCGTTGTCCTGATCATGTACGTTGGCTCCGTTGGCCAGCAGTATCTTCACGATCTTGACGTTCCCTTCCTCGGCGGCGACGTGCAAGGGTGTCCTGCCACGAGCATCTCTTGGCTTGTGTTCCAACAGGAGGCGGACCCGGTCCGCGTCTTCCGCCAGGGCCGCCTGAAGAACTGGGGCAATCGAAGGCGGCAACCATGCGTATGGCACTTCGCTGGGAATTGGCTTTTCTTGGGACGCTGGGTCGGAGACTGGAGGGACTTGGCAAGACAGGCTGAAGGCAACCAATAGGCTGCTCCCCACCAAACGGATGACTTTGGGCGTGCTCATGAGCCACCTCCTTGACTTATGGTGAATGAGAATTGTAAACCAATGCCCCCGCACTGTCCAGAAGCCTGTTAGAGGCACCACGGGCACGGGGAATCGGCCCTGGCCAAAGGGCTTTAAACGCCACAGAAGCGCATCGAACCGCTTGCCCTATGCCCGGCTTCAGCGTGACTACGCGCGTCCTGTGTGATTCTGCGGCCGTGATGCTTAATTGTCACGACTGCTGCGTACCAGTTGTAAGTATCGCCTGCCGGACGTGCTCCGGCAGATCGACCCAGGCATCGACCACCCGCGCCAGGTGAGCACCGGGCGCACCTACTTCTGAAACCTATTGTGCTCCCACAGGTTCCGGGAAGCGGTTTTTTGGGGTTTTGTTCGTTCCGGCTTTCGACA
>JAJDCN010000122.1 GCA_029260815.1 Planctomycetota bacterium
GTTTAGGGTAGTTGGCTTCAACGCTAAACTTTAGATCTTTTCAGTACGTAGATTGGCCGCTATTTTAGAATAGCGGCCATTTTGCATAGTAATTGCATTATGCTTTGCCAAAAAAGCAGGCAAGGTAAAGAGTAAGAGTGCTGTCAGATAAAATCGGCTTGAGCTGGGCAAGCAATGACGCCATCATTGACAGCCTTAACCTTAGCGGAAAAGTTATTTGCATTGAAAATGCAGATCCAGGATTTGACTGGATATTCTCAAAAACAGTTCTGGACTGATAGCCAAGTACGGCGGTGCCAATTCACATATGGCAATCCGATGTTCAGATATAAAGCTGTCGGCTGCAATAGGTTGTGGCGAATTGATTTTTCGTCTCTTGAGAAAGGGAATGTTGTGCAAGTATATGCTGTTCGAGCCAAGTGGTACATTGTTTCCAAAACCAAAGATCGTTGTGGTGGAGGGCAAAGGGTTTCAAATAACGAGGTTGACGGGTGAGGGTTACGCTAATGCCAACACATTTCGTCAAACCATCAAAGCCGCTTTTGTTGATGCGGGGGTGCACCCATTTGTGCCACACAGTTTTCGCAAAGTGCTGATAAAATATGATGGCTGGGTTTGCACGACCCGCGAATAATTCAAAGAGTGGTCGATGAATTTGGAACATCATAGTGTCGACACCACATTCACCTTATAATTGCAGATTTCCGTGGATCGGCAGGGGGAACTGATCAAAGGACTGAAAAAGATGTGAAAGCCGTTTTCTCTGGATGGGAGCTTTGGGTAGTGTTTGAAAAACAATAAGACCAAGGGAAAGCTTGATGCATTTACAGGGCCACAAAACTTAATGCCGACATTGCTATGGTTAACGCAAGATACGGATTAAGGGCCGCTGAAAAAGGGCCTTACAGCTTACTGAAAGAGGTGCCGAAACTGGGTTACGGCGACATGGGCACGGATAATACGCTGATTCAGGGCGAAAACCTTGAGGCCCTGAAATCGCTGCTGCCGTTCTAAGCGGGGTAGGACCATATAATTATTATAATTAATAACAATATGTTAAACGGTAAATGTTTATATTAACCCACCGTGCAATCCAGCCTGACAGCATTACACATGATGGCTAATCGCATCTGCCATCGGAGCCTTGATCAAATCCACAAGACAGGTATTTTTCAAAATCTGACGTATCTTGTTCAGGTAAATGGATGATCTGCCCGTCGAACTGTTTTGAAAAGCTGTCCATATCGCCAACGATCACATCTGGCGCCAACCCAAATTCCAGCGCGGTATTGCCCCCACCATCGGCACAAATTAGCGGCGCACGCGAATCGGCCAATCCAAGCAATTTATACGACGACACTTTTACGTGTCCTAATAGTGTCACGGTTTCGCCAAATTCCACAGTGCGGCTTTGTATATGATAATTGTTTCCCATATGCGTACCAATAACGGAAAAATTAATACGGATTAGTGATAAAAACTGCGTTTATAGTACGAAACCTTGAATTATAGCGTATAAAAGAGATCGTCGTGGGGGCGTGTAATGAGTGAGTTGAGTATAGTATGGATTCGCACGCAAAAGTAATGACCGTGTCCTATGGTACATTTTCATGTACGCTAGACGGTTTTCATAAACCTTTCACTACATTGCAACTGGTTGCGGAATATTTCCGCAAAATATCTGCTGATGATCGCTACTTTGGTGGCGAACCGCTACAGCCGGATGCATCGAACTTACTTCAGATTGCTAGGTGCATAAGTTCTTCATGTTCAACTTTTACCTCGTTTGAGATGATGGCACCTATCCATATATTAGGTGCCAGATTACAAACAATTCATTTTCCTCAGGAGGAATTTCTATGACAACTTACACCATTCCAGGCTTTAGCGTAGTTTTTGATGCTGGCGACCAAGCGATCGCCTTTACACCAAATACCGATTTTACCATTGTTGCACCGGACGCATCTACGTCATTGACTTATACATACGATTTTCCCGTCGATCCGCTTAATAACGAAATCACAATTTCCAGTAATGATTATAGCGCCACGGTTGGGGGTAGTAATATACCGCTTAGTTCCGCGATAAGCACAGAGGCGATTTCCTTACAGTGGGCAGGCAATACGACTGATATATTTCTTTTTATCTTTGACATTGGCGGCGTCGAGACAGAATTTGTAATGGTTTTAGGTGGCGATGCGTTGCCGGTAATGAATTCTCTGGCTGATTTTCAGGCTTTTGATGCAACAATAACGGGCGATGGCAAAATCACTTCCGGCACTAATGCACCCGGTATGGCCATTCCCTACTACAATGTGGGCGCCACTGAAAACGATATCATAGTAGGCACCGCCAGCGATGAGACATTCGATGGTGGAGCAGGCAATGACAGTATTGATGGAGCTGGCGGAGACGACAGTCTGTTTGGTGGCATAGGGACTGACTCCCTGTTTGGTGGATCGGGTTTTGATCGGTTGTCCGGAGGGGACGGTGATGATTTCCTTAACCCAGGAGATAATCTTAACGGCACCAATTTGATATTTGATACTATTTTAGGATCTCTTGGTACCGACACCATTATATATACTGACAGCATTGTTGGATTTCAGGAGCTGAACTATCACGGCCTTAACCAAGGAATTACCGTGTCGGTAAATGGTTCTACAAATACAGCGACAGTCCAAAAAGAGAGTACCACAGACACAATAACCGATGTAATTAACCCGCTTACTTCTGGTTGGACTACAGGCGGTTTAGGTATATATGGAAGTGCCGAAAACGATGTATTCAACATCACGCTAGCTGCAGAACAATGGATGCAGGTTAGGGGTTTTGAGGGCGACAACACATTCAACCTTACATTAAACGCTGGCGTAGTTCGCGTGGATTATGTTTTGAATCCTACATTCGGTATAATGGTTGATCTTACAATGGGTGTGGGTAATGTC
>JAJDCN010000123.1 GCA_029260815.1 Planctomycetota bacterium
ACAACGACGGGTTCGACGATCTCATCATTGGAGCATCTAATGCTGATCAAGCCTATGTCTTTTACGGCGGTCAGGAAATCCAAAACCAGCCCGTTCCCGAGCCTGGGACGCTGGCACTGATGAGCGTGGGGATCGTCGGACTCGCGCGCAGAATGCGGCGCGCGAAGGCGCGGCGCACGCAAGCGATCTGTCTCTGAAACGGCACCGGCCACATTGACCCGCCTTCTTTGTCGGCACTTTTTTCTCCATTTATAAAGCTCTCCAAATCATTGCACGGAGCGTGTCTGCGCGATGCTTTAAACGGTCCAAATCTTGAAAAATTGTGCATCGGGAGTGCGCGGGCCGTGCGGAAAAGTAAAGAGCCCCTACCGCTGCGACGGCTTCTGGGGATCATGTAAAGAGGCTTTACTGTTTCACGTGGAACACGGAGCGCTGGATCGGCCCGCCGAAAAAGAGCGGGCCGATCCCAGCGGTCATTTACTCAGCCAAAGTATAGGCATCCTGCGCACCGAACCAGAAGTATTCCTCGTTTTCGTTGAGGGGATCTTCATCGATTCGCGAAGTGTCATGGACACTCACCGCCGGATTGAACACCTCATCGGTCAGCGCCGCGTCGGTGTAGTACCGAACAGTAAACGAGCCGACCTCTTTGCCGACCAACTGCTGGATCGTCGACAGCGCCAGGATGGCGAACCCGTTGTTCGACAGCTGCTGGGTAAAGTTTGCCGTCGTACCAGTTGGCCAGGGCTGGAAAGTGATGTCTGCCCATAACGTTTGGCCCGACGTGTTGTACAGACTGACGAACGTTTCGTTGTCGTTGTTTGCATCGCCGAAAACGTTCTGTCGGTGGTTGTACCATCCGCCGGCACGCCCAGTCCACGGACCCTCTACCGGCAGATGAATGTGGTCATTGCGAACCAGATCGAACAGGTACGCAACGGACATCACGTGTCGGATATCCACGATCGTCGGGCCACCGGGCACAGGACCATAGGTGATGGACATCCCTCGGTTCAAATACTCGTTGGCGCCCGGGTTGAACGTTTCAGCGGACAGATCCACGACGGTCCACTGGTTGGGTTGCAGGTCCTTCACAAACGAGGCTGGACTTCCTCCGGAGAAAGTGAAGGTTGCCCGTACCGCATCCGCGCCGGTGTTGGCCAGGTAGACGAACGTATTGCCAACCAACTGGTTTTGTTGCTTGGCCACCTGCACCAGCGGCGAGACGACTCCAGCACCTGAAGAGGGATGTTCTACCGGGATGAAGTAGTGGTCGAACTGTCCCGTGGTGTGCTCGTTCTCAATGTATCCGGCACACAGTAGTGTCGATGGCGAAAAATCTCCATTGGGCATGCGGATCCGGAAGAAGCCGTCCACGCCGGTCGGCCGCCCGTTGGTAAACGTTCCCGAGCCACTTCCAACCGTGCCCAGCCAGAAACTTTCCAGTCGCTGCGCCGGGATGGTCACGTTGTAGGTGGTCAGAACGCTTGTGCTGCCCTGCTGGTAGAAGTCGACCGCGATCGTTAACGCGTTGGCATCGGCGTTAAACAGATGCAACTGAGTATCGTTGCCATTGGCCGCGATCGTGCTAAAGATCGGCCCCACGTCCTGGGACGTGGGCCTTTTTACCGGCACGTACATTTGGTCATTCGTACTCGGCTGCTGCCTGGCGATCATGCCATCCACTGTGATGGATCCAATCGGCGCGCCGCTGATATCGAGCGTATACGAGCCGCTTTGGTTGGCCGCTACGCCCAGATTGGTGGCCAAGTTGACCAGCGTCGTATTCTTCGCCGCCACGGTAACCGGGTTATTGTTGGTGGCGGTGATCGCCGCCCCGCCAACCGGTGGGTAGAAGCTAAATGACACGGTGGCCGCCTGATCGCTGGTATTATGGATGATCGCGAACGTGTCCGTGCCAGTGGACGTGTCGAACACAGGCGAGCCCAAGTCAAATGTCGGGGGGTCGCTGGTCCGAGTCGTCAACACTGCCAACTGGGCCGCTGCGACAGCAGCGCCCGCGGCCTCTTCGGACATCAGTCGGTAATCCATGTACGGCGCGGTGGTCCCGGGTGGCTGGAAGTTGGCCCGATCCTTGGAGGAGTGGAAAAAAGCCTCGCTGTCGAGCGACCAGTTCCACGCTTCAAGCGCGGAGGCGTCGATCATGTGGACCGTTGCAATACCAGCCAAGACGTAGGCGTTCATGTCTCCATAGAACGTCTCTTGGCCCGTAGGACTCATCAGCGCCGTAATGGTAGCGGCTGTGTCGCCTACCGTTCGCCGGCCGCCGTAGAAAAGAGTGGCCAGACGCAACGTCTCCCACACCGTCGCGACGTCCGGGATCGTTCCGCTTTGATTCGTATACCAGCCGTGGGCCTCCTCCTGGCTAAACGGACCCTCGTACAATCCGAAGTGGTTGTAGCCGCCTTCTAAACCAATGGCAGCGACTATGTTGTCTCCGGAGGCTTTCAGATACTGTATCATGGAGTCGGAAGCCAGCGAGGTAAACAGACCATCTCCATCCACGTCGTGGGACTCTTCCTCCGGATTGTGGAAAATAAACTTGATGGTGTAATCAAACTTGTGATTGCGCAATTCCTTGGCGATGGTCAACAGCTGGACGGCCCCACCGCCGGAATCCCACGCCCCGGGGGCAATCTGAGTGGTGGCCAAATCGGCCCCGTTGGTCGAGTCCATGTGAGCGTATAGAAGGATATCCCAGTCGGCATAGACGACACCCGGCAAAGTAAAGATCACATTGTACACCGGGTGCGTGCTCGGATTTAATTGGCCATCCATGTCGACCTGGACCTTTTCGGCCTGGATTCCCAAGGCCGCAGCCTGATCCATCAACCAGTCCACGGCGTGGTTGTTCTTTTCATACCCGCCGTAGGTTAAGTCTTTGACCATGCGATTATCCAAGTTTCCGGTCCAGCCGTTGGTCGTCACTTGATCCAGGCCGGTAAACTTCCGATGCAAGCTCTCAAAATCCGCATTGGTCGTGGTGGACCCGCGGAGGGTTACCGAAATGTCACGCAACGTGTCATCAGGGACCCTCTTAAAAGTGGCGCTCAGCAACTGGAGCGAACCGCCACTGGGTGGCGAGTCATTGTATCGGAAAACGAGAGTGCCACTGGTATCGTACAGCCGTAGCTCCTGGGACTCCTGATCCGGCACGGCGATGTCGCCGAATTCGTTTACATCGATGCGCATCGGCCGTCCCAGACTGGCCACCAAAACCGTCGCCGTCGTGCCGTAGTCGCCGCCAGAAACCGAATACTTGAGCAACTGCCCTGCTGCCGGTGTCGGGGGCGCCTTGTAGCCATCGGCCACGAACATGTCGTTACCACGGAACGCAATGCCGGCGGGGTCATTTAGACCGGTGATGAAAACCGTGGTGGTGGTCCCATCGGTACGCAGAATCCGGTTGCCACCATAATCCACGACGTACAAACGTCCGTCGACGGGGGAAATGTCCATGTCAATGGGATTGCCAAGTCCGGTGGCAAACACCGAAGTGCTCTGATCGGTAGCGACCTTGACCACTGTACCTGTCATGAAGTTACCCACGTACATATTTCCTGCCGCATCGCAGGTCAGGCAATCCGAGCCAACCCCCGTACCGATATTCACTTGATACCCTGGGTTGGTTAGACTCCGTAGGGTGTTGTTCGCACCGACGCTGTCAAAGGTCGTGTAAAACCAATCGTCCAGTGCAACGTTGTTTTCCACTTCGAAAATCGTTCCTGCCCGCGCATTAAAAGCGGGGCCTGCATCCGCAATGTAGAATTGCTGTACCGGCCCCTCCATGCGAAAACCAGTCCATATGGGCAACCCGGTGCCCAAAGGCTGAGGATCGAGCCCACCCGGCGGTATCGGGTATACCACATGAGGTAAAACCAGAAGAAAACAGCAAACAGTCAAGAAAAGGCGAATGCGCGCACGAGCGGCGCTCCAAGCGTAAGTCTTCATTTCCCCCTCCACAATCGAAACAAGTTTTTAATGAACCAAGCCCAAGACAATTGAAGACGCTATTTTGATAAACAGACACCATTTAACACATTAAACTTTATGTAGTATATCATGTAATTCTGACGACTTGTGAAAAAAATTAAGTTTTTCTAATGGAAACAACTTAATAACAAGTAAATTCTATGCTTGAGTTGTATTTTAAGGTATGGATCAAAGCTTAGAAACTGATCAGGCAGAGCGCTTTCTGGCAAACGCGTATGCTAGCAGAACAGATCCACCGCCACCCTTGGTTCTCGCTTTCCGGTAGCTGCAAAATTCATTCTGGCAGTAGCTCGGTTTTCTTGGACAATATGAACCACCGCCTACCCCAACCTCAGCAGGCGAGATGGACAAGAAAGGTTCCAAGCAAAATACCAATGCGCCAATGGAGGCTTAAGATCATGAAGGGTTGCTTCTTGCGTGTCTTCCTGTTGTTGTTCGCCGTGGGTTGCCAGCAAGGGCCAACCGAATCTTCGGCCGTCGCTCATTCGCTGGACATTCCGGCAATTGCGCCGAGCACGTCCGATCCGTCGCTAGCGGCTCACGCGAAACATATCGCCAAAGCATTGCGCGTTGCCGGCGCGCCGCTGACAGATGTCGAATGGAACGCGTTGAATCAAGCGTGTGCAGACCCGGATTCCAAAAAAGGCTTTCGAGCGATCCAGGCACTGCTCGATGCGCGCGTCGTAAGCTTCGTGCACATCACACCGAATGGTCAAATCGATCGCGTGACCGCGCCGAAAGAACAACAACTGCAGGGCCAAGGCTGGCGCACCTATTTGGTGAAGATCCACAACGAAGCAGGTTCCAAGTTGCCGATTGCGGCCCAAAGCCCCCACGCGAAACCACCTTTTGGCCGCCACGGCAGCGCGGACCCCTTTGGCAATACCGAACCGGTGCACAAACTACCGGAGGAGCACCTGGTACGTCAGAACGAGGCTCAGGCGCGCTTCCTGGAGTTGCGGATGGACAAGGATGCCGCACTTTCCGGGCAGACGCTCGAGTATCGGCTCATTCACCTTGCCTCGCGCGATACCGGGCCGCGGATCGCGCAGATCGGCTTTTACCTCGGGGAGGAGGTACCGCCGTTGAGCAATCAAAACGCGGCGTGGATCTCATTCGAATGCGCCGCAAGCACGAAAGTCGTCTTCGGCGTATTTGATCACGATGGTGCTCCCGCGATGGCGTCTTTTACAATCCGGGATGCCCAAGACCGCCTCTACCCGAACCCCCGCCAGCGACGCCTGCCGGACTTTCACTTCCAGGACCAGGTCTACCGGACGAACGGAGAAAGCGTGATGCTCCCCGCAGGCACCTATACGGTGGCATTCACGCGCGGCATGGAATACCTGACCCAGACGCGGACGATTCATGTACCAAAGGCCGTGCGCCACTACGAACGTTTCCATCTGAAACGGTGGATAAACCCTCAGGCGCTGGGATGGTACTCCGGCGATCATCACATTCACGCGTCCGGGTGCGTACACCGCGGATCGCCCACGCCCGGCGTAATGCCGGAAGACCTGTTACGCCAATTGCAGGGCGAGGACCTGCACGTCGGTTGTGTTTTGTCCTGGGGACCAAGCTGGTATTTCCAAAAACAATTTTTCACCGGCACGGTCCACCCGCTATCCACGCCGAATACACTAATCCGCTACGACGTGGAGGTCTCTCGATTTCCCTCAGGACGCTCGGGGCATCTGGTGTTGCTGCGCCTGACCGAAGACGACTACGCCTATCCGGAACCGGTTGAATTCGACTGGAAATACGGCAACGAACACGGACACTTCAAGGGCACTCGAACGACCCGCATTGGCGAGTGGCCCAGTTGGGGCCTGCCGATCCTCCGATTCGGAAAAGCGCAAAACGGCGTGGTCGGCGTTCCCCACAGCGGGTGGGGCCTGCGGGTCGACTCCACCGAGTTACCCAATTACGTTATCCCGCCCATGAACGACATCGGGGCAAATGAATTCATCGTGGACATCGCGCACGAGGCCGCAGACTTCCTCTCCGCCGGCGACACTCCCATGATCCACGAACTCAATATTTGGTACCATACGCTCAATTGCGGGTTCCGACCCCGCATGTCTGGCGAAAGCGACTTCCCGTGCATCACTCGCGACCGGGTGGGCGTCGGACGCTCCTACGTAAAACTAGACGACAAACTAGCCTTCAACGCATGGGCCGAGGGCCTCAAGCAAGGACGCTCCTACGTGGGCGACGGGCGCAGCCACCTGATGGACTTTCGCGTCAACGATCGGGACGTGGGCACTGAGCAAAGCGAGGTGCAACTCGATCAACCCGGCCTTGTCCAAGCGCGCGTGAAGTTCGCTGCATATCTGGACGCGGTACAGACCGAGCAGGGCGCGAAGATTCAAATCTCCGGCCTGGAATCAAAACCCTTTTGGCACTTGGAACGCGCGCGAATTGTGAACAGCCGGAAGGTCTCCGTCGAGGTCGTTGTCAACGGCGAACCGGTTCGAGAGCTCCGACAAGAAATCGTCGCGGACGGCACCCTGCGCGAATTGAATTTCGACGTGCCCATTGCACGCTCCAGTTGGGTTGCTCTGCGGGTCTTAGGCTCGTCCCACACCAACCCGATTTTCGTTCTTGTCGGCGATCAACCGATCCGCGCCAGTCGCCGCTCAGCCCAGTGGTGCATCGACGCGGTGAACCAATGCTGGAAATCGAAAAATGCGTCGATCCGCGAATGGGAAAAAGACGCCGCAAAACACGCCTACGACGATGCCCGCAAGACTTACGAAGCGATTCTAAAGGCGTGCGAAACCGAATAGGCCGATTTGGCTTGACGCGCCTGTTTGAAATCGGGTAGAATTAGGGTTTCGAGCAACGAACCGAAATGCGCCGGACGTGAGCAGTTCTGGCCTGCACACAGGGGCATTTTTTCCGACCGACGGCTTCGCAGAACGATCATGTATAGAGCGAGGGAGAACCCATCCATGGCTATGAACCTGGCGCAGAAAATCATCTCTGAACACCTCGTCTCCGGGACACCCGAGACGGGCAAAGCGATCGCGATCAGGATCGACCAGACCCTCACCCAAGACGCCACCGGTACCATGGCCTACCTGCAGTTCGAAGCCATCGGCGTCGACCGCATCGCCGTTCCCCTGGCGGTTTCCTACGTCGACCACAACATGCTGCAATCTGACTTCCGAAACGCCGACGATCACAAATACTTGCGCACCGCGGCCGCGCGCTACGGCGCCTATTTCTCCGCACCGGGCAACGGCATCTGCCATCAGGTCCACCTGGAACGCTTTGCCGCGCCGGGCGCCACATTGATCGGCTCCGACTCTCACACCCCGACCGCCGGCGGCATGGGCTCCATCGCCATCGGCGTAGGAGGGCTGGATATCGCCACCACCATGGCCGGAAGCCCGTTGGAGATCACCATGCCCAAAGTCGTGGGCGTTCATCTCACCGGTGAGTTGACCCGCCCGTGGGTCACCGCCATGGACGTCATCCTCGAGCTGTTGCGTCGCTTGACCGTCAAGGGTGGCGTCGGAAGAATCATGGAATACTACGGCGACGGCGTGGCCACATTGACGCTCACTCAGCGGGCGACGATCACCAACATGGGTGCGGAGCTGGGAGCAACCACCTCGGTGTTCCCCAGCGATGAGCAGACGCGTACCTACCTGAAGGCCCAGGACCGCGAATCCGCCTGGCGACCCATGGCCGCCGATAACGGTGCGACCTACGACGAAAGCGTGGAGATCAACCTGTCCGCACTTCCACCGATGATCGCCAAGCCCCACGGACCCGACAACGTGGTTCAGATCAAACAGGTCGAAGGCGCCAAGGTCGACCAGGTCTGCGTCGGCTCCTGCACCAACTCTTCCTACCCGGTGATGAAAGGCGTAGCGAAAATTCTGCAGGGCCGAAACGTGGCCCCTACCGTGAGCATGACCGTAACACCCGGCTCTAAACAGGTCTTCCAGATGATCGCCAAGGAGGGCGACATGGCGACCATGATCGGCGCTGGGGCGCGCATCCTGGAGAGCGCTTGCGGGCCGTGTATCGGCATGGGCCAGGCCCCGCCGTCCGGTGGCGTGTCAATCCGCTCGTTCAACCGCAACTTCAAAGGTCGCTCGGGCACCGCAGACGCCAACGTTTATTTGTGCAACCCCTTCGCTGCCACCGCCATGGCCATCGCCGGAGAGATCAAAGACCCGCGCGAATTGGGTATCGAAGTTGAGGCCACCGAGCAGCCAGAGGCCTACGCCATCAACGACGCTGGAATCATCCCGCCCCCGGCGGATTACCAAAACGTCGAGGTGATCAAAGGCCCGAACATCCAACCAGTCCCGAGCCACGGCGAACTGCCCGACCGGATCGAGGGTCAGGTCTTGCTCAAGGTGGAAGACAACATCACCACCGACCACATTATGCCCGCCGGTGCCCAGGTCTTGCCCTTGCGTTCCAACATTCCCGCGATTTCCGAGTTCGTCTTCCGCAATGTCGACCCGTCTTTCGCCGAGCGCGCCAAGAAGATGGGCGGCGGGATCATCATCGGCGGCGAGAATTACGGACAAGGCTCCTCTCGCGAACATGCGGCCCTGGCGCCCATGTACCTGGGCGTCACCGCGGTAATCGCCAAGTCCTTCGCCCGTATTCACCACACGAACCTGGTGAACTTCGGGATCCTGCCGCTGGTCTTTGCCTCCGGCGAGGCCTATGACGAGGTGGACCCAGCCAACAAGTTGGAGCTCGACGGGCTGCGACACCGGGTCGAAGCCGCACAGGATATCGAGATCACCAACGTGACCAAGGGCTGCCGGTTCCGAACGCAGCTTTGCGTCACCGACCGCCAGCGGGATATCCTCCTGGCCGGCGGCCTGTTGCCCTTCACGAAGGGGCAGGTTACCTCTTAGGCCTTCTGAAGGCATCGTCACGGATAACTTTCTGCCCGCGTCATTCTGAGCGATCGCGAAGAATCTGGTCCGCAAATTCTTTCTATCTGCGAGCCAGATCCTTCGTTTCACTCAGGATGACAGAGTCCCGGTGGATTTGGACCTCGGCATCAATTTTTCCAGAAAATTCCTCGTAAGGCCCTGTCCCCGGGCGCGACTAATCCTACAGAGACACCCAAAAACCCGTATGGTTGTGAGGCAATCTCACGACCGCATTCTCTCCCCGATCCCGACGATGTGCGTCGGCGAGCCGAGCCCCCCTCGGCCGCCGGCCGCATCGTCACCGGACACAGTCCGGAAGCCCATCATACAAAGCCGCCGCAGCCGTGCGCTTTCTCATCCAATCCCCGGCGCACCAGCCGCGGCGGCTATAAGGCGCACTCCCGCCGCCTATTCATTATCGTCATCCTGAGCACCAGCGAAGGATCTCCTATAAACGAACTCTCGTTTGATTTGTGGTCGTATGGTCCTGATCCTTTCGATCCGGAAGATGACATTATCATCCAATCGCAGAACCGGCCTTAAGAGGCTTTTTTACAACGACGCTTAATCACCTTCCATTTTCTCCTCTCGATTCTCTAAACCCCTGCGGTGAAATCGCCTTCAACCTTACCGAACTCGCGCCTACGACTTGCCTTGAAGACGGCCGCCTTGACGGCGATAGGGACCTGCCCTATAATCGTACGACCAAGAGGAGAATAGATCATCAGCGCTGAAACCACACAGTCAACGCCCTTCGAAGTCCTTGCGCCGGTTATCCACAATGCGAAGGTAGCCGAGGACACTTGGCTGCTATCTTTGGAGGCGCCTGGCATCGCACGGACGGCGCGGCCGGGGCAGTTTGTCAATATCGATTGCGGCACGCGGGTCGTGGATCATACGGTCTACGACACAGACGCGGCGTGGCCGCAGATCGGATCGCACTTCGCCGCGAGTGAACGAATCTTTCTGCGACGGCCTTTCAGCGTTTACCACGTAGATGGAGCGCGGATCGAAATCATTCATCGCGTGATCGGCGCGGGAACCGCGGCCTTGAGCCGGTTGCAACCGGGCGACACGGTCAAGGTACTGGGGCCGTTGGGCAATCTGTTTTCCTTCTCGCCGCTCATGCAGCGGGCGGTCCTGGTCGCCGGCGGAATCGGGCTGCCGCCGTTGCTCATCCTGGCACAGGCGCTGAAAGAGAACGGCTTGCATTCGGTTCTGCTCTACGGCGCGCATCATCGGGAACAGGTCATCGATCCGGCGGTCCGGGAGTTCGAGACCCTGTGCGACGAGGTCGTCGTTACCTTGGAAACAAAGACAAAGGGATACCGCACCGGATTGATTACCGAGCCGCTACAAGAGCAGTTGCACACCGGCGACGTGGTGTACGCCGTCGGCCCGCGAGGCATGCTACGGGCGGTAGCCGAAGTCGCCGGCGAGCGGGGCAACCGTTGCTACCTGCTGATGGAGGAACGCATGGCCTGCGGCATCGGCGTGTGCCTGTCCTGCATGCAAATGACCACAAGCGGCTACCGGCGTATGTGCGTGGACGGGCCGGTCTTCGACGCGCGGGAGGTGCTATGGGCGTGAAACCAAACCTTGCAATCGACTTTGCCGGACTGAAGCTTGCGCGGCCGCTGGTGGCAGCGTCGGGCACCTTCGGCTACGGCGAGGACTTCGTGCGCATCGAGCAGTTCGCCAACGAAGACCTGGGCGCTGCAGTACTCAAGAGCGCATCGCTGGAGCCGCGCACGGGCAATCCAACCCCGCGGATCGTGGAGACCCCCCAAGGCATCCTCAATGCGATCGGCCTGGAGAATCCCGGCGTCGACGCCATCATCAGGGATTATCTGCCGCGCCTGTCGGGATACGACTGCCTGTTTATCGCCAACGCGGTGGGCAGCTCGGCGGACGACTTCGCAAAGGTGGCTGAAAAATTCGACGCGGCGCCCAACGTATCCGCGCTGGAGGTAAACATCTCCTGCCCCAACGTGGCTCGGGGTACGTCCTTCAGCACCGACCCGGCTCTGGCGGCCGAGGTGATCGGAGCGGTCAAGAACGCCACCGAGCTGCCGGTCATTGCCAAGCTCTCGCCGGAGAGCCCGTCCATCACTGACAGCGGCCAGGCCTGCGTGGAGGCTGGGGCCGATGCGCTGTCCCTGGTCAACACGTTCAAGGGGCTGGCCATCGACGTCCGCACCCGCAAGCCCATGCTCGGCTACAACACGGGCGGCCTGTCGGGTCCGGCCATCCGGCCGCTGGCGTTGCGCCTGGTGTCGGAGGTCTATCGCGCGGTGGCCCAGCCGGCGGGCGTGCCGATCCTGGGCTACGGTGGCGTGATGACCGCGCAGGACGCGCTGGAGTTCCTCATCGCGGGGGCCACGGCCGTGGGGATCGGCACGGCGCTCTTCGTAGACCCGCTGGCCCCCCAAGCCATTGCCGCGGGGATCGCGCAATACATGCAAGAGAACAAGCTCGACGACCTGTCAACCCTGGTGGGAACCCTACAGATCCAAGAGCGGGAGTAACAAGATCGGCCATGCCGGACGACCTGCACAATACCATCGAACGGTTGCTCACTACCGAAAACCGTGAGGACTTCGCGAAGCAATTCGCCGAGCTGGTGCGCGCGAACGTGCCCATCCGCGAGTACGCTTCGGCGGCCATGGCCTTCGCTGCAACGCGCTTGTACAAGGACGACTATCCGCAGTTTGTGCATCATGGCTACATGGGGCTGATCGGGGCCTGGCAGGTACGGGAATATATCAAGGGCGAACGGTGGGCCGACCGCCACTGGCCGCTGGCTCAGCAACTGTGGTTCATTGCCACCGAGCACAGAAACCGGCCCGCCCCCGTGTACGCACCTGATCCGGCACGCTCCGAGCAACCGGGCGCGTTGGAGTCCTTGGATGCGCTGTATGCCAGCGGTGATGTCGACAGCTTCATCCAGACCGCCGGCAGTCTATTGGCCGCGGAGCCGACCCGGGTGGCCGCGCGGGAGCGGCTGTTGACACTCGCCATGGGGGACACGAGCAACCTGTCCCACAAATTCATTTACCTCGTCAAGACGTTGATGCTTTTGCCCTCTCTGGGCTTTGGCAATCCGGCGCGCGATCTTTATTCTCCGCTGCACTATCTGGTGCGCGCGCCCAAGGAGCTGATTGCGTCGGAAACCGTAGACGCCTTCCTGGCGGAGCACCGGCCGCAGAGACCGGAGCAACCGAATACCGACCCGCTGACAGAAGTCAAACTCCACGCGTTGCGCACGACGGTCCTGGGCGGCGAGCCGAAGGTGATCCTTGCAGCGATCGCGGGTCTGTGGGAAGCGGGCTACACACCCGCGGCGATTCAGGACCTGTTGCAGTTGGCAGCGGCACATCTGGTCTATTACAGCGCGCCAGCGGATTGGGTCTACCCGGTCCACGGCTACACCTACACCGACTGCGTCTATTATGCGCTGCGCTGGGTCGGCGGCGAACCGGCCCTGAAGCTACTTATGCTCACCGGCCTGCATCTGGCGGCGATGGCAAAGAAGACGAGCGGGATTGAGGTCTCCGGCGAAATTCGATTCGACGCGCCGCCCGGCGAGCCGCCCCACGTGACGGACAAACGCGAGTTAGGGGATTACTTCCGCGACTTGACTCTGGCGGTCGGCAAGGTGGACGGCCCGGTGCACTTTGGACACGACGTAAAGTTTCTCTTCGCCGCCCTGAGCGGGCTCAAGCGATCCACCACGGCCATGGCCACTCACCACGTGGCAGCCTTCAACAGATTTTTTGAGAAAGCAGAAAAGCCCACCACGCTCTACGATGCCTTGAAGACCGAGCTTTCCGATATCGCCTAGTTATACGTCATTGCGAAGAGGATGATGTTGAGGGCCAGGCTCTTGGCGTCCTGGTAGCTGTAACCCTTGCAGGTGGGTGAAGTGTGCTCCTCGATGCCGCACCCGATGTTGTATTTGGTAAAGACGATCACCAGCCGATCCTTGTAAAACACCCCGTGCAATACCGGTTCGGTGAGCTTGGGGTGTTCTTTCCGAACCGCTTCTTTGTACTGCACCTGCCGAACGTCGTAATGCAAATTGTAAATCGGGTGTTCCAGAGGGATCGGCTTGAATTTGTACTCCGCGTCTCCAAAGACCTGTTCAATCATTTCGCTTGCGGCGTCGGCAAATTCCGATCGGCCGCAGCAGGGGTCGATCAGAAGAAACCCGCCGCGCAGAAGATATTTGCGCAGGTTGTCGATCCGCTCGGTGGACTTTCCTCCATCGGTCAGATCGAACGCGTGATGGCCGGTGATGTAGAGAAACGGGAAGTTGAAGAGGTTCGGGTTGTCGGCTCCAACCATACGGGTGACATTGCCAACGGGGATCCCGGTGATCTCTGACAGGTTGTTCATCAATGTGCGTCCGGCCATTGGATGCGGGTTGTCGTCGCCGGCGTGGCGGAGTTGCGCGAACACAAAGGCGCCGGCCTGAATCTCGACCTTATCGTGATCGACCACCTGTTGCTCTTCGAGGGGGCCATTGAGTTGCTCGTCGCCGATAACGTAGGAAACGATATTCAGTCCGATCTTGAAATGCGGATGCCGGCGGTTGGTCCCCTTGTCCCATTCGCAAGAGATCGCCCGGGGCGAATAGATGACCGAGGTGCGGCAGGACACGTCGATTCCTTCCAGGGGGATTTTCGCGATCTGATTGGCGTTCAGTTTCTCTTTCGCATAATAGAGCGCATGGTTGGCGGCCAGCTTTTTCAGCTTGTGTCCGGGCAGGATCTTTTCGATTTCTTCGCGAAAACTCTTGTCGAATTTCTTGCTCCCGCAGCAGGACTCGCCCACGATAGTGCCGCCGTTGTCAATAAAGGCGCGCAATTTGCCGCGCTGCTCTTCGTTGAGGCGGATCTCTCCGTGTCCGTTGAGGAAGATGATGGGCGCAGCGGCCAGTTTGTTGACCGGCTCGGATAAACGCATCGTGCGCCAGGACAGGGGCCGCTCCAATTGGGTCGCAACATGGTGGGTCAGGTTCTTGATGTCGTATCGATGGGAGGGCTGGTGGCCAGCCCAGGTGACTTTATGGATCGCCACCGGCGCCTTGCCCTTGGCCAGGAACAAAATTGCGAAGCACAGGTTGGGCAGGTTGTTTGCCTGGAGCCATTTGCGATCGTTGACCAGGAAGCTGGCGCCCTCTCGATACCAATCGTGCTTCCCAAGATACTGCTTCGCCGAGAAGATTCCGACCCGCTCCATGCCGTACAGATAGTAATAAAGCCAGCCTTGGCCGGCTCGAGGATTTTGGTGTACGGAGAAATGATGGGCCAGCCAGTTCATGCCACTGGCCACGCGCTTGTCTTCTTTGTATACGCCGCACTTGTGGGCCGAGCCTTGCAGTTGGGCGCCCAGAATGATCAGGCTCGACAGTCCGGCGCAGGTCATGGACCCGGTCGGCTTGGAACCCTTGCGGTACCCAAAGCCGCCGTCTCCTGATTGCGCGTTGGTGAAGTAGCGAAGAGATCGACGGAGCACCTCCGGGCGGATCCGGATCCCTGCATCTTGCGCGGCACGCAGGCCGAGGATGGCAAACTGTGTGTTGGAGTTGTCGCCGCCCCCTTTTCCGCTGTAGTTCCATGTGCCGTCTTTGCCTTGGTGGCTTTGGAGCCATTGCGCTATTTTTTCGATCGGACGTCTGTGCGCCTTGGCGTCGACGGCGCTCAGGGCCATCGCGGCCAACGAATATTCGTAGGTGTGTCGTTGCGGTTTATTGAGGGCCTGGAGAATGTTCACGCCTCGTTGCATCGCGGGATGGTCGTTGGCATAGCCAGCGGATTTAAGCGCCAGGACCGCAAGGGCGGTCATGCCCAGATCGTTTTTGCCGTACTTCCAGGTTCCGTCGGGGGCCTGCGCGCCGACCAGCAAGCGGGTCGCCTGCTTGAGGGTGTCTTCTACCTGTTTGGTGGTGACCTCGGCACGAGCCGTAGCGGGCCACAAAGCGAGCCCGGCGAAGGCGGCAATGAGGAAGATTGCGATCCCAGCTCTGTTGTGCACTCTAAAACTCCGAAGCCAAGCGTTTGCGGAATTCTCTGAAGAGGTCCCGGTATTCCGGCGGGAGCTCGTCCTCCATGCCTTCGTTGGCGGCGTTGTTGTCGCTTTTAATTTCGAACCAGCCGGTTCCGCTGTGGGCCGGGCCTTCGCGATCGAGGCCTTGGATCTGTACGATTGTTTGCTGGATTTGATCGGCGAGGGCTTTGACTTTTTGCTTTTCGGCCTCGGTGAGACCTTTGTCGTTGAGGGTGAGATCTCGGAGCGCGTCAGAGAAATCTTCGGCAAAGGTCAGGAACTCCTGCTCGGACATACCGAGATCCTTCAGGAACTTTTCGCGGTCCTCGTCGCTTTCCAGAAGCGTGTTGATGCCTTGCATCACCCGATCCAGCCCTTCGAGATTGAACTTGCCTTTCCCGTCTCTGATCAACTTGTTTGGGTCGGTCGGAGTGTCCTCCTCCTTGACTTCCTCGCTCTCTCCTCCTTCGCCTTGACCGCCTTTGTGCTCTTGTTCGGTGCCTTCCTTGCCTTGGCCTCCTTCGCCTTCACCCTCTCCTTCACCTTCACCTTCACCTTCGCCTTCACCTTCGCCTTCACCTTCACCTTCGCCTTCACCTTCGCCTTCGCCTTCACCTTCGCCCTCGCCTTCACCTTCGCCTTCACCTTCGCCTTCGCCTTCACCTTCGCCTTCACCTTCACCTT
>JAJDCN010000124.1 GCA_029260815.1 Planctomycetota bacterium
GATCTCCCGCGCTGGCGCCCGTCAATGTTACGTTGGCCGCTGCAAGATTGATAGCGGCCGGTAGAGCCGGACCGCCGTAGACGATATACACTTGTCCGGCGTCAACCAGTCCACCTGGATCCGCCAACGAGGCGCTGATGAGCAGGTCCTCGAAGCCATCGCCATTCACGTCGCCGGCGCGGGCAACTTCCAAGCCAGTGCCATCGCCCGGTGTGATACCGGTCAAGGTGACGTCGGTCATGGTTTGGATCGCTACGGTCGCCAAGACCGCCGGATCGCCGCCGTACAGCAGGTGCACCTCGCCGTCGCCCGCGGCGCCGATGATTACATCATCGATGTCGTCTCCGTTCACATCGCCGGCGTTGGCAAAGGCATCGTTTGTGGTAGGGACCTCTACATCTCTTGGGGTAAACTCCGGCGGTCCGGTGTATCCGGTCAGCGACAAGAGCGGAGCCGGGTCACCGGGCGGAACAGAAACAAAGCCACTCTGCCCCCAGACCAGAGACGACTCGCGATTGTCCCGCATGGCAATATGGCCTAGCGTACCCCGGGTCCGCGCGGCAGCCAGTGAAAGGTCCTCGCCCCGGGGCCCGGGGGGAACTTCCAGCCATACAAAATTTGGAAACTGGATTGTCTTGAACGACCATCCACCATCTCGAACGGCCATGAGGGGCGTTACGGTGTCCGCATTGTAGTAAGCGATGTGAGGCATGTTCGCATCGTCGATGACAAACCCGATAGCATTGCGCACTCGGCTGACATCATCCACCGTTTCGAAGCTCCAGGAGGCTCCGTTAAAGATGGCGTATTTGAGAGCTTCGTTGTCGGCATCCCGGTAGGCGATCTGCGGCAGGCCGTCCACGTCCAGGGCAATCCTCGTTTCGTCGCCGACGTTTCCACCGGGGTCCACCGTCGTGGTTGTCCAGGCGCCTCCGGTCTTCGTTGCGTACTTCAAAGCAGTGTTGACCGGGTCGTAGTAGGCGATGTGGGGGGCTTGGTCGCGGCCAACGGCAATCGACGTGTACCAACCCTGTCCGCGTCCGCCATCCGCCGTTTCGATCGTCCAGGCGCTCCCGTCGTAGGTAGCCACGCGCAGGCCGACGTCCACGTCGCCATAATAAGCGATCATCGGCTGGCTGGCGCCGAATAGAGCCAAGGAGCAGTAGGCCCCGACAAAGCCGTCGGCGTCGACCACGTGGATCTGCCAGGCGGTGCCATCGTGAAAGGCATACTTTAGGTCGGCATTCAATTCGTCGTAATAGGCGATGTGGGGTCGATCGCCATTGTCGATGGCCAGGGAGCACCATTTGCCCACGTTGCCGACAGAGTCCACTGTTTCAGTCGTCCAGGTGCCTTCCGGAAGTGTCATGCGCGACAACATCAGGTCGTGCGACCCGCCTTCGCTGTTGGACTTCAGATAATAGGCGATCCAAGGCTCGTTTTTGGTGTTCAGGGCGATGGAAGAATCGTATCCAGTATCTCCTTCCCCAAAGGGGCCTACGTGACCGCGGTCGACATACATCCACCAATACCAGGTCGTATCCACCGGCTCAGCGGAGCGTAGATTGCTGCCTTGCACCAGAGTCAGCAGGGCGCATACGGCGAAAGAGACGGCAAAACGTTTCATCACATTACCCTTCCATACAAGCTTATTAACGCGGTCTTCAAATGGCTGAATACTCTGAGGTTGCATTTGAGCTTTGCATACAAAGCCTCATCATCAATCTTCATCGTCGATAGCGCACGAACACAATTCCGATCCCTCGTTCTTCTTCTCAGTCGGACACGGCATCGTGGTGGATGCCGTAAACTCGCGGCGGCGTGGCGCCGTCGAAGGCTTTATAGGCAAGCAAGACGTCTTGGAAACCAGTAACCATCTTCGAGACGCCGCGTGACCACAGAGAGGAGAAGAAGGTCGCGCGCGTCATGACTCCGGTCTCCAGGCCGGTCCAGACCGTGTTGGTTTCCAGGTCCACGATGTAGAGCACGTCGGTGCCGTCCAAGTTTGCGTCGATGCTAACCATATAGGCCGCGCGCAACGGGACGCCGCCGGTGGTTAGGGTGACGCTGGGGAACACGGTGCCGGCGAAGGTAGTCGGGTTATACACGAACAGGTCGGTATCCGCCGCACCCACGAGCAGCTCCATGCCATCGCCACGGTCCAGAGCGGCCAGTGCATCGAAGCTCAATCCACCGGCGCCGATATCTGCCAGGGGCATGGCGGGGCCGAACTGTTGGGTGGTCCAATCGAACACGTAGTAGTCGGTACCCAGAAAAGCCCACAGTTCATCGTCACCGTCACCGTCCGGGTCCCAACTGAGCAGCTGGTCGGGAATACGCACGGCTGCGTCGGTCCACAAGCTGGCAACATTCCTATAACCGTTGACCTTCTCCAATGTGCCCGGCTTGAAGATATACGGGCGGTTGCGATCGGCATCGAAGAAGAAGTAACCCGCAGACTTGGTGTCAATACCGAACAGGATGTCCGCGTTGGTGGCCGCACCGAAGTGCACCGACAGGAGTATCCGCGGATTGAGCACGGCTTGCTCAAATCCAGTTTCTGCCAAGAATTCGAACGTGTCACCAGCTAGGCGCGTGACATCGAAGTAACTGCGGTGACGCCCGTAAAGCACATTCCCATCCGGTGACAGGGCGTCGTCAGGGTAGTCTCCACCCACGAGCTGATCGCCGACGAGGTTGTGGTCAAAGTCGCCGATACCGGTCACGGGGAAGTAGCCCGCGCCCTTCTGCTCTGTTGTATTAACGGGCTTGTCCATGTAAGTCCGGTTTCCGGCTGCCGGTTGCAGGATTTCGGGTACGTTGGCTCCGCCTCTAAGAATAAAGGTGCGGTGATAGACAACGCTAAGGCGTGGCGGGAGGTAATAGAACAGCCATGAGTGGCTTATCTCATGGATCGGTGATTCGAAAATTATATCGTCGAAACTGTCGCCATTAATGTCGCCCGCAGCAGCCACGCGCCAGCCACAAAACGCCCACTGCTGTTCGCCGCGGACCTTGACAACGGCATCCGTGTCGGCCAGGGCTGCGGGCAAGGCGGGTCCGCCGAGAAAGACACTCACTTGCCCAAAGGCCTCCATCGCGTCGTTGCGCAGGTTCGGTACTCCGCTGACAAAATCGCCGTAGCCGTCGCTATTGAAGTCCCCGGCCATCGAAAGAGAGGCGACCCTATCCGCATGGGTCACGGTGACATCCGCATGGATCGCGGGGTCCAGCACCGCCGGAAGCGCAAGGCCGCCGTAAATGACATGAACCCGCACGCCCACACCGACCAGCAAGTCGTCCATGTCATCGCCGTTGACGTCGCCGCCCTTGACCAGGGCCATGCCTTTGAGGCGGGAATCCGCGCCGGGCAGGGTAATGTCGGCGCTGGACAGCTCGATCGTGGCGGGCAAGGACATTCCACCGTAGATCACGTAGGAGGCTTCGTCGGCTCCAACGATCAGGTCCGCATAGGTATCGCCATTCACATCGCCGGCGCCCGACACGTACAACCCGGCTCCATCGGCGGCGCTCACGCCGTTGAACGTTACGTCTGCATTGGCCAGGTCAATCACTGCTGGGAGGGCCGGTCCGCCGTACACGAGATACGCCTTGCCGGCATTTTCCTTGGCATCGGGATCTGCCGCGGGCGCGCCGATCAGCATGTCGTCGTATCCGTCGTCGTTGACGTCGCCGACGATGGCGACCGCTTCTCCCGCAGCGTCTCCGAGGACAACTCCGTTTAAGGTCACGTCCACGCGGTCCTGGATTGGGACCGCGGCCAAGACGGCCGGATCACCGCCATAGAGGACGTGTACGCGGTTTTCCACCGGCGATCCGATCATCAGGTCGTCGATGCCGTCGCCGTTGATATCTCCGGCTCCGCCTACGGCGTTCGGGTTCTTTGAATGCGTGTAGCCGGTTAACCCGAGCAACGGGCTTGGATCGCTATCCCCGGTCTTAACGAGCACACTTTGGCCCCAGACGAGAGACGACTCTCGATTGTCGCGCATGGCGATATGGCCTTCACTGAGCCGGGTTCGGGAGGGAGCCAGGGAAAGATCCTCTCCGCGCGGGCCGGGCGGTGTCTCCAGCCAATAGAAATTCGGAAATATGATTGTCTTGAACGACCAGCCGCCATCTAGAACGGCCATGAGAGGTTTCAGGGTATCCGCATTAAAGTACGCAATGTGAGGCCTGTTCGCGTCGTCGATGACCAAGCCGATGGCGCTGCGCACCCGGCTGACATCATCCACCGTTTCGTAGTTCCAAGAGCCCCCGTCAAACGCGGCGTGTTTGAGCGCCTCATTGCCGACGTCTCGATAGGCGATCTGTGGCAGGCCGTCCACATCCACCGCGATCGCCGTCTCGCCGCCGACGTTTCCTCCGGGATCCACCATCGTGGTCATCCAGACGCCCCCGGTCTTCGTTGCATAACGCAAGGAGGTATTGACCGGGTCGTAGTAGGCGATGTGTGGGGCTTGGTCGCGGCCGACGACAATCGATGTATACCAACCCCGTCCGCGTCCACCGTCCACCGTTTCGATTGTCCAGGCGCTCCCGTCGTAGGTAGCCACGCGCAGGCCGACATCCACGTCGCCGTAATAAGCGATCATCGGCCGGCTGGCGCCGACCAGGGCCAGGGAGCAGTAGGCCCCGACGAAGCCGTCGGAGTCAACCACCTGGATCTGCCAGGCGGTACCGTCATGAAAGGCGTACTTCAGGTCGGCATTCGATTCGTCGTAATACGCAATGTGGGGTCGATCTCCGTTGTCGATGACCAGGGAACACCACTTGCCTACGTTGCCGACGGAGTCCACCGTCTCGGTCGTCCAGGTCCCTTCCGGAAGTGTCATGCGTGACAACATCAGGTCCTGCGACGCCCCTTCACTGTTGGACTTCAGGTAGTAGGCGATCCAGGGCTCGTTCTCGGAGTTCAGCGCGATGGAAGAGTCGTACCCGGTATCTCCCTCGCCGGCGGGATCGAAGGAACCTCGGTCGGCGTACATCCACCAATACCACGTGGGGTCCGCCGGATCGTCAGAGAGTACATCACTTCCCTGCACCAGCGTCAGCAGGGCACAGACGGCGAAAGTGACGACAAAACGTTTCGTGGCTTGATGCCTCCCCAGCCGGGCCAAGTTACTGATCTTCATGATAAACTCCAAATTATGTGCGGTCGCTTTACATGGGGATGGGCACGAACAAAATCTTTAGCGTCTTGACCTGGCCACCGATCTTTCGGCTGCCGAAAATTCCGTAGATCAGCTCAATAGTCTCTTCCTTGTAGTCGGCGGTCTGGATCGTATCGGAGGAAAAGAGGCCGCCAAAAAGCGAGATGGTTTGGAATTCGGTCTCCAGCTTTCCCTCTTCGGCGTGCGTTTCGATGCCGTGCACGCGGATTCCCAGAAGTACGGAGGTGTTCCAACGATTGCGAAGAAGGCTTTGGTTGGGATAATACTCCCGCGCGCGGACAGTGTCGAACAAAACGCCCCATATCGCGTTGTCGGAGGCTGTGTTGCTCAGCAGGCGGCCGTCGTTGTTGTACTCCGCGGTCTTGTCCATCTCGTGGAGCTTCAGAGGCAATAGCTCGGTCTTTTGCGTCGCGTAAAAGCCGTCGGTGGTCTTGACGAACTTGCCATCCCAGAACTGCCAGACCGGCAGGAAGTTGATCGTCACGTTGTTCGGCCCCTCGTCGACTCGGCCCACCTTGTCCTTGGCCTCCTCGACAAACTCCGGGGTCAGGTTGGTGTCCAGTGGTAGAGGATTGACCCACGCCACGCATCCGCCGATGCCCATACTGCAGAACACACATGCCAAGACTGCAACCACCCGTTTCATTGCCCATCTCCAACCCACGATTTTCAAGCTTGATACGATCCCTAACCCCATGGAGAGGGGGGCGGTGATTACAGTGGGGCTGAAGCGCCTGCCCGGAATCTCCTCTCATATATACATAGTGTCAATTGGGAGCTAAGGTATTAGCTTATTATAAACTTTTCTTGGCGGCCGGCTACTCGATTCTTACGCTTGGAGAGGGCTGGTATTCGTGTGCCGAAATCTGCTCGAGCGTCTGGGCATCCAACACCACAACTTGCATAGAGCGCCAGCGCTCCAGGAAGTAAATCCGCTTGCCGTCGTCACTCAGTTCGATCCGGCCGGGCTTGGCGCGGAATGGATGGCCAGGAACAACCTTCCTAGTCACCTGTTTCGTCTGCAGATCGACCCGAACGCGCAATTCCTCGGCCTCTGAACCCACATGGGTGGCGCCGAAGAAGTAGAGGAACTTCCGATCCGCAGACAATTTTGCCTGTAAGGCGGCTTCACCTCGCTCCAGATCCGTCCGCTCCGCAGTGCCACCGGCGGTGTCAAATTCAACCCATCCAATCCGATCGCCGGCCCGCGCCGCGAGGAGAATCCTGTCGTCTCGAAGAAGATAAGCCCGTAGCATATGAAAGGTTTGGCCGGGAATCGGCAGGGTGTTCGTCACCTTGGCCGTGGCCGTGTCCACCACGAAGATCTTCTTTTTGGAGACGAAATAGACGCGCTTGTCCTTGGGATTTCTCGGGGCCAAGACAATCCGTACGTGGTCCGGTCCAGCGGAGATTTCCCGGACCGTTCCTTTAACAAGGTTCAGAATCACCAGAAAATAGGCCGGGGTTTCCGTGTCATCCAGGTGTTTCAAAACGGAAAAACAGAGTTTCGTCTCATCCGAGGAGAGGCGGGGATCCCCGTAAACACTCCAGTACGTACTCACGGGCCCGATCGCGTGGCGCTTGATGTCGTACACAACGCGCAGAGATCCGGTTGGCTCGTCAAGCTCAAGGATTTTCCTGTTTAAAGCGCTGTAGAAATAGACCTTCTCGCCTGACGGAGAGAAGGCGACGTCCGTAAAACGCCACTCGTCTTTTCGGGTCTGTTTTGGCTGCTTTCCATCGATCAGCATTCGAATACGCTCGATCCGGTCGGTGGCCGTGTCGAGGTATCGGATTCCATCCAAATTCGCCTCACTCGCATAAATCCGCGCGCCTGTCGGTGAAACGAATTCATGGAGCCCGGCGCCTTTTGGGGGTACAAATCCAATATACCGATCCTGTTGCGTATCAAAGATCGCGTAACCGTTGTCGACCCAATGGTAGAGCTTGTGCGCGCGCCGAACCGGCTGCTGCGGTCGAGGCGCCGACGCTGCCTTGGCATCTGGTTCCGCCGGCGCGGGTACCGTGCCTTTTAGAGTAAGCTTGCCAGTGGGGGAGGCGTTTTCTTTTCCGCTGCACGCGGATATTGAAGCCGCTGTGGCGCAGAGCACGCACGCGAAAAACATTCTTGCATGCATCATGGCTCTACACCTCTCCAAGAAGAATTCAGAAAGCATTAAAGGCCTGCTCTCCTTCGGCATCTGTTCTCTTTCCACGCCTATATAGTGTCACTTGGGAGCTAGACTACTAGTTAATAATAAAACTTTCTTGGCCTCGCGGCGGACCGTGCGAGACCGCTCAACGTGTTGATGGCTCTCAACCGGCCGGTCAGCGCCGGGAGAAGTGAATGGCTCAGGGAGTGTTGTCCATCGGGGTGATGACGACGGCTCTTTTCCAGACGGAATATTCGAGATCTTTGGGTTTCAGGATGATCTGGAGAATTAGGGAGACTGTCCTGCCCTCCGAGAGCCTTAAGCTTAGGTTCCGCTTCTCCCGGGTTTCCAGGCCCTCTTGAATAAAAACATCGCGGTGGATGTACATGGGAATGTTGAAATGTACCGACAGCTCTTGGACGGCCTCTTCGAATGGACCTTCAAACGTCTATTGACGATCCAGCTTCTGGCTGTTGAGCCTTGCGTCAATCGCCAAATTTGCCTCACGATTTCCGCTCTCCACATCGTCATTCCGCTCGCGAATAATCTGAATGCGGTCGTTCTCGATCACGAACGAAAGGTCGGCCTGCGCCAAGATGTGGTCGAGGACTTCCTCTGCGGTGAAGTTGCCCAGTAGATTAAACTCAAAAATCGTCACTTCTTGGAGATGTTTTTCCATGTCCTTATCATAGGAGATCGGAAGAGGGTCTTCATCGTCGCTGAAAGACTCTTGCGCCTGCAAGTGAAAGATTGCATCTCGAAGGCTCGCACTACCCTCTCCAGAAATGTCCAGCAAGCTGAAATTGGTGATGGTTTCGGTCAGCATGTGCTGTAGATCATTGATTGCTTCAACACTTTTCCCGGCTGTCTCTTGAAGCGTGGGTTTTTCACGACTTTCCTGAGAATCTTTGGGCAGTGTAGGTCTTTCATGACTTGCTTGGTCCTCCTCGGGGAATAAGAACTTTTCACTGACGCAAGACACCGATAGAGCGACGAGTATAATCAGGCCGGCTATGATTGCGTAACGTTTCCACATGGTAATTACCTCCTGTTCGCTGCCTGTCGTAAGCTTATTTCTTCATCAGGTAGAAGTTGTTCTGGATGTCGTGTTCGAGTCGGTGGACTTCAACAGTGGAGAAGCCCGCCTCCTTAAGCATCTGTGTGGCCAGCTCTTCTCCCCAGGCAGCGCCGAGGCCGTCTCCGCCTTGCGCCAGTGATACGGTCATACAGTGCATGCAGGAGATCGTATAAATAAATGGCCCGATAGGATTGTCCAGATTGTTCTCGAGATGGCTCGACATGCGGATGTCCTGCATGAGAAACGTCCCGCCCGGCCGGAGAACGCGGTGGATACCGCTCAATACGACCGAAGGCTTGGCTTGGTCGTGGATGGCGTCGAAGGCTGTGACCAAGTCGTAGTTTTCCGTTTCGTTCCATTGGGTGAGATCTTTTTGTTCGAAGCGCAGGTTGGTCAGTCCATCTTGTCGAGCATCGGCCTCTGCCTTTTCCACTGCATCTGGAGAAAGATCGTAGCCGCTAAAGCGGCTGCTGGGAAAACTCTTGGCCAGACGGTGCAAGGCACGGCCGCTTCCGCAACCGATGTCGAGCACGTCGATGCCCGTTTCCAATTGTTTCACAAGTCCTTCAGCGATCGGAAGAATGTGCGCCTCGAGGGAAGAAACGACCGTTTGATAACTCTCCTCGGCCATCACTTTGTGGAAACGAGGGAACGCAGAATAAGGCACACCGCCGCCGTTTTGAAAACACTCGACGATCTGATCTTCGACGCCACCCAACACGGATACGTATTGGGCAAAGACAGCAAAGTTATCCGGCGCCGCCTCACGGGTCAGAAGCGCCGCATGCTCGGCGGGCAGAGCGTATGTTTTAGAATCGGCATCGTACGTTACCACGCTTCCGGTCACCATCGCGCCGAGCCACTCGCGTACGTAGCGCTCCGCCAAGCCGGCTGTCTTGGCGATGTCTTCGCAAGAGGCCGGCGGCAATTTTCCGAGCACATCAAACAGCCCCGTACGATGCCCGACGGAGATCATGAGCGCCAAGGTTGCATCATTGAGTATGCCAAGCAATCGATCGCCGAACGCATCCACTTTGGTTGAATCAAGCCCCGCCTCTGCCATAGGATTTCTCTCCAGGTGATGTATGAATAAAGATACTCCGCTGCAATTGAAGCGTCTATTCTACTACAAGGCGGATCATCCGTTCAAGCTCCTGTCCGCCGCCAGATGTCGTAACAATTGGCCGTACGGGAGTTGGACGGTGGGCGATTCTGGGGTATACTGAAAGAATGAGCCCAACGGGATAAAAGGAAGGTCGCGATGGCATCATCGGTCGTACAGATCGGGTTGGGCAAAGTCGGCGCGGGGTTTTTGTGCCATCTGTACCAGCGCTCGGGCCTGTCGATCGTTGGGTGTGACATGCCCGAAGCTTTGGCCAATTTCCCGGACAACCGTTACGAGCTTCAGCTTTGCGGTCCGGACGATTTTTCTTCGGTTCCCATTCAACTGAGCGAGCTGCATCCCGCGACTAACAAGGCCGCCGTGGCTGCACGTATCGCGCAGGCGTCCTTCGTGGGCCTGGCGGTGCCGGAAGCGCATCTGCGGGACCCGTGCGAGGCAATCGCGCGCGGCCTGCTCGTGCGCGCGGAGGCGGGCGGCGGGCCGCTCAACGTGTTGATCGCGCTCAACCGACTGGGCAGCGGCTGGCGCGTGCGCGATGCGATCCGACAATATCTTCCCGCCGACCGGCACGCGCTGGCCGACAAAGAGAGCCTGGGCTGTGTACAGGCGGTCATTGCCCGCATGTGCGCCGGACCATTCCGCGCGGAGGACTACGGCGTACTGCCCATCGATGCCGAAGCCGTGGTCGGCACGCTGCCGCCCATCGACGGGATGGAGCCCAAGGCTGAGTTTCGCGCCTGGGAGTCCCTCAAGATGTTCGTCCACAATATGGCGCACATGGTTGCCGGGGCCCTGTGCCTAAGCGAAGGCATCGAGCACGTGGACGCGATCACGCCAAACCTGGCCACCACCGCTCGAGCCGCCATGGGCGAGGCCGCCGCCGCGTTGCACCTGGCGTACCCCGAGACGTTCACCGAAGCATTTCTTCGGGAACACGTGGAGAGTCTGTGGCGACGGATCGTCAATCCGGCCCTACACGACGCCTGCGCCCGGCTGGTGGACGACTTGGTGCGCAAGCTGGACCGCACCGACCGATTGATCGGCGCCGCCGAGCTGTGCCTGCGCCACCGGATCGAGCCGACCCACATCCTCGCCGGCCTGCACGCCGCCCTGCGCATCGACGACCCCGCGATCAAGGGCACCGCCGAGATTCAAGTAATCCTCCGCGAAGGCGGCACCGACGCCGTCCTTTCGCAAGTCTGCGACCTCACGCCCCACGATCCGTTGTGGCAGACAACTCTGAAGTAGGCCACGGGCGTGGCCTACGCAAGAGGCAGCAGGGCCCCACAATATCATCATTCATCAAAAGGGGCCAAACCTCTCAAACAATAACCACCTCGCGCGCACACCCGATCGTGCCGCACAACGTATTATGTCATTCTGAGCGATAGCGAAGAATTTGCTCCGCGAAATTTTTTCCGCTTGCAAGCCAGATCTTTCGCGTTGCTCAGGATGACAGCGTTTAGTTATTTATTTTGCAGCCTGCTTACTTGCTCCTGCGCATCAGGGCTAAAGCCCTGAGCTACAATGGGTGACTTGGCATGAGTGGAACTCTAGCCTGTCAGGGGGAACAGGCCCAGCAGGGTGCTGGCGATACTG
>JAJDCN010000125.1 GCA_029260815.1 Planctomycetota bacterium
GGGCCACGTGCTTCGTGTCGTTGCATTCCCGATCGATGCGTGGATCATTTGTCCCGCGCGTTCACACACCGCCGGCTCGGGATCTTTTTCCATGCACTCGGCCAGCACCGGCAGAAGCCATAGCCAGGCATCTCTGGTAGCTTCGTGAGTATGACCAGCCGCTCCTTGGCGGATTTAGATTTGGGCAGCGCGCGCAAGAGCGCCCGCTGCACTTGGAAGGAGCGCGCGGTCACGAGCCCGGCGAGAACTCTGACCCGAGCCTTCGGGTCGTTGCCTTCGAGCGCATGGATCATCGCGGTCAACTCCTCTTCGGACCACAGCAGGTCCACCGGATCTTTGGCCGCCGGCGGGTTGTCTGCGAAGAGTTTGGCCATTTTTGGGTTTTTCCCCGTCTTGGCAAAGCGCCGTATGTCAGCTCGGGTTTTTTTATCGCCGAACGTGTACAATTCTCTTAGATCAAAAGGGTGTGGATTTCCCGCACGGTAGCGCGTGAAACGAACCGCGAGTGCCGCGCGTGGATCCACCTGCCGTGTGATGTATGTAATCTTCAAGCCTAGGTCCCGGCGGTCTGTGGGCAGCAACTTGCGTAGCATGGGAGCCACCTTCTCCGGCCCTTCGATCATTGCAATCGTTGCCAAGTCGGCGGCCATGGGCCGGAGATCGAGGGTATATTGTTTCCCATGCTTCGCCTGTAGCTTCAGCTGTTCGCGTTGTCGAATCGCGATCACGTTGCGGATCATCTGAACCTGCGACTTTCCTTTGCTCATCGCCCACCATTCTTTGAGATGGGGCAGGAATTCCTTATCCCAATGGTTGTCATGGAGCGGGTTGGTGCCGACGATCCATCGCAAGCATCGCAGAGCCAGATCGCTCCGGCGATGAAGCTCAGGGAGGTAATAGGGCGGACGAGCGCGACGTGCCGGATATTGAACAATTGCCCGGGTCGGCGTTCTGTCGTCCATGGCGTCGATCAAAAATGGAATCGCGGGCTTTCCGATCGCCATGAGTTGTTCCGCCGCGGTGGGATGCGGCGAGCCCAACCAGGTGCTCGGTGCGCGCGCATCATCTTGCATGTGATGAACCCAATAACGGATCGTCTCCTCGGGCGTCCGTTCCTTTGGCTTCTTTTTCAGAAAGGCCGGCAGTGGCGCGGCCAGGTCGCGCTCCAGCGGTTCAATGAGAGATTTCAATTTGTAGGCCAGCGCGCTGTCCTGATGCTCCTTGGTCAGCGCCGCATTGGCTGCGAGAAGTTCCTTGCAGGTTCCCAAAAAAACCTTCCAGGATCCGCCTTTCGCGTACGCTGGCACGGCCTCTTGCAGCGCCTTGCGATGTTCGGATACCTGCGGAATGGGCCGAGCTCCCTCGTCACCGGCGGTGGCGTCGGATTGCCACATGGCGCATAAGGCGATTCCCAGCAGAGCGGCAGTCCAGCGGTATCGGATTGTCTCACGCTTCATCGTACAGCCTCCTTGTTTCGTGCGTGAGCGGTCTCTTTCTGATCTATCGGATTCCGAACCGGATCCTTATCGGGAGTATACACGTCAATTCGCCGAAGGAAATGATTCCAGCTTGAGGCAACACCTCCGCCAGATTGATTCCTTACTTCCCGTCCACCAAAGAAATATAGCTTTGTCTCGAAGTAAGCGCCGTTATATCCAAAGCGCGTCGCAAGCTGGTACGGGTTTAAGTCTCCAGCAGGCAAAACGCCGCGCTCATACCAGCAATCAGTTGCGACGTCATATTCGTGAACCCGATCACCATTGTCAACAGCCCATTTTGGTGAGTCAGGATAGGAGTACGAATAGTTCGAACGGGCTCGGAGGTCGTTTCCTTCTGTAACAAAAATCTGCAGGTTGCCGACCACGCACGTTTCAATCGCCCTTAGAGGCGGGCGGCCGGGCTTGTGAGTGGCCTTTGGCTCCCATTGATCCGACTTTGGATCGTAGGCATGGAGGGTGATTTCGCCGCCATCCCACCCCTCTGTCGGGCGCCGGATCAGAGCGTACAGTCGGCCATTCACAGTGACTGCGTGTGGAGGAAACCCGCCGCCGGCTGCAGTCAGGTCCTTCCGCAGGGTCATACGACCGGTTTCGGAGTTATAGCTACGAACGGCTGTGGTGGGCACCCCATTGATGCTCCCCCCGATGAAAAACAGTTCGTCGTTACAGGCTGCAAACCCAAAACCCGCCCATGTGTCGATATCCACTGGCAGCACGCGCCAATCTCCGGTCACCGGCTCCCATCGGATCAACTGCGTCCGATTCGTGTCGGCCTTGCGTCCGGCAATCCAAATCTGGTTGCCCAGCACGGCGGACCGGGCTCCGGCCGACAGGTCCAGGGGCAGCCCGGGGCGGGCCGTCAAATGACCAGTTGTCGGGTCGAACTCATAAAGACGGCGAGGGTCGTATCCTCCCCGAGCTACGTCGCGCCGACTTCCGTTGGTGGTACCATACACGAAGATCCTCTCAGTACCCTCGACGGGAACCACCTCACAGATTGGAGCATAGAGCATGAACGGTGCCTCGCCCATGTGTTCCCACGCCGGGCTGGCCTCGTATTCGGCCTCGACGACGTCTTCGTATTCGTCCAAGCCGGAGCAGCCGGAGAGTATCCATAAGCCCAACGTCACTGCCAGAGCGAAAGCGGTCATTGAAATTTTCGAATGCATGATCTATCCTCCTTCTTTCAAGGGGATGCGAACGAACAACAAGTACAAGTCGAACGCACCGTGTGCCCTTGCGTACCATCCCAACAGGCCGTAACCGAGCTTGACCCGCTGTTCATTTTCGGTCTTTTCGCTTTTGTACAGATTTTCGTCCGTGTACAGATCGAAGAGGAATCCTGTCGTCGTTTTTTGCCAGCCCGTGTCGCCGTGCGTGTCGTATCGAACTTCGTCGCAGTCCGCATAGGCCATGGAGGCCAGAAGAAAGTGGAGGCGGCGCGCCTTGGAGAGCCGCCCCGTGCCTTCCCGAACCTTGGCAACGGTCGGCGAGGGAGAGTCGTCGCATTCAACGTCGGCCTTCTGCGTGTCATCGTAGCTTTGATAGAGCAGGCCCCACAACCAGGCCGTGCTTTGGCTCTCGTCCAGGCGCCGCTCGCTATACGTGTAATAAGCTTGGTTGCGTACCAAATGAAGAGACAAGGGCCATCCGGTCTCTTCACTACGCACGGCTTTTCCCAGGGATAAGGGTTCCAGCTTTAGCCAAAACGGGTCCTGCGTGCCGTACTGGGAGCTTCCTTCTGTGACGCGCACGTCGATTCCTGCGTCGGAAAGCGTTTGGAACGATATGCAGCTGCTGATGAAGACTAATCCAAAAAGTAATATCAGAGGTCCTTGAATATTTCTCATTTCATGGCACCTCATGCTCGGGTAGTTTGCTCCAGGCCATCAGAATACCTTCTTTCCTGGTTCTCTGTGCGGTCTCGAGCGGTCTCTACTTGGCCCCTGCGTTGCGCAGGAGTTGCACAATCTCTTCGCGCTTTGTGCGGGTCGCATCCTCCAAAGGCGTAGCACCCTTTTCGTCACGAGTGTTGGGATCGGCCTTGTTTTCTAGTAGTAGCTGGACGGCATCCGTATTTCCTTGGATTGTCGCCCAATGCAGCGCGGATCGGCCGAGCCAGCCTTCGAGGTTCGGGTCTGCGCCCCGTTTCAGCAGCAGCCGTATGGCCGCCAGTCGGCGCGGGTCCGAAGCTTCGGTTTCCTGACAGGCGTACGCCAGGGGCGTGGAGCCGGGTAGAAATATGTCCACGCGCGGCTTACGAGCGATCCGGGCGTTGATGTCCGCTCCATGATCCAGGAGCGTTGCGATTACCTTGCTGTTTCCAGATCCTGCCGCGTAATGCAAGGGTGTGTGAAACGCGCCGTTCTTCTTCTCGTTGATGTCCAGGCCTTTTTTTACGAGCTCGGTAATGATCGTCGGGTCCGCTTCCGAGGCGGATGCTGCGCGGTGCAGCAAGGTCCGGCCATGAACCCGCTCGTCAAAAGTCGCGCCTTTTTCCATAAGGAATCTTGCGATCGAATTGTTCTTTCTTCCGATCGATTTGCGCAGTGGAGTTTCGCCCACGGAATTGGTTTCATTCAACTTGGCCCCGTGAGCGACGAGAAGTTGGGTCATGGGAAGCTCCCAGTGTTGCGCTGCCCACAATAACGGCGTACTGCCGCGTCGCTGTTCCCGGACCTCCGTTTTGGCTCCGGCTTCCAGAAGCAGAGCCACCAGTGGCACCTCGCCGCTCTCCACTGCCAGATGAAGTGCACTGGCCTGACCGTAAGGGTAATGCTCTTTCTGATCGTTGGGATTCGCTCCGGCCTTCAGGAGCAGACCAAGAATCAGCATATCCCCGTCGAGCACGGCTTGGAGCAATGGTGTATTTCCCTTTGGCAGCCCAAGCTTCGCGTTCGCCCCGGCCCGGATCAGATCTTCAACCAGGTCCGGACGCTGAATGAGAACTGCGGTCATCAAAGGTGTATATCCGTTTGCGTTTTGGACATTGACTTCGGCTTTGGAGGCCAGCAGAGTCTTCGTGGCCTTTCGGAGCCCGAGGCCAACGGTGTAATGTAGCAGTGTGTTCCCGCTACGTTCTTCTTTTGCATTCGGGTCCGCATTGTGCGCCAACAAAAGCTCAGTAACCTTGATGATATCCGTT
>JAJDCN010000126.1 GCA_029260815.1 Planctomycetota bacterium
GCGCTCGTTGCCGGGTAGGCCTTGGGCGTTGGTGGCGTCCAGTTGTGCCGTCAACTCTTGATCGAACTGTCGGATCGCCGAAAGATCGCCTCGTGTGGCGAAACGTAGGGAGACCACTTCATTCCCACGAAGGAGTTTGCGTTCTACCGGATGGTATTGAAGCATCGTTCGCCCTCCCTTCCATGCCATAAACCCGGCCCCTTATCATCTCACAAAAGCCGGATCAATTCTCATCGAGAGAGTCTTTTTCATGCGCGGTCCAAGCCTGAAATATGCCTACGAAAGATGAAGTCCCTACACAATCAGTGGCTGAGCGCGAGAGAATTAATACGAAATAGTTGCTCCTCAGGGAGCTTGCTTGACAATCGTCAAGGAAATGCGATTGCTGGCCGCATTGATAAAGCCGGAGTACCGGTTATGGAAGAGAATCTGAATGTCGTATTGGCCCGGGTTCAAGTCAAAGCACTGGGTCAAGTCGAGCCCCTTAATCGCCGTGAATGTCTCGCCGGATCTCACTTCCCGACCAACCGAAAAGCTCTTGAAGAAGTTCCCTTTGAACGGAAGGATTGGCCCCCCGTTGTGACGGCTCTGGCAGATGACTTGGATTCCGGACATTAGGCTCGGAGGGACTTCATCAGCGTTGGCGTAGAGACCGCCGGGAATGCGTATTTGGAAGTCCCGCGTGTTGCGAAGGGTAAGTGTCAGCGGAATGGACTCGCCATCCATGTATTGGTTCTTTGGTGTGGACAGCGCGAAGACAAGACCTGCAGCTTCACCCGCGCTTCTCGCGGGCAGCGGCTTGGTCACCTGGATCGGTTCGGGTGTAGGCACGACCCGTTCTTTGTCTGTAGGAACGTTGGAACTTGCTACAGATTTCAACGGAGCCGGTCCTTCGTCTCGACGGACCGCTGGGCAACCGATTAGGCTCAACACGACCCCCAGGCAGAATAACCGATTCATGGCTTCTCTCCCTCAGTTTCATTGATATAACTCAGACGGTAGATCCTTCAGAGACCGAGGCCTCTAGCTTCGCCCAAATATGTCATTAGACGCGCATTCTAGCCATTGGTTCCCAAAATCTTGAAAATGTTCCCTTCTCCATTATCCAGGCAATCAAGCTCACCGCGATCACCGCCGGCGGCCCTTGCGGAATCTGCGGGTTGTTGCTACCATGGCCCGGATCATGGCATTGGATCAACCCACCACCCATCTGGTAAAGATCTCCGCGGCGGTTACCCTGGGGGACGAGGCGCTTGTGGAGACCGTGCTGCGCGATGGGGTGGAGGCCGGGTTGGAAGTTCAACAGATCCGCGAAATGCTGCTCCAAGTCGTACTGTTTTCCGGCTTCCCGCGGGTGATCAACGCATTCGAGAAACTGGCCGAGATGGTTCCCACGACGGCCTCGGGCGAGGCCGCGCCAGTGCCGGCGGATTACTGGGAGGCGGAGGGTCGCGCGTTGTTCGGTCGAATCTACGGCCGCAATGCCGAGCGTGTGGTGACCGCGTTGCAGGGCTATCACCCGGACTTGGCCGATTGGATCCTCCGCGACGCCTATGGCAAGGTCCTCAGTCGGCCCGCACTGAGCCCGCAGATCCGGGAGCTGGCGGCGGTGGCGATGCTGAGCCTGCTCAACCTCCCGCGACAACTGCTCTCCCACGCCCGTGGCGCGCTCCACGTGGGGGCCACGGCCGAACAGATCCGTGCCGTGGTTGACCTGATCGCCCCCCTGTGCAGCTCTGAGATTGCGACGATGGCAAGAACCGAAGTGGAGAAAGCGATTGTCTAACGAGCCAGCCGCCATGCCGGGCGTCGTCGGACGCCTGCTGGTGGAATATGAACAGACACTCTCCACCAACAACTTGGTCCGGGAGTTCGGCGAAGCCGGGGAACCGGAAGGGATCGCCGTCACCGCCCACCGTCAAACCGCTGGCCGTGGCCGTAGAGGCAGCCACTGGTTCACACCGGAGAGCGGCTCCTTGTGCGTCTCGGTGCTGCTGCGACCGCGGCATTGGGGAGGGCGCATGACGCTGTTGCCTCTGCTGGTGGCCCTTTCCGCCGCGGAGGCCGTCGAAGCACTCTGCCCGTCGGTTGCGGTGACCCTCAAATGGCCCAACGACCTGATGGTCGCCGGCCGAAAGCTCGGGGGGGTCCTGTGCGAAAGCTTCGGTCGCGACCGGACGCTGTTCGTCGTTGCGGGCCTGGGCCTGAACGGAAACTTCACCGCCTTCGACTTTCCTCGGGAGATCCGCAAAGAATCGGTGACCTTGCAAGACTGCGTCGGCGGACCGGTGGAACTTCAATCGCTCCTTGAGTGCACCCTGCGCCGACTGGATCTGAATTACGAAAAGGCCGGACGTGGTCACCTGGACGGGCTGCTGGAGAACTTGCGCACCCGCATGCCTATGCTCGGCGGCACGGTGGAGATCGAAACCGGCGGTCGGGTGCTGACCGGGACCGCGGAGGCCTTGCTGGGCAACGGAGAGCTGGCGGTTCACACGCCCGAGGGCCGCAGAATTACCGTTGTGAGCGGTCACGTCCGGCGCTATACTGAAAGTCTTTAAGCAACGATCGTCCGGGAGTGAAAGCGAGCTTGAGCGAAGAGAAGAAACTACAGCAAGGGGCCGATCGCTGGCGCGCCGAAACCCGTGAAAATGCCGGGAAGCACATCCCCCGGGCCGAGAGGTTTTTCAACAGCTCCGGTATCGAAATCCACGACTTGTACCTCCCGACCGATCTGAACGCGCAGGCCTATCTCGATCAGATCGGCCTGCCCGGCCAATACCCGTTTACTCGTGGCACCCAGCCAACCATGTATCGGGGTCGGCTCTGGACCATGCGGCAATACGCCGGCTTCACCTCCGCCCAGGAGACCAACCGCCGGCTGCGCTACCTGCTGGAGCACGGGCAAACCGGGCTGTCCATCGCCTTCGACCTGCCGACCCAGATGGGCTACGACTCCGACGATCCCTTGGCCGAGGGCGAGGTCGGCAAGGTCGGCGTCCCGATCAGCACCCTGGACGACATGGAGACCCTGCTCGACGGGATTCCCTTAGACAAGGTGTCGACCTCCATGACGATCAACGCCACGGCCGGGATCTTGGTGGCCTTCTATGTGGCCGTGGCCCGCCGTCGCGGGATTGCCCCCGAATCCCTGCGTGGCACGGTCCAGAACGACATCCTCAAGGAATTCATCGCACGCGGCCTGTTCCGCTATCCAGTCCCTGCCTCCATGCGACTGGCCACCGACCTGCTGGCCTATTGCGGTAGCGCCATGCCGAAGTGGAACGCCATCAGCATTAGCGGCTACCATATCCGGGAGGCTGGCTCCACCGCCGCGCAGGAGATTGCGTTTACCCTGGCCAACGGGATCGCCTACATGGAAGCGGCCAAAGCCCGCGGCATGGACTTGGTGGCCCTGGGCAAGCGGACCTCCTTCTTCTTCAACGCACATAACGACCTATTCGAAGAAATCGCCAAGTTCCGCGCCGCGCGTCGGATGTGGGCGCACATTATGACCGAGCGGTTCGGCGTCACCGATAACCGCGCGCGGATGCTTCGGTTTCACACGCAAACTGCCGGTAGCACACTCACGGCCCAGCAACCAGACAACAATGTTGTCCGCGTCACGCTTCAAGCCCTCGCCGCCGTATTGGGCGGTACGCAATCACTGCACACCAACTCGCGAGACGAGGCCCTGGGCCTACCAACCCAGACCTCCGCAACGATTGCCCTGCGCACCCAGCAGATCCTCGCCCACGAGTCCGGCATCGCCAGCACCATCGATCCTTTGGGCGGCTCGCCGTACGTCGAGAGCCTGACGGATGCGTTGGAGACAAAAGCCCAGGCGTACATTGACACCATCGACGGCATGGGCGGTGCGTTGGAGGCCATTCAAAAGGGATACGTGAAGGGCGAGATCAATCGAAGCTCTTACGAATACCAAAAAAAAGTGGAAAGCGGCGAGGCCGTGGTAGTCGGTGTGAACCTGCACGTGGACGCCGAAGAGAAACCGCCAGAAATTTTCCGCACCGACCCGAAGGTGCGCGAACGCCGGATCAAGAGTCTGGAAAAAGTTCGTAAACGCCGGGACGCGGCCAAGGTCAAGGCCCTGCTGGACAATTTGCAGGACGCCGCTCGCGGTCAGGACAACGTGATGCCGCAGATCGTGGAATGTGCAGACCGGGACGTGACCCTAGGCGAAATCTCCGCAACGCTGGAAACGGTATTCGGGGAAGAAACGGGACGCGACTTTTACTGATCCCGCGATGGAGCGCTGAGATGAACCTGAAAAAGATTGACCACGTGGGGATCGCAGTCAACGACCTGACGCACGCCGAGGCCGTTTGGCGTGACGCGTTGGGATTTCGAGAAGTCCGGCGGGAAACCATCGCCTCCGAAGGGGTGCGCGTGGTCTGCCTGGAAGCAAACGGCCATCACGTGGAGTTGCTGGAGGCCCTGGGGCCCGACTCCCCCGTGGCGAAATTTCTGGCCAAGCGGGGCGAAGGGATCCATCATATCGCAGTGGCGGTGGACGACCTGGAAAGCCACGTGGCGCACCTGAAGGCTCAAGGGGTCGCGCTCATCAACGAAGAGCCACGCACCGGCGTGGGAGGCAATCGAATCGTGTTTGTACATCCGAAGTCCACCAACGGCGTATTGGTGGAACTGACCGAGAAGGGATCGGACCATGGATAACCGGGAGAAGATCGAGCAGCTTCGGCAAATGAAAGAAGAGGCTCGGCTGGGCGGCGGGACCGAACGCATTCAAACCCAGCACGACAAAGGCAAGCTCACCGCCCGCGAGCGGCTGGACCTGTTGTTGGACAAGGGCAGCTTCCAGGAGTTCGGCACCTTCGTCAAGCACCGCTGCTCCGACTTCGGCATGAAAGACAAACAGATCATCGGCGACGGCGTGGTGACTGGCCACGGTACGGTGGACGGGCGAAAGCTGTTCGTATTCTCTCAGGACTTCACCGTCTTCGGCGGCTCCCTCTCCCTGGCCAACTCAGAGAAGATCTGTCGGATTATGGACATGGCTATGAAGGTCGGAGCCCCGGTCATCGGCCTGAACGACTCTGGCGGCGCGCGGATCCAGGAGGGCGTGGCGTCTCTGGGCGGCTACGCGGATTTGTTCCTGCGCAACACCCTGGCCTCCGGCGTAGTGCCGCAGATCTCTCTGGTGCTGGGGCCCTGTTCCGGCGGCGCGGTTTACTCGCCGGCCATCACTGATTTCATCATCATGGTCGAGAAATCCAGCTACATGTTTATCACCGGCCCCGACGTGGTTAAGACCGTCACGCAAGAGGAAGTCACCCAGGAGCAACTGGGCGGGGCTACGACCCACGCCACCAAGAGCGGCGTGGCGCACTTCACGACCAAGAACGACGCGGAGGCGATCGAACTGGCGCGCAAGCTTCTGAGCTACCTGCCGGCCAACAACGTGGAGAACCCGCCCTACGTGGAGCCGACTGACGACGTCAACCGGCGCGAGGCGCGGCTCAACGGGATCGTCCCAGAAAACCCGAACAAGCCCTACGACATGAAGGAAGCCATTGGACTGATCGTCGACGACGGCAAGTTCCTGGAAGTGCAGCCCAGTTACGCCCAAAACATCATCGTCGGTTTCGCCCGGCTCAACGGCCACACGGTCGGGCTCGTGGCCAACCAACCCGCGGTGCTGGCAGGTACGCTGGACGTCAACAGCTCCATCAAGGCAGCCCGGTTCGTGCGGTTCTGCGACTGCTTCAACATCCCGATCATCACCTTCGAAGACGTGCCCGGATTCCTGCCGGGCACCGATCAAGAATTCAACGGGATCATCAAACACGGGGCGAAGCTCCTATACGCCTACTGCGAAGCCACGGTGCCGAAGATCACCGTCATCACCC
>JAJDCN010000127.1 GCA_029260815.1 Planctomycetota bacterium
GACGACCTACACACTTACCCTAGAAGCGGACTTATAAGAACCATGCAGGGACAATCCCCCACACCTGAACAACTGGCCGGACTGGGCCAGGAAGAAGCACCGATCAACTTCAGCGATTATCTGCGCCGCGCCTGGCGTCGCAAATACATCCTTCTGATTCCGCTGATTCTGATCGTGGGCGCCGGCATCGCCTTTTTACAACAGGGAACGGGGGTGACCACTTATCTGTACACCTCCGAGGCCACCTTGCGCGAGCAGTTGCCGCAATTCACCCGGGAACTGGCTGGCATGGACTTGGAGCAGTTCAACGAAGTGGAGCAGAAGAAATTTAACACCCTGATCATGAGCCTGAAAAACAGCGTCGTCCACCACCCGGAAATGCGGAAGTTGTGGGAAGAGAACGACCTGATCAACCCGGAGAAACGCTCCGCCCTGGACAAGGCAATGACCAAGCTGACCGCAAAACTGGGGTTTGCCGACCAACCCAGCGAAAAGGCGATCACCGATCAGCAATACAAAGAGCTTACCAAGAGGTTGGAAGTCGTCCTGGCGAAAGACTATCGCGGGTTCAAAATCAGCTTCGAAGCGGAAAGCCGCGATGTGGCCCGGCAGGTAATCGACAAAGCGGCCAGACTCTTCCTGATCCAGCACAAGAAAGAGATCCAGTCCCTGGCCAAAAAGAGTCGGATCTTTATCGACACCATGAAGGAGCTGATTTACGTAGAGCTGCGCGAGGTGGAGAGTCAATTGGGCGACTTGGGCACGCTGCACAGCGACAAACACCCGGATCATGCGCTGATCTACGCTCAGATCTATAACAACGATCAGGTACTTCTGGCTCAACAGGAAGAGCTCCGGACCAAGAACCGCTCCGATATTCAGAGCCTGATTCGGCGGATTTATTTTATCCCTTGGGATCTGGCTGCGGCGGCGACGGAGGGTCGGCAAGAGACGTCCGAGCAGTACATCAACCGGCTGGAACGTGCGATCAAAAATATGCTGCTAGACAAAGGCCTGGAACATCCGGACGTCCGAAAGCTGAGAGTCCAGGTGGAGAACGCGAAGAAAAAATTGAGATCAGACCGGCAGTTGGACGAGCAGAAGCGAAGGGAGAAACTGGTCGGCGTCTCGCGGGACCAATTGGATGAGAAGGGCCAAAGGAGTCTCGATCGGTTGATCATCAACAGCGAACTCGAACTGCTGACAAGGGATATCCAGACGCTGTCCGGCCAAAGGCTCGCTGTTGTGGGCCTTATCAAGGGCGCAGAGAAAAAACTTCTTCTGGACAAAGAGATCGATACGGACCTGCTATTGGCCCTGGAGAAGCTCGCGGCGCCGATCCATTCGTTGGTCTTGAGTCAGATCGAGGAATCCGAGGCTGACCCGTCAACAATCGATCAGAAGGAAAGGATTCATCGGGTCGGCGAAGCGATCCAGAAGCAATTGGAACCGGAGGATCTCGAACCCCAGAAGCGCGCGGAACTGGCGCAACTGCTCTCCCGGGTTGGGCCGGTGGTGCAATTGCTGGAGCTTCGGATCGGGAAAACAACAATCACCGAGCAACTCGAAATTAGCGAAAAGGGATTGAGCGTCAGAGAGGAGATCTCCCGGGCTCTGAGCGAATCCGAAAGCGATCTGGAACAGTTGCGCAAACAATACGAGGGGGCCGAAACGCCGCACCCTCGTCTCAACGTGCCCGCGTTGGTTCTGGAAATTCAGGAGGGTCGGGGTCCCTCCTCTCGCGTGATTCCGAAGCTCGAAGACATCACGCCGGAAGAAATCCCAACGCTCAACCCGGAACTGATCGACCTGCTGGAGCAGAAGCGAGGCCTGGAATTGGAGGGCGAGCGAATCCAGGCGGCCACCGAAACATTAAAGCAGCGAATCGCAGATGCCGAGCGGGCGCTCAAATCGATCCCCAAGACCGCGGTCCGGCTTTCGAGCCTGCGCAATCAAGAAACCCAATTGAGCAAGCAGATCGAAGGCCTGGACGCCCGACTGGCTACCATCCGCATTCGAGACGCGTTGGAGACCGACGAGCACGGCCGCCGTCTGGAGCTGCAGACGCCTGGCGCCACAACGCCCCTGAGCCATTCCTGGCCGCCGCCGTTTGTTACGGTGATACTGATCTGCATGGGCGCGGGCCTGGGCGTGGGGGTGCTGATCATTACCGCTCTGGAGTTTACCGACCATTCGTTCTGGCGATCTGACACCGTGGAGAAGCGGTTGCACAAGCCGGTGCTCGCCGCCATCCCGGTCATCGACATCCGCGTCCACAAAAACCCCAAGGAGGCGATCGTCTTTCGGACGCACCAGGAGATCGAATATTACTCCCGGCAAAAGCAGAAGACCGGCCGGTTTGGGCGCAAACGCCTCAGCAAGATCCGCCGCAACAATATCGCCACCGAACAGTTCCGCAAGCTGCGGCTCAAGCTTGCATCCAACATCGCCGAGGGCAAGCCGCCGCGGACGATCATGATCACCTCGGCCATCCCCGAGGAAGGCAAGACCACCATCGCGGCGAATCTGGCGGTGGCCATCAGCCAGCGCATCGGCGAGCATGTTCTGCTGGTGGACTGCGACATGCGCCGCCCCAGCATCCATCGGTATTTCGATATCGAAGAAGGGCCCGGCCTGTCAGAATATCTCCAAGGGGATACCGACATCACCGAGTTGCTCAACAAGACCGAGTTCGACAAGCTCACTGTGCTCCAGGCTGGCGCCGAGGCGGTCAACCCCGCCGAGTTGCTCGCCTCCCAGCGGATGCGCAACTTGGTCAAGGAGATGAAGAGCCGCTACGCCGACCGCGTGATTATCTTCGACACTTCGCCGATCCTCGCCACGGCCGAGCCCAACGTATTGGCCTCTCAGGTGGACGGCGTGATGATGGTCGTGGAGGCTGGGCGAACCCCGCGGGAGGTCGTGGAGAAAGCCCTCAACTCGTTGGAAGGCAACAACGTGCTGGGCTTCGTCCTCAACGGAGCGATCTACGAGATCTCCTCCTTCTTCTACCCCGCGGATAACAAGTAGAGGCGGGGGGCGGAGGACCCATGGCACCGGATCGCCCAACCGTGCGACTGGTGGCCGTTGCCGGCGGCACAGGTTGCGGCAAGACGGTGTTGACCGGTCTGATACAAGAACATTTCGGGCCCGATCGAGTCACCGTCGTCCACCAGGATCACTACTATCGCGACCGCTCCGACTTGCCGCCCGCCGCCCGGGACGCGCTCAATTTCGATCACCCGGACGCCATTGGGTTCGACCTGCTGCACGATCACCTCGTGCAGCTCATCGCGGGGCACGAGGTCGACCGGCCGACCTACGACTTTGTCACCCACACCCGCACCGGCCAAACAGTCCGGTTGTCGCCCGCGCCGCTGATCGTCGTGGACGGCATTCTCATTCTCCATCCACCAAAGTTGCGGTCCCTGTTCGATCTGTCCATCTATCTGCACGCACAGCACGATACGATGCTCGCACGCCGCGCGGTGCGGGACAAGGCCCACCGCGGCCGGCCCGCGGATGACGCAGCGGCCAAGCCCTTCGAGCAACACGTGCTGCCCATGCATGTCCAGTTCGTCGAGCCCACCGGGGCCCATGCGGATTGCGTGATCGACACCACCCACCCGGACGCCGCCCGCGCGCGCGAGGCGATCGAGAAGATCGAGACGCTTCTACAATAACGTGTGGATTATCCCGCCTCTTCTTCCAGCCGGGTCAGGCAGGCCTGCATCAGCTTACTCTCTGCGTCAATACGCTCGGCCAGATCGTCGATCGT
>JAJDCN010000128.1 GCA_029260815.1 Planctomycetota bacterium
CTCACCGGATGACGAATGGACCCATGAGAAAATGGACGAGGCCATTGCCCTGCCCCGGCCCGACGACGAAAACCTGGAATCCCGACTGCTAGAGTATGCTGAACAGCGCAGCCTTGCCGCCCAGGCCGATCAACTGGCCGAGCAAGCCGCCCACGACGAGGCCTCCGGTTCTCACGCGCCCTGCCAACTGTCGGAAGAGATTATCGCGAAGATCGAAGAAATGGCGGCCCAGCCCGGTTTTCACTCCGGCTTGCTGGTCGATCGAAACGGAAACCATCTGTATTCGGCCACGCACCCGGAGACCGAGCCGCTGGAGTTGGCCGAGATCTGCACCAGCGTGGTCGAACACGCCAAGCGCCATTCCCTACGCATGAACTTTGGCGACTTCAAGAAGGGCGTGATCAACGCCCCCTTCGGCCACGTGATCCTGCAAACCAGTGGAGACGTGGTCTTTGGAGTCGTCTTGGACCCAACGGCCCGGCCGGAGCAGTACGAAAACGAGATTGAGAGTATCGCAGAGAGCGCACGCACCGTCTGCGAAGCCGTCCGCGAGGAGAGCGCCTCCTCCGGCGAACCCGAGGAGGAGTCCGAAAATGCATGAAACGCTAAAAGAACTAAACCAAGCCGTTGGTGTCAAGGGCAGCATGCTCGTCGCGGATGACGGCATGGTGATCTTGTCCGCCTTGGGGACGGACTTGGAAGAGGAAGTGGTCGGCGCCATGGGGACCGCGATCGTTCGTTCCACCGGGAAGGCCCTGGCCGCTATGGGCTCCGCCGGGTTCTCCCGTTTCGTCCTCGCCGCGGAATACGGCAAAATCGTTATCATGGATACCGGTGGCACCTTTCTGCTGGTGGTGACGGATAAGGAGATCAATCTCGATATTACCATGCTCGAGATTGCCAGCGCGGTCCACAAGATCGCAGCCAAATCGAAGATCTCGCTGCTCTAAAAGGACAGATGAACAAAAAACCCCAACCAGCTTGAAACGCGAATAGGAATCCTCGATGGCACAGATCAACCTCGGACGCAAAGAAGTCAGTTGCAAGATCGTCTACTACGGACCCGGACTGAGTGGAAAGACCACCAACCTGGAAAAAGTCTACGAAAAGACGCCAGAGGACAACAAGGGACGGATGACCTCCATCGCCACCGAAGGCGATCGCACCCTGTTCTTCGATTATATGCCCCTGGACATTGGAACCATCAGCGGGATGCATACGAAATTCCAGCTCTACACCGTACCGGGACAGACGTACTATAAATCCACGCGAAAGCTTGTGCTACAGGGCGCCGACGGTGTGATCTTCGTAGCAGACTCCGGTACAGATAAAATTGAGGAGAACGCGCAATCTCTGGCAGACCTTCGGGACAATCTGGCCGAAAACGGGCTGACCCTCGAGGAGATGCCGTTCGTCATTCAATACAACAAACGTGACCTGCCCGACGTTCTGGATATCGCCATCCTGGAAGAGAAGCTCAACGAAGGGAAGGTCCCGCATTTTACCGCAAGTGCCGTCACCGGCGAAGGCGTCATCCCGACCCTCAAAGGGCTTTCTCGTATCGTGTTGGACAATTTGAACAAAACATCCTCACAAAGACCGGCCAGGCCCAAGCCTGCCGGCGCGCAAGCAGCGCCTGCACAACCGGCGAAACCCGCCCCGGCCGCGCAACGCCAAGCTGTGCAACCGGCGAAGACCCCGGCCTCGCAGAGGCCGGCTCATCTGGCGGCACCCGCGAAACCGGCGTTGGCGGCAAAGCGAAATGTTGGAACACCCGCGAGGCCTGCCGCGCCCCCCAAGGGCGTGAAAAAGCCGGTCCGGCCTGCCGCCGGCCGCCCGCCCGGCGCGACGGCGCGCCCGGCCCGGTCTGCACGCCCCGTCGCGGTGCCTGAGAAGAAAAACATGACATGGATCTACGTATCGGCCGGCGCGGCCGCAGCGGCTCTTGTCGCTGCGCTGCTTCTCTAACCGGAGACCGGATGCAACGATTTACAGAAGGACCCCCGTACTGGAGAGGAATATGAGCAACATCGAAAAAGAACTTGTTCAGAATCGGCTCGTCTTCTACGAGAATGACATCGAAAAGATCAACAAGGTGCTGCAGGCCTTCATCACGCTTTCAGAAGCCAAGTGCGCGATGCTGATCGACAAGGAAGGCCACATGGTCACCAACGCTGGACAAGAGGCGCAGTTCGACACCGACACCATCTCCGCCCTGGCCGCCGGAAGCTTCGCGGCCACTAAGGAAATGGCCAAGGTGCTGGGCGAGGATGAATTCTCGGTCCTGTTCCATCAGGGCAAAGTGGACAACATCCAGCTGACCCTGATCGGCGACCGCTGCTTGCTGGCCGTCGTCTTTGACGAGCGAACCACCATCGGTATGGTTCGACTCTACGCGAAGGAAGCTGCCACCCGGCTGATGGAGATCTTCAAGGTCGTGGAAAAGCGTGAGCCATCGGCCGATGAGAAGCTCTTGAAGGACGGATTCAGCAACGACGCCGGCAACAAGATGGATGACCTCTTCGGCGAGGACGCCTGAGGTTCACGACACCCGTGGAGTTCTCGGGCTCTGAGGCGGTGAAATCCGGAAGGTTTCCGGCGCCAGGACGATCGGTCTGCGCACCGATACGTTGCAGACCAGTCCAAGGGCCGCCAACGTCGCGATCATCGAAGAACCGCCATAGCTAATCAACGGTAGGGTCAGTCCTGTAATCGGGACCAGGCCCACCGTCATCCCGGTGTTGACCACCACCTGCACCGCCATCGGACACAGCAGGCCTACCACCGTCAGTCGACCGAAAGGATCGCGCGTGCGCGCCGCCACGGCCAGTCCGCACCACAGCAGCAGACTATAAGCCAGTAGCGTTCCCGCCGTTCCGGAAAAACCCCACTCCTCTCCGATCACTGCGAAGATAAAGTCCGTGCTGTTGAACGGCAGATGTCCCAGGTAGTTTTGCGTGCCGTTGTACAAGCCCTTCCCGGTCAGGCCGCCAGATCCGATCGCAATCTTCGATTGCGCCAACTGGTAGCCTTCCCGCAGGGGCGCGGCCGAAGGATTCAAGAGCGTCTGGACCCGCGCTTTCTGGTGCGGCTTGATCCACGGACTAAAGTAGAAACCCACGCCAAGCGCCAGGCCCATTGTCACCAGAATCGAAAGATCACGCTTGCGCGCGCCGGCCACGAATAGGACCGCCAAGACCATGGGGACAAATACGAGCGCGCTGCCCAGGTCCGGCTGCATGAGGATCACCAGGATTGGGATGCCCGCCACCAGCAGCGGCCCGATCAGCCCGCCCGGCCCGCCCACGTTCTTTCGATAAGCCAGATACCGCGCCAGGGTCAACGGCAGGATCAGCTTCATAAACTCGGTCGGTTGAACCTTGATCGCGCCGTTGAAGAAGATCCAGCGGTGCGCGCCGTTCACCGCGGGAAACACGTAACACGCGGTGGTCGCGGCCAGACCGGCGGCGTAGAGGCCGTAGGCCCACCGGCCGAACAGGCCGTAGCGCACCAGTAGGCAAACAGCAAACACGCCGAGTCCGATGGCGATCCAGACCCCTTGCTTGTATGGATCGGACCCGTAACCCCCGACCGAGACGTTATAGGCGGCGCTTGTGACAAATAGAAACCCCTCGGCCAGCAACAAAAACATTAGGACGATCAAAAACCAGGGGAATCGGCGGTAGGCGCTCGCCTCCATCATTCGACCCCGAAGTAGGTTTGCAGCAGCCCCTTCGCGATCGGCGCGGCGACCGCGCCGCCGAGCCCGGCCCGCTCCACAACAATTGCCATGCAAATCTGTTGGTCTGGACCGTCAGCGAAACACACGTACCAGGAATGGGTCTTCTCGCCCGCCCGCCCGGTCTCGGCAGAGCCGGTTTTGCCGTGCACGTTGAAGGCATCCAGGCCCGCGCGGCTTATCGCGCGGAACGAGGTGCCACCTCTCACATTGGCTGCTTGATACAAACCCGCGCGCACGGCCGCCAGGGAATCGGCGGAAATCCCGATCGGCCGCGGCGCCGGCGTCTGCGCATCCCGGCGCAAATGGGGCGTCACCTGCAGGCCGCCGTTGGCCAAGGCACTGAAGATGGTGGCCATCCGCAACGGCGTGGTGGTAAAGGCTTGGCCGATGGCGTGATTGGCCACTTCGCCCAGAAAACGCGCCTCCGGCAACGTGCCGTCCTTTTCGCCGGGGAGGTCGATGCCGGTGGGGGAATCGACGCCGAACTTCCTGAGCCAAACGTCCAGGTCATTTTCTGCTTGCTTCAGGGCGATGCCGGTTTTGTAAAAAAAGATGTTGCATGACCTTTTGAGGGCTTCTGTAACTTCGAGACTGTTATGAGTGCCCATGCAGTGCATATAGGTGCCGCCAATTTTTGTTTCATGTCCGCAATCAAAGTGCATCTTTGCGAAGTCGGGAAGCTCTTGGAGTGCGGCGATGGCGCCCACGGGCTTGATCGTCGAGCCGGCCGGGTAGGTGCCCGCGATCGCGCGACACAAGGTCGGCGCATTCTCCCCTCCGACCAGCGAGGTCCGATCGTTGGGGTTGAACGTGGGCCAGGAGGCCAGAGCCAATACCTCGCCGTTGCGCGGGTCCAGGGCGACGATGGCTCCAGGCTTTCCCGTTTTGGCCAAGGCGTCTTCGGCGGCCTGTTGCAGGCGGACGTCCAGGGTCAGATATAAGTCCGCCCCCGCAGTCGGCGCAATGTCGTAGACTGTCTCTGGACCGTTGCGCGCGCCACGACGGACCTCCACGCCGTGATAGCCGCGCAACTGCTCGTCGTAATAGAGTTCCACCCCGGCCATGCCGTAAGAGGCGCTGCGAAACAACGTGCTGCGCGCAAGCTGCTCAAATTTCCGTTCCCCGACCACCGGCTCCAGTTTGGCGCGGAAGAAATCTTCGATCCCGCGCCGGCGGTAGGTTTCTTCCGTGGTCACCTGGCCCTGGTAGCCCAGCACATGCGCCGCCAGCGGTCCGTGGGGATAGACCCGCTGCGGTCGCGGCGTGATGCGCAGACCGGGGATCTGCGCCGTATGGACCCGATCGCGAACGTCCGGGCTCAGGTCGCGCACCAGCGGATAGGGCTTGCGCAGCAGACGCTCCAGCAGGCGTACTTCCTGACGGGCCCGCGCGCGGCTGCTGTCGGGGGCCAGAAGGTCCCGGTTGGCCAACCAGCGGATCTCCTTGCGATAGGCCTTGTCAATCCCTTCATGAATGTCCGCAATCCGTCGATCCAGCTCCGCCCGGGGGGTTCCGGTGGCGCGAGCCAGCCAGTCGATCGCCGCGTCGGTGCCGCCCGGGCCCTCCTGGGCTGTGGCGGGGATGAAGTCTACGTCGAAGCGCGTAACATCTCGGGCCAGAACGACCCCGTTGCGATCGTAGATCGTCCCCCGGCGCGGTCGCACCGTCCAGGTACTCCGGCGCTTCTCCTCCGCGACCTGGCGATAGGCGGGGGACTGCTGGACCTGAATGCGCGATAGCGTGATGAGAACCGTGAGAATCGACAGACTGATGACGACTCCCACAAGGCGGATGCGATTTTGAACCACCGACTAACCCTCTGCGGGAACCCGAATGCGCAATTCCGTCGAACGAGACGGAAGGAGTTTTGACAATAGGGCGAAGATCAACGGAGCCACGAGCGCCGTCGATACCGCGGAAAACAAGCACCGGCCGGCGCACCCGGCGACCGTCAGGGAGGCTCCGTCGGCTGCCAGGGCCAGAGCGTAGCCCATGTTTATCCCAAAAGCAAGCGGGAGCGTCAGAAGAAATTGCGAAACCGGATGGCGGTCGAACATCTTGTCGCGTACCGCCAGACCTGCCGCGGCGGCCAGGGTGAACAAAAATGCATCCAGCCCCAAGGGCATCGCCGAGCCGAGCCCTTTGAGCAGGCCGATCCCCCAGGCTCCCGCCAGGCCCGCAGTGGGGGCGACCCGGACGCTCAAGAACAAGGCCGCGCACAGTAGCGTATCGGGATACACGCCGAAGCGGTCGGTGAAGCGCGAGCCGATCAATTGAATCCCGGCCAGCAGAACGATTGCGACGACCGCGAGAACTCGCCTGCGGATCATGGCGTTGTCCCTTCCAGAGCCATCGGCGGCTTGAGAAAAACGACGACCTGCTCGGCCGATCGAAGGCGTGCGGACGGTTGCAAGGAAATGTCGTGGGTCAATCCGTCGCGGGCCGGCGCGATTCGCTGTACCCAACCGATAGGCAATCCGCGCGGCAGCCGACCCGCGCGGCCGGAGGTGTAGACCGGGTCGCCGGTTTGGACCGGCGCAGCGATAGGGATAAAGAGCATCTTCAACCCATTGCCATCAGGGCTTTCCACCACGCCTTGGGAGGGTTCCACGCCCGGGTTCGTCCCGTTGGAAAGGCCGGGGGCCACCAGGCTGCGAATCTTGAGCGTTGGGTCGGTCAGCATTGTGATTCGACTGTGGTTGGCCGACACAGCGGCGACGAGTCCGAGAAGCCCGTGTGCATCGGCAATGGCCATGCCTGGGGTCACGCCTTGCTCGGTTCCCGCATCGATGTAGGCGGTGCGCCGCCAGTCGGAGGTGTCGCCACGAAAGAAGATCCGTGCCGGTAGCATGGGGACGTCCTCACTCAGGTCGCTCCGGTAGCGGCTTAGAAGGTGCAACCGACGGCGAAGGTCGGCGTTTTCCAAACGTAGTTGTTCGGTCTGGAACGCTCCATTGGTTTCGTTGTCCGGCGCCGCGGAAGGGGTCCCGGTTGGCCAAAAAGAGCTAAGCCGGAGGCGGTCGGTCAAGGCATCGGGCAGCGTGTACACAACGGCGGCAAGCAGGAGAAGCAGGACAATCCAGGGGACGTTACGTTTCACTTGCGGAGCGACTCCTTCCGGAAGCGGATTGATGTGGTCAGAACCCGTTGGGGTTGCCGTCGAGGATTGTAGAGAGCAGGTCGAGCCGTTCCAACAGAATGGCTGTGCCATGCGCGACCGAGGTCATGGGCTCCTCGGCGATGGTGACCGCAACGCCTGTTTCATGCGCCAACATGCGGTCGAGCCCGCGCAACAGAGCCCCGCCGCCGGTCACGACGATCCCGCGGTCGATCAGGTCCGCGGCCAGTTCCGGCGGGGTTTCCTCCAGGGTTTGTTTGATCGCCTCGACGATCGCGCCCAGGGGCTTGGCCAGGGCCTCGCGAATCTCTTCGGAGCGGACCGTGGCCCGGCGGGGGAGGCCCGCGACGCGATCCTGTCCCTTCACTTCAATGACGGATTCCTCGTCGGGCCAGGCGGAACCGATTTGCCGTTTGATCTTTTCGGCGGTCGGCTGACCCACCTGGAGATTGTACGTTTCAGCCAGATAGGCAATGATCGCCGCGTCCATTTCGTCGCCGGCAATTCGGATGCTCTTGCAGGTTACCATGCCAGCCAGGGAGATGACGGCCACCTCGGTGGTGCCGCCGCCGATGTCCACGACCATCGATCCTTGGGGCTCCTCGATCGGCAATCCGATTCCGATGGCTGCGGCCATGGGCTCGTCGATAAGAAACACGCGGCGCGCTCCGGCTCGTTCGGCGGAGTTGGTGACCGCCCGGCGCTCGATCGCGGTGATTCCAGAGGGGACGGCGATGACGACCCGCGGGCGAAAGCCCCAACGGCGGTTGGCAGCCTTGCGGATGAAATAAGCCAGCATGGCCTCGGTGACGTCAAAGTCGGAGATGACGCCGTCCTTGAGCGGGCGGATCGCGTCGATGGAACCGGGAGTCTTGCCTTCCATCTCTTTGGCAACCTGACCGACTGCCAAGCCGCGCAGCAACACGGCATGAGTTCCTTTTTGGACGGCCACAACGGAAGGTTCGGAGAGAATGACCCCTTTGCCCCGGACGCTGACCAAGGTATTGGCCGTGCCCAGATCAATGCCCATGTCGACGGACAGCAGGCCGAGAAGGTTCTTCAGCATTCTCCACCCGGCTCCGGAGATCGCGTTCGGGTCATTCGGGAAAGGGTTACTAGGAGCCGAGAAATGCCAATGCCATTCCGGCTACCAAGAAGACCGTGGACAACACCAGCATGGCGGTGAGGATGCCACGCCGGGGCTCAAAATCTTCTTCCTCGTCAATGATGTCAAAAAAGTCGCTCTGCACCATTACTCCGGCCCCTCACTCGCCGCTTCCTCTTTAGGGCCCTCGCTTGCCTCATCCTCGGCAGGGTCCAATGTCGTCGCCGCGTCGTCGGTGATTCGGATGGTCCTGTTGGGAATCGGCTCTTTGATGACGGCCACTAGGATCTGGCTCCCGTCAGGGAACGTCTTGGAGATTTCATCCACCACGGCCTTGCCCAGGTAGGTCCCTTCCGCGGAGCGGAACAGGTGAAAGGTGAAATGGCGTTTCGCCTCCTTCGAGCCGGCCTCGGTGGTGATGGTCACGAACGTCTCGTCCCGGCCGAAGGGGTCCGGATTCACACCGGTAACCTTGCCGTTGATCCGGGGCAGGACAACGTCTCCTATATCGGTACCCCCATCGGTGAAGATTTTAATCTGTTTATTTAGATCTTCGATTTCTTTCTTCAAGTTGGGAATGCTTGCAATCGCTTCATTTGCGACACGCAGTTTGTCCCGCTGCTCCAGGTTGTCCTTCGTCAGCGTTGCATTGGCCTCCAGCAGCTCGCCTTTTTCTTTCACAAGGCGCCCGGTTTCCTCCTTGAGCTGCGTTTGTGCAGCCTTCACGAGGTGCGTCAATCGCTCCACCTGAGCGATGTAGCCGGTGTCGGGCTTGGTGATGTCCCTCTTCAGCTCGGCATTCTCAGTCCTTAACTCTGCGATTTGACGCTCCAGAGTCAAAATAACCTGGCCCTTCTTTTCCTCCAGGCTGTCGTACTTGTTCGTCAGTTTGCTGAAGGACACTTCGTTGACTGCCTTTTCCTCGAGCGCGTCATCACGCAGTTTGCCGATCGCAGCGATATCGTTCCGGAGATCAACATTCTTCCCCTCGGCCTCCTGAACCTTTCCCCACTGGGAACCTACGAAGGCGCACAACAGCACAGCCAGCAGCAAATTGACGATAATGAAGGTTTTTTCGAACAGTCCCATTCCAATCCTCCGGATCCGCCCGCCGGGTCCCTTCCAGACCGCCAGGCATTCTCTCCCTGTGTACCCCAAACAATGCATAATAACGTGTTCTAGCGAGAGTTGTCAAGCCAAAAAGCAGCGCTAATTATGTCGAAACGTTTGCGTCACTTGCTCTTCCTGGCGTGGCGATTCTCGGAAAAAAGGCAGATGGGCCGGAACTCACAGTAGCGGCAAGGCGAAAGGTTCGGATTGGGGGCCACGCTGAAAGCGCCCGCTCGCAGCCCAGCGGCAACTGCCTGGAGCTGGTCTCGCACGGTTTGTTGGATCGTCGTCCAGTTACCGGCGTGGATGGCCGGCTTGCGGCGACCCGAAGGCTGCACCCGGCTGGCCATTTGCTCGGCACTGCCATGAACGGGCAGGAAGTCCGCCGAGTGGACCTGAGCCTCCGGCCGATCTGCGAAGATCAGTTGCGCAGCGGCAAGGAGGTACAGCGGAAGCTGTAGCTTCTCGCCGCGCTGGACGCTCTTGGACGACGGGCCCTTGCCCGTCTTGTAGTCCAGGACTCGGAATCCGCCGTCGGGCAACAGGTCGATCCGATCGATGGAGCCGTGGATGCGCAATTTCATGGAGCCCAGGTCCAGGACCAGCGGCTCCGGGATCGAAGCCGGATCCTGGGGATCTCGGTCGACATCGAAGCCGAAGGAGACCTCGAAGAAACTGGGCACCGGTCCGTCCTCGCCGGTGCTGGCCTGGGCCTGAACGAACCGCTTGAGAAGCTCCTCCAGCAGACGACGACGGACCTGCCACAAGCCGCCGTTGCGGATCTCACCGGAGCGCAGACGCCGTTGAAACTCTTTTTCGTAGATCGCCGTCATTTCTGACTGGACCGCCTCCAACTCCTCCAGGGTGTAGGTGGTCCGTTTCATCCGCTCCCGCAGTTGCCGGTAGAACTCGAAAGCAATGTCGTGGACCAGGCCGCCCACGTGCGCCGGTTGGATTTCCGCGGTGGGTTCTTCGGTGGCGCGCAGGTGCAGCAGGTTCCGCGCGAAGTAGGAGAAGGGGCAGGCAATGTATTCCTCCAAGCGGCTCGCGCTCATGGGGCGAGATTGGAGCTGCCCGGCCAACACCTCCTGAATACGTGGGTCGGTCAGACAGCCGTCCCACCGGCCGTAGGGGCCGGACCGATCGCGCTCGTGGCACACGGCCGCGCGAATGGCCAAGGGCACGAGCGTCCGCCGCCGGAATTCAGGCAGAGCGTTGTACAGCCGGGTGGATTGCGCGCTGTCCACTCCGGTCCAAAGGCTGGTGGCAAGCCGACCCGCTAACTCCTCGGGCCGCGCGGCCAGTGGGTAGGGCGGGAAAGCCATCCCCACGGGCCACCGGGCTTTGCTCAGCATCGAACGTCCGTCGGGAGCGGTCAGGAGTCGGGCGATCTCATCCAAATAATGGGAAGGCGTTTGCGGTTTGCCATCGGCGTCTACATAGGCGTAACTGAAGTGCACCTCATCCCGTGCGCGGGTCACGGCAAGGTAGAAGGAAAACATAGCTTCCTCTTGGAGCCGCTTGCGCTCTCCGAGGGTGATCATGCCCGCTTCACTCAATGCCCGTCGCTCGGTGTCTGGGTAGAAGGGGCAGTGGGAGATACTCGCGGGGATCTGCGCCTCGAGCATGCCGGGAAAATAAACTCGTTTGAAGAACAGCCCCCGCGCATCGGTAAACGGCAGGACCGAGACCGCATTCATACAGCTCGACGTCCGCGGCGCACGCTGGTAGGCCAAAGCTGAACGCAGATAGGAAATGAAAGAGGTCAACGGGTACGGCTCTGTGCCCCGTGCGATCAACCGACGCGCCAGACGAGCCTCTTGAAGGATCTGAACGACGCGATCTGTTTCTCCGTCGGCGTCGTGGAAAAAACCAATGTCGTGAAGCAGCGTGTCAAATGCGTCGGATAGTTGGTCGATCGGCGCGCGTGCAGGCACGCTTGCAAGTCGATCAAACATCCAGTGGATTCGCTCGACGGCGGCCTCTGCATCGCGCGCAATCGCTTCGGAGACCTCCGCTGGATCGTCGCCCAGGACCGCCTCGCTCGCCGCCAAGCGAAGCCGGTGGCGCCGGGCCAAGTCGGCGAGTCCTTGCTCGATTTCGGCGCGCCCGTGGATGACGTTTGCCATCCGGCAGAGCTGGTCGATCCGGTCCGGTTCCGGCGCTGCCGGTTGAAGTCGGCCGTACTGGAGCAGATTGAGCACCGCTTCTCGCGAGGCATCGCCTTCCAGGACGCGCAGGATGCACAAGAGACTTCGCGCGACCCCCGAACTTTCTAGCGGGCGGGCGGCAGGGAACGACACCGGTACACCCGCGCGACCAAAGACCTCCTCGATCCGCGCATTATCCCGCGCACCGGCGGTCAGGATCGCCAAGTCCTCCGGGCTCGCGCCGCCCCGGACGATCGTGTCCTTGACCGTGCGGGCCAGGGTCTCGATTTCCGCCTGGGTTCCCGGGGCCTCGGTGATGGAGACCACGCCTTCGGCCGAGCCCGCGAAGTCGTGCGCGAAGTGCGCTCCGAACAGGGTGTCGGCCAACCGGTCGAGTCCGGGCACGCCGGTGGGGCTCCCGGGCAGGGCCTCTTCCTTTAGCTTCGGACCTAGGCCGCGGCGCACCTGTTCCAAGGTATCCAGAGCCGTTCGAAACAGCTCCGGCCGCCGCCCCGACTCTTCCTGTGTGAGCGTGATCGTAAACCGCTCGGCACGCGCGGCCAGTGCGGAGACGATGTCGAACTGTGCGGGTGTAAAGTTTATGAACCCATCCACGATGACATCGGTGGTCCCGGTAAATGGTCCGAGCTTGCCCTCCTGAATTAAGTTGCGCACCCGCCACAGTTTCCCCTCTGCGTCGTACATCCCCGCGGCACGGATCCTTTGCTGGTAGGTGGCGTAGATGGCCACCAACTCGGGGTCTTTCTGTCCGAGACCACGGTTGGCCACGGCTTGTTTAAATTGATCCGGCTCGATGGCCCCCTGCTTCAGCTCGGAGATCAACGAGGACAAGGCTCGGGCCAACCCCGGTGTCGGCTCGGGCCCTTGGGGCGTGGAAACGGAAAAGTGTTTGAGTTCGCCGGAGCGACAGAAGGACTCGGCGATGTCCTGCAACAAAAAACGCTTGAGACTCTCGGAGAGGTCCGGGCCCGCCTCGTCGTTCGCCGCCAGTAGGCGTTCGACGAGCGCATAGAACTGAAAGATCTGCGGGTTGAGAATCCCCCGTATGCCGTCGGCCACTAGGCGTAATCGCGCGTCGGAAACGGTCGCCTGGTTTGGCAACAAAAGAAGGACCGCGTCGGCGCCCACAGCATCGATCCGTTGGCGATACGCCTGCAACGCGCGGGTCGTCTTGCCGCTTCCCGGTGGGCCGGTGATCAGGAGGGTTTCAGCCATCGCCCGCTCCTTTTTCAATTAGCAGTTCCACGTTGTCCACCGCCGCGTGCCATGCCTGCCCACCCGGAGCCCGCCCGAAGAGGCGAACGGACACCTCCACATCCCGCGCCATCGTCCCGAAGGTTTCAACGGGCGTCCCAGCGTCCACGGCAAAGGCGAACGTTCCCTTTTCGGTCCATTCCACCGTCAGCCTGTGGAACCCGTCCTCCGGCCACGGCGCGACCACGCCGGTCTCTTCTTCGCCGCCGGGCACGAGCAGACGATACACCACCTGGGCTTCGCCTGACTCGCTGCGCCGCTTGTACAGAGCAACCTCTCCCGCGATCTGCGCCGGTTCCGTCTGGGTTTTGGCGCCGGTGATGGCCATTCCCACTTCTGCATTGGCGCCCTCGATCGTGTTCAAATCCGCCGATAGCGATAGAAATCGGCTGTCCCGGATCGATCGGGTCATAGAGACTTCGCCTGGCGCGTTTCCGCCCTGGTCGCCCAAATGAAAGGCCTTGCTTTGATGCGCCGCCCAGCCCTGGGTGGTGGGTGTGTCCGATACTCGCCAGGCCCAGGTCCGCTCCGTCGGAGGGTGATCGAACGTGTACAGCAGGCGGGAGCGGAATCGATGCTTCCAGATTCGCCAGCGCAGATCCGTCACGTAGACGGGGATCGGGCGTCCTGTAGTTTCCAACATCGCGTCCAGCAAGGCCAACGCCGTGTCCATGTCCCGGCGTCGATAGGCCACAATCGCTTGGGCGCTCTGGCCAAAGGGGTCGTCGGGCTGCCGGGTGAGCAGTCGGTGGATTTCCGCTGCCGCATCGTTGCTAGCCCCTGTGCGCAAATAGAGCTCGATTAGTTTTTTACGCAAAGCCAACGCCTCCTCGGCTTGGCGCACAGCTACCGCCAGATATTGGATCGCCCGGTGGCTGCCCTGCTGCCCCAGGGCGCTCCGAGCCGCTCCGGCCAGCGCGGCTTCCGGCGGATATCCGCCGCGGGCCGCACGACGAAAGTCCGACTCGGCTTCGATCAGAAGGGCTGCTCCAGCCGCGGGATCGGCCGCCAAGCCGGTGAGCTTTAAATTGCCGTAGCCGCGCAGGAAGGCCAGGGTCGATCGATATCGCGACGACACCGGCTCCTCCTCCGCGGCTTTTTGAAGGCGCCCAAAGTCTTCAACGGCTTTGCGAACCACGGCGCGGCGATCGTCGGCCAGATCAATATACGCACGCAGGAAGCGTTCGGTGAAGAAGCCGAATCCTTTTGGGCCCAGGGCCGGTTGTTTCGTTGTCTCGCGTTTGAGGACGTTGCGTGCCTCCTGCAGTCGCTCCTCGACCACCAGCGCCGCCACGAAATATCCGATGAGCCGAGAGTCCACGCCTCTGGGCTTTTGATCCTCGTTCCTGCCCGCATGGAGCGCGTCCTGAAGGCCTACGACCGCCGCCTGGGACGCGCCCGTATGAAGCCGGATCGCCGCCAGATTGATCTGAGCCTCTAGTAACCCGGTCTCGGCGGCCAGTTCCAAATGTTCCCTTGCGCGTTCTGGTTGGTCCCGCAGGAGCGCCAGCAGACCCAACCCATTGAGCGCCTGCGCGCGTGCTCCAAAGCGCCCGGCCTCGCGAAACCGGTCTTCGGCGATCTCGTACTGGCCGGTCTTGGCAAAAGTTTCCCCCGCGTAGCAAAGTGCCGAACCCTTCAGGCGCTCCTTTTTCGCGGCGATCTGGAAATGCGTGCGTGCCGATTCCCAAAGATCCAGACGGCTCAGGGCCAGGCCCATTTGAAGATGCGCGCCTCCGTCGGCGTCACCCGCCTGGATCGTCTTGTCCAATCGGCGGATCGTCTCATTCAGGTCGTCCATATCAAGGCCCAACGTGTAGGCTTCGGGGCGGCCTCGGGGTGCATCGAGCAAGTAGGCGTACGCCGGAGGAAAGGCAAGAGGGACGTTAAGCGGAACCGACGGGATTGGCAATTGGATGGGGGGAAGTTCGATCGCTTCGGCCCTGGGCTCGAAGAGCTTCCGCTGGGACTCCTTCTCCGAGTCCGGGACGGGTGGGATCGGGTGGAGAACCGCGGGCAGCTCTTGGAAAGAAATTCTGTTGCCCGCCGGTGGACCCGTGGAGGGGCCGCCAAACTCGCCGGACAGGGCCGCGGCGAGGGCCAGCCCCAGACAGATTCCACAGAATGCCCACTCGGCGCGGATCATTTCGACACTCCTTCCGAGTGGCGCAACGGCGCGACGGGGCCTACCGTCATGCGCGGGATCCGCAGGAAACAGGGTCGCGTAGGATCCAATTGAATTTCCATATGTTGGGTCGTCAGGAACACCTCCCGCGTGGCAAGGCCGGCCAGGAAGGCGCGGACGCTCTGCTCGGTGCCCTGCATGGACAAACGCACTTCCGCGTTCGGAGCGGTGGATGGCTGCAGGTCGACACGCAACTGCGCGATCCCTGCGTCGGCCGCCGCTCGGATCGCGCGTTCCGCGATCGCCAGTCGGTCGAGGCGGTAGAGGAGATCGGACGGGTCAACCGGCTGCGCGGCCAGTGGTGCAAACTGAACGTCGAGTTCCATCTTCTTGGCGCGCACGTGCTCTTCGACGGCCGCCCGGACCCGGCGAATGCGTGCGTCTAGCGTTAGGGAAGCGGTTGCGTCGGTATCCTGGGCAGGGTGCCACGCGAAAAAGCTGGTCAGCGCCACGTCGCTCCCGACGGCGTCGGAGATTTGAAGGGCTCGCTCGGACCGGCGGTCCCTGGCGTCACGGAGCGCATCGATCTGCGATACCGTTGGAAGCGCGGCCACTTCGCGCGCGAGCCGGCGAATTCCCAAGACGGTGGGGAAAAGCCCCTCGAACGCCAGCCCCAAAACGGCACAGCCCAGCGTGGCAAAAAACAAGAGCCTGTTCGGGGGTACGGATCTCACTCCAGCGTCTCCTTTATTCGGTCGAATAACAGGATGCGTCGATCTTGTGGGTGCCCGGGCTGTTCTCCCAAGTCCAACACTTTGTAGGGGATCCTGTCGAGGTATGCCCCGACGGCTTCGGCAGCCGCCGCGCTGTTGTCTTGCACGGCAAGTGTGATTTCCAGCGCCGGCAGGGGTTGGCCGCGCCGGGGATCGTCTGGCACCGCGTCCGCGGTTGGCTGGGCAAGCGCCATGCGAACCAACCCGAGATTTTCCGGCAAGAGCATTCCCGGACGCGGCACCTCCCCGACCATTTCGGCCAGGATGCGCAACGGGAAATCGACGCCCCGGATTGCATTTTCAATATGGCGTCGCTGTGCGAGGGATGCGGAGATCTGTTGGTCCAGCCCCAAAACCTCAGCCTCCAGGGCGTGTGCGGTTCCGATCAGGTGCGTCCGGCCTTTGCGCTCCGCGAGCAAGGCGCTGCGCGTATCGAGCCAAAAGAATGTTCGAAACACCAACGCGGCGAGAAAAAGCACCACGCCGGCGTACACGTAGAGGTCGCGGGTGCGAAAGCGCTCCCTCTGGCGCTGGTGCGCGGACTTCAAGCGAATGGAAGGGACCGGAGTCCATTGCGTCAAGGCGCAACCGATGGCGGCGGTGAATTGGGAAGCGTTTTGAGACAAGAGAAGTTTCTCTTCGTTCGACAGTCCCTCGGTGATGAGGGACGTTTCCAGATTAAGCGGTTCGACCGAAGCCTCCAGCCGCTCCTCGATCAAGCCAGGCAATCCAGGCAATTGACTGGCGCCACCGGTGATGAAGATCCGGGCGGGTCGGATCGGCTTGCATTTAAGTTGCGCCTCGGCGAAACGGAGGGATGCACGCAAGATAGAACAAAGCTGCTCTGCCTGATCCGTGGCACTGGCGCACAAGACCCTTTCTGCGTCATCGATCGACAGTGTAGACGCGTGGGCCATGACCTTGGCCCGGGACTGCTTGGCCCGTTCCGCGTTAAGCAGATCGACGTCGAGCCGTCGCGCGATGGCGCGGGTGATCGCCAGGCCGCCAAAGGGCATGGCGCGCAGGAAGAAGGGGCGAGCCCCTTCCATAACCGCGAGTGTCGAGTGTTCGGCGCCCAAATCGATGGCCAAAACGATCTCGTCTTCGGCCACCGCCTGGGTATATGCGAGTGCGGTGGACAAGGCCAGCGGCGCGGGAACAACGCGCGTGGGGCGGATCCCCGCGGTACGCAGTTGCGCGTCCAGCGCGTCGAGAAAATGGTTTTTCGCCATGGCCGTCAGAACTGCGGTACCGGACTGATGGGTGCCGGTGGGGTTCAGTACGGCGGGCACCTCGAGGGTGTCGAAGTTGTAGGCGACCGCGCCTGGAACTTTCTCGCCCACCTCATTGACCTCGAAATTCGCCAGCTCTACCGCATCCAGGGAGTCAGAGGGCATCAAGTATTGGTATCGCAGAATTACGTCGGTTCCCGCCACGGTCACCGGGGCGCGGGCGCCGATTAGGCCCGCCTCTTTCAGCGCCGCCCGGAGCGTTTGTTCCACTGCGGGTTGGTCCTTGGTGTCGGGTTCCTGGTCGAGGGGGACTTTCACCACCCGAATCGCGCGCAACCCCGCTTCGCCGGCAGACAACCAGACGACCTTGATCGCACTGGCGCCCACGTCGACGCCGACCAATGTTTTTGTGCGCCGCGTCATCCGTCCGGATCCGCTTTCCCGTTTGCGTTGGCCAGAAATGTCTCGATTTTTTCCGCGGCGGCGTTCGCACCGCGGGCTCGCAGGCGTCGGGCGTGGGCTTCGAGTCGCGTGCGTCGCTCGAACCGTGCCCACCCGGTCCCGTCTCGTTCGTGCAGAAGCTCTTCCAGGTTCGCTTCCGCGCGCGTCCGGTCCGGACCGGGCTTCAACTGTTCCAGGAGCGTCACATAGGCCCCGACGGCCCGGCTCATCTGGGCAGGGGTTCCGGATGCCTGCGCCGCGACAAAGGCGTCGGCGGCTTGTTCTTGGAGGACGGCCACTTTGTTTTGAATGCGAAAAAGCCGGGCATCGCGTTGTTGTAGATACCACGGCCTGTCTTCAAATTGGTGTCGGAGGTCAGCAACGGCGCGCGCGGCAGTATCCAGCTCGAACTGCTCAATCGCAGCGTCGATTGTGTCGAGCGCCTCGGCCAGGGCGGGGCCGATCTGGTGGGGCGTCGGTTGTGTGAACGGAGTGATGACCCGACTGGGTGCGGGCCAGGTTTCGCGGGCCGACGCTGGCGGGTGTTCCGTCTCGTCGTTGTGCAAGACGATCGCGAGCGCGACCCATGCGATTACACCGCAGACGAGGGCGACCAAGCCTCGTTGGATGGCGCGCACGATCTGCCGGTGTCGCGTCCAAACGGGCGGCTCGTTTACCAGGTCTCCTTTCAGGTTCCGGAACGTGTCCTTGTCGAAGCAGGCTTCGGCGGCGTTGGCGAAGAAATCGACGCGGACCGCGCCGATCTGGAGCCGGTCGTGGGATTTGAGCAGGGCTCCGGTGATCGGCTTGTCGTTGAGGATCGTTCCGTTGGTGGTATCCAGGTCGGTCACGAAGTAGGAGCCGTCCAGGAAATTGACGCGGATGTGTCGAGAGGAGACGCCGTCGTCAGAAATGGAGATGTCGTTAGAGCGCGAACGACCGAGGGTGACGCCTGCGACAAGTCGGGCGATCGGCATCTCGAAGTTCTGCACGTTGCCGTTTGAATCGGTGAGGACGAACAGGGCGGTCGGGCCGCTGGGCTCGTGTTCCGCGGGAGCGTCCTTGTCGGCACGCCCGCTCAGGTCGGAAGCGGTTTCACGCTGGGCTTGGTCGGCCCGCTCCGACTCAAAGTAAACCACCGCGGACCCGATCTGGATCCGGTCGCCGGCGACGAGCGTACAAGTCTCGATGTTGCGACCGTTGACGCGAGTGCCGTTGCGCGAGGACAGATCGGTGAGGGTCCAGCCGCCGCCGCGGCGATCGATTCGAATGTGGCGCCGGGAGGCCTGTTTGTCGTCGATGTGCACGTCGCATTCGGTCGAGCGACCCAAGTGGATCGCATCTTGGTCGATTTCGAAGGTCTTTGGGAGGAGACCGGTATATAGGATCAGTTTGGGCACGACCGTCCTCAGTAGCGAACGCGCGAGAGAGCATGGGTTTCGGGACGTTTATTGTGCCAAAGACTTCGCGCGATGTAAAGGACGGCATGGTGATAGGATAGCTTTACGGGTGCCAAAGCGCGAGACTGTGGGAAAATCCAATACGGTCGCCTGGATTTCGGGTGTCAGCCGATGAGGCAGGAGGTGGCACCAACAAGAAGCGTCAGGATTACACCCGCTGCCAGGCACCCCGACCGTTTGTATTCGTCGCGCCTCCACTCGCCTTCGTTACGGGCCTCGAGAGGTTCGCGATTATAAACCGCAGTCTCGATCGGCATCGGGCGCTTGCATTCCACACAGTCGGCTGAAGCTGGGCGGTGGCTCACATCGTATAGATCAATTCCGCAGTCGCATTCCTCGCACATAACAGTCGACAACATCATCCGGCGGCAGTCTGTACAACGCACCAGATGGGGCAAGGCAAGGTCGGTTGCGTGGAGATATTCCTTGCCGCGGTCACAGCGCTCGCAGTAGATCCAACTCTTTACTGGCTTTTCGGTTTGTTTCACGTTCATTTTCAGATGCTCCTGTCGTCGTTCTACGGGCAGAGAGCTCATTCGGCGAATTGCCAGTTGGCCTTGCCCAGGTGCCACCAGAGGAACGCGGCGCAGGCGATGGCGGCGACGGCGAATCCGGCGCCGGCCCCGTAGCGGCCGAAGATGATGTGGCCGATGGCGAACATGGCGCAGTATACCATCGCCGCGCCTGCTGCCCAGTCCAATAGCTGCGCCCGCAAACCCCGCTGGGGACGCAGCTCCGATGGATCGAGTTCGTCCACCACGGGACGCCAGCCTACCGACGCTGGCTGCACCTTTCGATAGAACGTCTTAAGCTGCTCCCGGTTGGTGGGGCGGGTCAGGAATGTCACGATCAGCGTGGTGAGCAGAGAGACGCCGACGACTAGCGGCATGGCCACCGTCAGCTTGGTGGGGGCGATGTCGAAGGCGAACTTCAACACGAGCATGGTGCCAAGCGACGAAAGCATGGCGGTGACCTCGCTCCAGGCGTTGATCCGCCACCAGAACCAGCGGACGATCAGCACAATGCCGAGCCCCGAGCCCATGGTCAACAGCAACCGCCAGGCATCGGAGATGGAGTGAGTGATCAGCGATACGCCAGCGCCAAGGGCCATCATTACCACCATAAATACGCGCGAGGCGGCCACGTAATGCGCCTCCGGCTTGTCCTTGACCCAGAACGCGCGATAGATGTCGTTGACGAACAGAGACGTTCCCCAGTTGAGGTGGGTGTCGATGGTGGACATGAACGCGGCCAGGAAGGAGGCGAATAGGAGCCCCATGAGAATCGGCGGAACGATCGGACGCCCGGTGACGGGGTCTTTGTGGACCATGGTATCGACGTATTTCGACTTCTCGTGCGCCTTGGCCTGCTCTTGGGCGTCCGCTTCCGGCACGCCGCGATCGATCAGGGTCTGCTTGTCCTGCACGTCGCTGAAAAGCACCAAAGACACCAGCCCGACCATGATCCACGGCCACCATCGGACCGCGTAATTCGCGATGTTAAACCACAGAGTAGCCAGCAGAGCGTGGCGTTCGTCCTTGCAAGAGAGCATGCGCTGGATGATGTAACCGCCACCGTCGGCGTTGTGGGCCGCCCACCAGATCATGCCGAAGGCCACTAGGAAATATTGCCAGGTAAAGGTCTTCTTGCCTGTGACCCACACAGTGTCGCCGGTCTCCGGGTTTTCCTTCGAATGGGGCAGGAAATTCACGTACTCCGCGCGCCCGGTCTCGGCCAGGCCTTTTTCCAGGCCGTCGATGCCGCCCACGTAATTCACCGCCAGCGCGGCGAAGGCGATCGCGCCGCCGATGGCCAGGACGAACTGGACCAGGTCGGTCAGGACCACACCCACGAAGCCGGACAGAACGGAGTAGGTCAGCGCAATCCCGATGCAAATGGGCAGAGCCACCGCCGTCTCGATCTGGGCCGTCACGTTGAGGATCGTGACCATGGCGGTAATCACCCAGCCCATGACCACGCAGTTATAGAGGAACGCGAAGTAGAAGGCCTTGAGCCCCCGCAGGACCGAGGCCCCCCGGCCGGAGTAGCGCAGTTTCACCAGCTCCACGTCGGTGAGCACCCCCGCGCGACGCCACAGTCGCGCGAATAGAAACACCGCCAGCATTCCGCCCAGCAGTTGGTTCCACCAGATCCAGTTGCCCGCGATCCCGCCCTGGCGGACCACCTCGGTTACGCCCAGGGGCGTGTCCGCCGCGAAGGTGGTGGCCACCATGGAGGTTCCCGCGATCCACCAAGGGAAGGCCCGGCCGCCCACGAAGAAATTCGTCGTCGACTTGCCCGCCCGCCGGGACAGCACGACCCCTACGCCCAAGGCGAACAGGCAGTATCCCGCAACAATGACCCAATCGACAAATACCAAGCGACCTCCTTGCATGGCTGGACCCAAAACGCCGACATCCTAGAGGGTGTTCAACCGCATGGCAAGAAAAAGACCCAAGCCAGACGCGATGAGTTCCTGCTTCATTTGTCCGGTCCGAACAGTTATAATTGAGATTGGTCGCACTGAAAAGTCTTCTGGAGGCGTCTACGTATGGGACTGGTTTACCATCCGTTGCGGACCGGTCTGATCGCGCTTGTTTTGGGCCTGTCCGCCTGTGCGACCGACGACCCGTCTTCCGAGGCGCTTCCAGCGAGTTCCGCCAAGCCCTCGGTAGAATCCCAGCCCGCTCCAAGGATTGAGAAGCATCTTCTCCGTGCAGGAGAGCTGGTCCGAAAAGGCAAATATGGGGAAGCGATCGCCGCCATTTCTCAGGCGGTCGCGCTGGATCCGGACAACGCCAAGCTCTACCTGCTTCGAGCCAGTATTTATCGCGGAACGGATCAAGCAACGTTGGCCCTGGCAGACTATACTCGCGCAATCGAGCTCGATCCAAAGCTCCCGGAGGCTTTCTACGAGAGGGCGACGCTGCATTACGCTCTAGCTCAGCACGAAGCAGAGCTTGCCGACTATGGGAAGGCTCTGGCCCTCAAGCCGGACTACCCCGAGGTATATTTCGAGCGCGCGTGGACCTACCGGATTATGAGTCGTTACGAGGAGTCCTTGGCAGATTACAACAAGGCGGCGACCTATTGGCCCAAGGACCCGCGTGTTTATAATCGTCGTGGACTTACGTACAAAGCAATCGGTGCGTTCAACAAGGCATTGGACGACTACGATCGGGCCATTGATCTCAATCCCGCGCATTCCAACGCTTATGTCAATAGCTCCTCCATCTACATTGCTCGGAAGCAATTCAAGCAAGCCGTTGAGGAATGTGACTTGGCAATTGCACACAACCCGAGCAATACAATGGCGTTTTTCAACCGCGCTGTCGCCGAAGCTGGATTGAACCAGCAGGATAAGGCGATCGAGGACTACAGCCAAGCCTTTACGCTGGACCCCGATTTCATCGACGCCCTCTATAATCGTGGGATGGCTTATTTTAGCATCGGGCAATTGGACAAAGCCATTCGTGATTATACAGACTATATACAGCGAAATCCCGACGGTGCGCGCGCCTACGCCAATCGAGGCGTCGCTTATTCAAAAGCCGGAGATTATGAAGGGGCGATTGCCGATTACAGCCTCGCAATTCTGAAGAATCCGAATGATAAAGACACCCACTTCAACCGTGGGTTAGCATATGCCAGGATTAAAAAGTTTGAAAAAGCGATCGCCGACTATACTTGGGTTATTAAACGCCAACCGGCCGACGCGACGGCCTATTACCAACGGGCTTTGGCGCACAGAGCGATGAAAAGCTATGAACAGGCCATCGCTGATTGTTCTCGAGCCATCGAGCTGAATCCAAATCACGTACGCGCGTATCTGAACCGAGGGGTCTCCTATTACAAACTGCGTAACTACGCGCAAGCCCGGAAAAATTGGGAACGGACCGTTAAGCTTGACCCGGAAGGACCCCACGGCCGCTCTGCTCGTAAGTATTTGAAAAAGATCGAAGAGAAAAATTCGGATTCTGACACAACTGTGGATCCTGAAAAGGAGTAAATAATGGAGACGATCGCGGAGATTCGGACGCTGGATCCCGAGGAATTTGAAGCGACGTGGATCGACAAGAAGGACTTTCCGTCGTTAACTTGCTCGTTTGCCGGGAAAGCGCGGGTGTGACGAGTTCCTGCTTCATTTGTCCGGACCGGCCGGTTATAATTTAGATTCGTCGCATTGAAAAACCTTCTGGAGGCGCCTACCTGTGGGATCGACTCACCATTCGCTGCGGAGCTGCCTGATCGTGCTTTTCTTGGGCCTGTCGGCCTGTGCAACGCCCGAGGAGCCCGCTGTGGCACTCAAGACGGGCCCGAATCTACCGTCGATTGAATCCCAACCCCCTTCTGCGACACAGGCTGTTAAGGCCGAGGTTGCAAAGCAACTTCTCCAAGCGGACAAGCATTTCCGAAAGAGGAACTACAAGGAAGCGATTGCCGCCGTTTCTCAGGCCATAACGCTGCAACCCCGGAACGCAAAGCTCTACCGGCTCCGAGCAAATATGTACAAAAAAGCGGCCCAGGCCGAAGCGGCCCTGGCAGACTATTCTCGATCGATCGACCTCGATCCTAAGAATGCAAAGGCCTTCTACGAGAGAGCTCTTCTGCACTATCATTTCGACAATTACGAAGCAGAACTGGCCGACTATGAGAGGGCCCTGGCCCTCAAGCCGGACTACGCCTGGGTGTATTACGACCGCGCGTTTACCTACCGCATGACAGGTCGTTACGATGAGGCTCTGGCGGATTTCAACAAAGTGGCGACCTACTGGCCCCAGGACCCGCGCGTCTATAACAATCGCGGAAATACGTACAAATTAATGGGTGACATCGAAAAGGCCATGGCCGACTACGATCGGACGATTGAGATTAAGCCTTCCTATTCAAACGCCTACGTCAATCGCTCCTCTGTCTACATCGCTCGGAAGCAATTCAAACAAGCCGTTGTCGAATGCGACCTGGCGCTTGTACACAACTCCCGCAATGCAAAAGCCTATTACAACCGTGCTCTCGCACAGTCCGGGTTAAAGCGTTATGACAAGGCTATCGAGGATTATACGCAAGCGCTGATCATTAATTCGGATTACATCAAAGCCCTTTACAATCGCGCATGGACGCACTACAAAACGGGGCAATTCGACAAGTCGATCGGTGATTACACCGAGTATATTCAACGCTCTCCCGAGGATAGGCGCGCCTATGTCAATCGCGGCCTTGCTTATTATAAGAAGAAAATGTACGACAACGCGATCGCAGATTATTCTCGCTCGCTCGACCTAGACCCGACCGACGCAAAAACGCATTTGATGCGAGGCGATGCCTACCACAAACTAGAGAACACCGCAGAGGCCCGTAAAGATTGGGAGGCGGCCGCTATCCTCGACCCTGACGGACCCCACGGCAATTACGCTCGTGAGCATTTAACGGAGCTGGAGAGTCAAAGTCAAGATTCAGATTCATGACGGCATGGTGAATCCAGAAAAGGGACAAGCGATGGAGATAATTGCAAACATTCGAACCTTGGGTCCAGAAGAGTTTGAAGTGGCATGGATCGACAAGAAGGATTTTCTGTCGCTGGACGTGCGCTCGCCGGCGGAGTTTCGCTATGGACACATGCCCGATGCGGTTAATATTCCCATTGACCGTTTGCACGCCAGCGTGGACGCAGTGAAGGAGCAGGCGGCCGGCCGCGAGATTCTGTTGGTCTGCGCCGCGGGGACACGTGCGAAGAAGGCCTACCAAATCCTGCACGGCGCGGGGGTCGCCAACCTGCACGTCCTGGAGGGTGGCTTGACGAGGAAGACTCAGAGCGGAGCAATCTCCCTGGAGCGGCAGGTCCGCATCGCCGCGGGCTTGCTGGTGGCGCTCGGAACACTCCTGGGCGTTGCGATCAGCCCGTGGTTTCTGATCGTTCCCGGCTTCATCGGCTGCGGTCTGGCATTTGCCGGCATCACGGGAACCTGCGGCATGGGGATCCTGTTGTCGAAGATGTCTTGGAACCAGTAGCCTATTTCAAAGACGCCGCGATATTCTTCCATCTGGACACCGTCGTTCTGAACGAACAACTTGAATGTGGTGACGGATTGCATATCTACGGGCGTGAGGAAGAGGTTGGCGTCGATCGATTTGCCCGGCTTGAGACTGGGGATGTGGACATCACTGGTGTCCACGATGTTTTGGTATCGATCGTAGAAGTAGCCCTGGAGCATGGTGCCGCCGGGCACCGGTGGGGTGTCCGAACCAACCGACACACACATGGCGATGAGTAGAATCAGAACGCCGAAAGATTTCATGGCGCCCCCTGACTCACAGCGCCCTTGAACGGCCCAAGATAGCTTTAACTCATAGACCATTCAAGTGCAAAATATACGGTCCAGGGTCGCTTGTGAGGAGAACCGGTATGGAGACGACCAGTATGAACGGTAAAGACGTGCGCTGCCTGGCTACGATCTGCTTTACGGCGGTTCTGTTCACTGCGGGATGTGTCGGCCCAGCGAGCCCAGCGGCCCTTTCTGGCATGAGCTATTTGGACAACGGCACGATCCGCCTCGGCGTGGATCTGGATATCGGTGGGGCGATTACCTATCTAGCCTACACCGACGGAGGCGTCAACGTCGTCAACAGCTACGACTGGGGCCGGCAGATTCAGATGTCCTTCTATTCCGGGCCCAGGCCTTTCGAGCCCAACGGCAAGAAGCCTGCGGAACTTTGGAAGGGCCTCGGCTGGAACCCCATCCAGTCCGGCGACGTGGCGGAGAACAAATCCAAGGTGATCGCCCACACCAACGACGGCGAGACGATCCACCTCCAGTGCATTCCCATGCACTGGCCCCTGGACAACCAGCCGGGCGAATGCACCTTCGAGGTGTGGCTGCAACTGGAAGGCAATACCGTCCAGGCCCGCTGTCGGCTCAACAACACGCGCTCGGATCACACGCAGTATGGCCCACACGGCCAGGAGCTGCCGGCGGTCTACACGAATGCTTCCTACTACCGGTTGATGACCTACACTGGCGACAAGCCCTTTACGGGTGACGCGCTCAAACAGATCGTGAGCACCCGCAAAGTTGAGTTCCCCTGGGAGAGCTTCGAGGCTACGGAGAACTGGGCGGCCCATGTGGACGACAAGGACTGGGGGCTGGGCATCTGGTATCCAGGTCGTTATCTGACCACCGGCGGGTTCTACAAGGAGCCGGGCCCGGGCGGACCCAAGGACAAGCCCACCGGCTACATTGCGCCGCTGCACACAGAGATCCTGGATCATAATATTCAATATGACTTTGATTACGTCCTGATCCTTGGCACTCTCCAGAAGATTCGGAGCCACGTCCGCGCCCATGCTGGCCCCCCGGCGCCGCCACGATATGTCTTCGCCACCGACCGGCAGCATTGGCATTACAACAATGCCACCGATACCGGCTGGCCCATCCGAGGTGAACTGCACGTGCGGCTGGACGGCCCGGACCCCAAGCTGATCGGCCCGGCCGCCTTCTGGCATGCGGCGGATGGACCCAAGCTCTACATCCGGGCGGCCTATCACACAAAGCAGAAAACGGCCACGGTCATGTGGCGCACATACACCGAACGCGGGTATGACGAGAAAAAGAGCGTGACCTTTCCCATCCAGCCGGACGGCGAATATCACACCTACGAAATTGATTTGAGCGCCTCGCCCCAGTACACCGGGCCGATCACCGGTCTGCGCTTCGACCCGACCCCAACAGGCGAAAAAGGCGATTTCGTCAAGATCCAGTGGATCTCCTTCCGCAAGGAATCCTGAAGTCTAGACCTTTCGACCATTTGCGACAATCTTGAAAAACCGGCTCACGGACCCGACTTCTATTCGTTATTAAGATAGGACGTCAGGAGGGAGAGCGGGCTACGCCCATGGGCAAAACCGACAGACTGCTGATTCGAAAGATCGCTCGGGGAGACCGATCGGCGGCCGAAGCGCTGATCCGCCGGCACGAGGCAGGGGTCTATTCCCTGGCGTTTCGGGTCTTGGGCGGCGACGAGCAGGAAGCTCGGGATGCCGCGCAGGAGGCCTTCCTCCGTGCCTTTGCCGGATTGGCGAGCTTGGGGGGAGAGCAAAACTTCGGCGGCTGGGTGCGGACGATTGTAACTCATGTTGCTTTGGACCGACTGCGTCGGGCGCAGCGTGTTCGGTCCATCGATCCGATCGATCTGGGCGACGTGGAGCATCCAGATCAGCCGCAGCCGTCGGAAGCAAGCGAGGCGGCCGAACGAGAGGCGCTCCTCCAATCGGCCCTTCGCGATCTTTCGCCCATGCAGCGAGCGGTCCTGGCGCTGCGGTACCAGGAGGACCTGTCCTATCGTGAGATTGGGGTAACTCTTCATGTGACTGAAGAGCTGGCACGCTACCATGCATTGCGGGCAAGACGAATCCTGCGTACCCGACTCGCAAGACCCTTGGACGAGGTGAATAGCAATGAAATGTGACGACGTTATCGACTTCTACGAGAGCGACCCGAAGGGCGGGGGGGCCGAGCCTACGCGCCGGGAGGCGGAGGCTCACTTGGTCGGGTGCACGAAGTGCAGCCGTCTACTGGAGTCTATTCGCAAAGGAGAAAAAGCACTGGCGGACTTCTTCGCGCCGCTTGACGCGCCGGAAGGTTTTGCCTCGAGCGTATTGCGGGATTGGCCCGGCGGCCGGCGGCGTGAGGGGTTGAGAGCTTGGCGCGCGGCGGCCGCGCTAATCGCCGTGGGGGTGCTCGGCGCGCTGGCGGGAGCGCGGATGGCACCCGAGCCAGGAACGATCGAAAAGATCGTTCGCATCCCACAGCCTGTGCCCGTTGCATCTCCGCCCCAGAAGCCGGTCGTGCAGATCGTGCTGGTGGGGCTCACGCCCCACGACGCCAAAGCGGTTCTGCATTATCTGGACGACGCGGAGGTCGTCCTGCGCAAGGTCAAGAACCGCCGCCTGACCGCCAGCGAGCTAACCGCTCTGAGCGCGGAGGCGAAGGCGATGAATCTAGTGGATCGCGGCGGGGCGTTGGGCAACCGAATCGGTCGGCGTGATCCGCGACTGGCGGAGCTGTTCGACGGGCTTCTCATTGCCCTGACCCGACTCACCCGTCAGGAGTGGACGGAAGAGACTGGAAGTCCGCAATTGATTCTACAAGACATCCAAACCCAGGGCCTGCTGGCGCGGATCTCCGCGGTACAACAAATCGCGCCCGATTGGGAAGATCAGGAGGAGGAATTATGAGAACCCGAACACTTTCGATCGCTATTGCGATGGCAATGGTCTGCGCGCTGGGGGGCATGGCAACGGCAGAGATAAAGCCGGTCCAAGTTCGCAAGGCACGGATCGAC